>CAYQQG010000146.1:0-5158 GCA_964419535.1 uncultured Sangeribacter sp.
CTGTAAATGACCGAAATAAATTTTTGTTTAAAAATGTTAATGAAAGTTAAGGAAGGAGAGGGTCCTTAGGGTCCTTAGGGTCCTTAGGGTCTTTAAGGTCTTTAAGGTCTTTAGAGACTTTAAGGACTTTAGGGTCCTTAGGGTCGTTAGAGTCTTTAGGGTCGTTAACGAGGTTTTTGTGAGTTATGAAACGGACTGGACGCGCTTTTTGGCGCGTCCAGTCCGTTTCAAGTGTAAAATTGTCAGAAGCTCAGAGAGGTTGTAAAACCAACGAAAGTGTCATCCGCAACAGGCATCAGCGTGAAATCGTGCTGCCGGGCCCAGGGCTTCGTGAAGATATAGGCACTCCCGGCTCCTATTGCGGCTCCCGCTATGCAATCCCACCAATGGTGTTTCTTTGCAAGCACTCGCCCAACACCGACATATGTGGCAAGTGCGAACGCCGGAGCACCGAATTTCCACCCATATCTCCGTTGAAGATAGGCCGCAGAGGCAAAGGCAACGGATGAATGCATTGACGGAAAGGAATGGTAATTTGAATGGTCAGGCCGCAATTCTCTGACAGTATATTTTAAAATAAAGTTAGTTCCAACCACAGCGACCGCCGTAAATCCCGCCTGCTTCATTCCTTCCCAGTCGCGGTTTATTGCGGAACCCAATAATGCGGCAACCGGCAATCCGGCAGCGAGAACGTCCGTAGAGATCCCGACACCTTTCTGGAATGTGGTACGCTCAATTGCGGCCGGCGGCTTATACCCGTCCGGAACCAAGATTTCATTGAAGTCTTGTGCCTGCCCGGATAAGGACATTAATAAGGTTATTAAGAATATAATATAACGGTTCGCCATAAACAGCACTATCTAATCAAGTTTTAACAAAAGAGCAAGCAATACTTACCTAAAAAACATATACGCCCTCCATGAATTTGCAAGATAATGGAGCCCGTTGATTCCCGTACGTAATTTTATAACAAAAAAAGGCCAATAAATTTCGGAAGGAAGATTATTAAACCCGCAGCCACGGCCCCGAAGACCATTAGCAGAACGGCTCCGGCGGCAAGATCCTTAGCTTTTCCAATCAATGGATCATATTCATGCGAGACCTTATCTGCCAAAGCCTCGATTGCGGAATTGAAAGCTTCGGCCATTAGGACAGCGCTTATGCACAATGCGACCACACACCATTCCCAGACCTTCAATCCGAAAAACAAGCCGGCGATGAGAACGATTATTGTCACCACAGCATGAATGCACGCATTCGGCTGAGTGAACAGCAATCGAATTCCCCTGAAAGCATATTTAAATGACAGCAGACGTTTCCTGATAGTGAAATCCTGCATAAGAGTCCTTTTCATAAAAATTTAAACATAATCAGCCAGCTCCGGCCGTATGATTTTGGCTCATCTTTACTCATGATTATTGCATCCTCTCATATTGAATAGCAAATGATGGCCTTCGATTAACTTCGTTTCGCCTGTTTTGAATTTGCGAGTTAACGAACGGGGATTCCGGGTCAACAAGATGACGAAGCCTCAATAATCATAATGCAAAGAGAAATCATCTACATAAAGACACGCACCGGTTCCTCCGGTGAAGAAATCACCGTATTTGGATGCGGCACAAGTTATCTGCAAATAGCGGGGAACGCGTGAGGTCGAACGATAGTTAAGTTTGATTTCAAATTCCTGCCACCCGTTGGTGTCACTGCCAAGAATGAGTTCACCGTATGCTATTATTTCAGGAGACGAGGAATTGAACAACTGACGGTTTTTCGGATTAGTCCTGATCTCATAAGGAGCCGGCCAATCAGTCATCGCGACATATATGTGGCATGAATCGGGGCGATTCATCAGATCTTTATATTCAGCGTTCGTATAGTTGATCGGCGCCGTGTTATATTTCATGTAGCCTTTCAGCTTGGTCGGACGCGTTGTCCATGGCCGGCCGAAGTCCAAAATTCCGTTCGTGCCGTCAACTTTTTGGAACGAACCGGTGAAGATCGAGCCTGCCGCAAGTTTACCGATGCCTGCGATTCCGACAAATCGAGTCTCCAGTTTCGCGCTCTGTCCGGTAATTCCGTTAGGCGTGTCATCTGAGGGCACGACGTTGGACTGGCCGAGAGTGGCCGCACCGGTGTTGCCTGTATCCCAGAAACGCTCTCCGTCCTTATTCCACGGACACCATATCCTTCCGTTCTGCCACCACTGATCGAACGAACCGTCCGGCAAGACTTCCGTCGCTTGGGTCCGGACGGTTATCTCATTGCCCAAATTATTTCCTGAAACAGTTCTTACCACATATTCAGTCAACGGCGTAAGGTGGGGGATGCATACCGAGAATGCGCCCTGTGTCTGGTTCACATCATTTATATTAACATCTATCCATTGGTCAGAGTCAGCCTTCCGGTATTGGAAACTATTCCTGACGTCAGCCGGTCCGTTTCCATAAGCCCAAATGACCTGAGACCACGCATCGACCGCGGTTGTCTGGACAATAAGTTCGGTTTTCTCAACATATATTGTCCAATCCTCAGTTCGTCCAAACGCTGTGACCTCAATTCTGAGCGGCTTTTCAAGATCTATTTTTCCGGGAACGACATCCGGTGTCAAAGTTGTGAGCCCCTCAGGTCCGAGTTTAATTCTTGTCAGGGTCAGATCAGCGAGGTTCGCCGTTTCCGGAACACGGACAAGGATCCGTCGACCGACCTCGTCAATGACAGTCTCCCCTATCTGACCTTCAATTTCGAAATATCTTTCAATCTGTTCCCTGGCCGTTATGATCCAGGGATAATCCTGATAACGTGAAAGGGTGACTATTATCGGCGATGACATATCATATGCACCTTCAAGCAGATCGGGATCCGCGACGGCGCCCTCCGTGATCCTGAATTCGGAAAACACGACATTCCGGATATCGACAGTTTCCGGCAGATAGATTGACGCTTTGAAATTAAGCGAGTCGATCGCTGCCGGCGAAGATTCTCCCTCAGCTGCCAGAGCAAGGATATACTGCGGGATTTTGGGATAAGGAAGGTCGTTCTTTATGCAAGATGAAATCCCTATGAAAACGAGGGTCATCAATAAAGATCCGACTATCCTTTGGATATATTTATATGACTTCAAAAGACGCGTCACTCCTGTCATAATGGAAATAAAAATTGGGTTTTCGGTTGAAACTAAAGTTTAAGTCTTAAATATGGATGCCGATTCCGAACGCAAGATTGAAGAGATTGATCTTGAAATTCGCGCCGGATGTGAATCTATTTCCGAGCCATTCGCCGTCCACTCTCTGTTTCTCATTTCTCAGATAGAATCCGAAGACACCGAACGAAACATGGAACGAGACATTCTCCATAATGAAGATGCATACGCCCGGGGAGAAGGTCAGCCTCGCTTCCATATTGGTTGTATGTGTCGAACGCAGGTTCCCGTTATAGGGGCGGTTGAAATCGCCGTTGCCCGAAGAGAATGCAAGTTCAACCTCATTGTAGACTCCGAACCTTCCGCGACGTCCGATTCCGGTGTATTGCTGCATGAAAACGGCGGCCGTATATGATTCCGACCTATAATATATGTCATGAAGGTTGAAATTCATATCCTCGTCGATGTCAACCTTAAACGAATCGATGTTTGCGGCGGTCCGGGTATAGGCCATTCTCACGCCCAACGAAAGGTTATTCTTGATGAAATATCCCAACTGAGGCTTGATGCTGAACGAGGTCGCTCCCAAATCAACATCACTCAGAAGATCAAGCATCTGGAGATCTGAAGTAGAGAACTGACCGTATGAAGCCGTCAGGCCCAAATGCCATGTACCCTTCGGAATGAAAAGAAAATTGAAGAGACCGCGGTCATATCTTCCGAGATTTCGATCGCGAAGAATCATGGGCACAGTGTCCCCGCGGAACACTACCTTCTCATTTATATTCAGTCTGAGAGGATCGTCGACAACCCGCGAATGACCTTCAAGAAGGACTCCCACTTCTTTTGTTAACGAATCGGGTATCCATATCAATTTCCCACCCTCCCGGGGAGAAGTTAATAAAGAATCGGCATCGGCTTCATCCTGAGAGACGGGAAGATAGACTGTCTCGGTCCGCGTGGTCGTGACAGTTGTCGTGACTGCTTTTATCTCCTTCGGGTTTTCATCGGCGTTGGCGGCACGAAGCGGCAACCACGGAGCCACGACTGCTAAAAGGAATGCTGATATTACTTTTTTCTTCATGGCTTACAGATAAAAACTTGCTCCGAAAGAAATTGAGAACAGATTCAGACGGAAATTTGCAGATTTTGTATTCCGGCGCGCGACATATATCTGATCGGTGATCGTCTTTGTGTCCGTATACTTAAAGCCCAGAACTCCTATACTCACTTCCATAGCGGAATAATTATTGAGGAACACGCACATTCCCGGAACAAGTCCGACGTCGAGCGTGAAATTTCTCTCGTAAGCACCGGTCAGACTTGACGAAACGCCTTGCATAATCTTCGATTGGCCTCCACCGAGAGTCAATTGCAATTCGTTATAGAAACCGAATCTTTTTGATCTTCCAATCGAGAAATAATTACGGAAAACTCCGGAAACAGAATAATTATGGGACAAACGGTAAAGATGATCGACATTATATCCCGTTTCCGAATCGAGGACAATATCGGCTTCCTCCAGCTTGGTTAATGACCGCGAATAATTGAATCGGCCGCCCGCAGCCATATCATCTTTAAAAGCGAAAAGCAACATCGGGGAGACACGAAGATTATAAGTGTCGCCGGAGATTCCTTCGAAAATAAGGAACTGATATTTATTCTGATTAGACTGGCTGTAATTAATCGAAAGGCCGGTGATCCATTGACCCTTCGGGACAAACACAACCGACTCGAGATCGCGTTCAAACGACTCCTGAGCCCTGACGATGTTTAATCCCAAAAGAGAAAATGTCAATAATACGAGTATTTTCCGGGTCAAGCCCGATATTGAACATTTCATAAAAATATGTTATATTCTGCAAATTTAGCATAAATTCGCGAGTCTGCAAAGAGCAGACGTCGGCTGAAAGCCGGTGTGCGGTGCTTGTAAAGCACTTTGACAGACCGCAAATTTAGCAAAAATTTGCGGGATTACCAAGTAAATCCTTGAAGATAACGGATTTCAAGCGGTTACTG
>CAYQQG010000147.1:0-4956 GCA_964419535.1 uncultured Sangeribacter sp.
GAAGAGCTGAGGGAACGCCTCCAAGGACAGTCTTATTGCCGTCTTTTTCTTTGAGTTTTATCTGTTCCCAATTTTGAATGACTTCATCTGAGGAATCAGCCTTGACATTCCCAAAAACGTGAGGATGCCGGAAAATTAGCTTGTCTGTCAGAGCGTTGCAAACATCGGCGATGTCGAATTGCTCCTTTTCAGAGGCAATCTTCGAATAAAATGCGATATGTAGCAACACGTCTCCCAATTCCTTCTTGATATTGGGAATGTCATTGTTTGACAAAGCCTCGGCGAGTTCAAAGGTCTCTTCGATTGTGTTGGGGCGCAATGACTCATTTGTCTGTTTGGCATCCCATGGACATTTCACTCGCAATTCGTCGAGAACGTCGAGCATTCGTCCGAATGCTTCGAGTTGCTGTTTGCGGCGTTCGGGAGATGTTTTATATTCTATTTCACACATAATCAATCAGATATTAATATTTTGATGCGGGTAAGGACTGGAAACGAGGTTCGCTGTTTTTTCACCCGGACAATAACTTTTTTGCAAAATTACGGAAAAAATGGTATTATTTGCAAATAAAAAGTTATCTTTGTAGGTTGAAAAATCAATCAAAATTTAAAAAAGGCCAATGGAGAAGCTTCTGAACACCGGAATGACCGATAAATTCCGCAGATGGATAGAGGAAAGTGACAAGATTGTCTTGACATGCCATGTGCGTCCGGACGGGGACGCGATCGGAAGCTGTCTCGGAATGGCTCATTTGCTTCAGGCCTTGGGAAAGAAAGCGACTGTTGTCGTTCCTGACCAGCCTCCGCGCTCATTGGCTTTCCTTCCGGGTTTCAAGGATATAAGCATATTCACAAGACATGAGGAATACAGCCGTCGGCTTATGGCAGAGGCCGATCTGATCATTTGCAGCGATTTCAATAAACTTTCACGTCAGGATCTGTTGGCAGAAGTCACCGAGGCCGCATCATGCCGCAAGGTTATGGTCGATCATCACCAGCAGCCGGACAATTTCTGTGATCTCAGTTTTTCATATCCCGATATGTCGTCGGCGTCCGAGCTTATGTTCCGCATTATCTGCCCTATGGGATACTACAAGGAGATCAGTCTCGATTCGGCGACATGCCTGTTGACCGGAATGGTCACTGACACGCGGAATTTCTCAGTGAACTGCAAGAATCCGGACATCTATGAAGTTCTCATGCGCCTTCTCGAAAAGGGTGTTGACAAAACACGCATTGTCAGGGAAGCATTATTGACCCGCAGCCTGTCGAGCCTCAGACTTCAGGCTTATGCCTTATCAAACAGACTGGAGATCTTTGAGAAATGGCATGCGGCGGTGATCACTCTTGATTCCGAAGAACTGAAGCGGTTCAATTATGAGCGCGGTGACACGGAGGGACTTGTCAATGAGCCATTGAATGTGAGCGGGATTTATTTCTCTTTTTTTCTGCGTGAAGATGAGGATTGCGTGAAGGTTTCCGCAAGAAGCATTGAAGATTTTCCTGTCTCGAGAATATGTGAGGACCTATACGGAGGGGGAGGGCATATCATGGCCGCCGGGGCCGAATTCAAGGGAAGTCTCGAAGAATGTCGTAAACGGCTTGTCGAATCGATCCCGGACTATCTGAAATATCTTCCGGCCCGTCCGAAAAAAGTTGAATGAAACTGAATGCTTGAATTTAGATTATAACGATTCAAAATGAAACTTTTAAAATATAGTGTTATCATCGTGTTCGGTGCGCTGACGGCGTCGTTGGTGGCCGGATGTGACAAATCAGAGAGTTATTCCGATCTTCTTCGCGATGAGGAGCGTGCGGTCAATTGGTATCTCGCGCAACATCGGGTTGAAACAGAAGTTCCGGCGGATTCGATATTTGAAATCGGCAAAGACGCTCCTTTCTATCGCATGAATGAGGACGGAACCGTCTATATGCAGGTTGTCAAAGCCGGCGATCCGGCCGATAAGCCGGCTGACGGCGATCGTGTGTATTTCCGTTTTGAACGTCAGAATATCAAATATCTTTATGAGGGGTTAGATGTCACTCCGGAGGGTAACATGGATAACTTCAATGTCGCCTTGGGAGCGACAAGTTTCATTATGGGAAACCGTTCGCTGCAGTCCACGACTAAATATGGTACGGGGATCCAGTTGCCGATGACTTATCTCGGCTATTTTTCTGAGGTTAATCTCGTTTTGAAATCATATGCCGGATTTCCGGAGAATCAGTCGGAATGCACGCCATATATCATGACTGTAAAATATTTTAAGCCTGAATATTAATCAAAATCTGATAGCAACAGAGCTAATATATAACTTAGAAGATCAATAACATGTCACTTATAAAATCCATATCAGGCATCCGCGGAACGATCGGAGGCCGGAGCGGAGAGGGACTCGGAGGAGTCGATATCGTTAAATTCACAGCCGCATACGCTGAGTTTATCAAACGTCAGAAGAATGGCAAGGCCAGCAAGATCGTCATTGGCCGAGATGCCCGCCTGTCCGGAGGAATGGTCGAGCGTCTTGTTAGCGGAACGCTGATGGCTATGGGCTTGGACGTGATCAATATCGGTCCGGCGACAACCCCGACGACTGAACTTGCCGTCACCGGCGAAGGAGCGGACGGCGGTATTATAATCACGGCGTCTCACAATCCGACACAATGGAATGCGCTTAAACTCCTGAACTCACGGGGTGAGTTTTTGAATGATGCTGAAGGGAAGTCGGTGATTGAGATCGCAGAAAATGAGGACTTCACATTTGCAGAAGTTTATGATCTCGGAAAGGAATATAAGAACGACACATGGGGAGAGCGCCATATTGAAATGGTTCTCAACCTTCCTCTTGTTGATGTCGAAGCTATCCGAAAAGCGGACTTCACCGTTGCTGTCGATGCAGTCAATTCAGTCGGCGGTATAGTTATTCCCCGCCTTCTGAAAGCCCTCGGTGTCCGCAACGTTATAGAACTAAACTGTGAGGCTAACGGACATTTCGCCCATACTCCCGAGCCGATTCCCGAAAACCTGACACAAATCGCGGACGTGATGAAATCGGGTGATGCAGATTGCGGAATTGTTGTGGATCCCGATGTTGACCGTCTTGCCATCGTCATGGAAAATGGTGAAATGTTTGTCGAGGAATATACACTTGTCGCAGTGGCGGACTATGTGTTGGAACACACTCCCGGCTCGACAGTGAGCAATCTCAGCTCTTCAAGAGCGCTGAGGGATGTGACCCGTAAGCACGGCTGCGAATACAATGCGGCCGCTGTCGGAGAAGTGAATGTTGTCGCCAAGATGAAAGAGACCGGCGCGGTCATCGGCGGTGAGGGGAACGGCGGAGTGATCTATCCTGAGCTTCACTATGGACGCGACGCTCTTGTCGGAGTTGCTCTTTTCCTCACTCTTCTCGCAAAGTCCGGAAAGAAGATGACGGAGCTGAAAGCCGGCTATCCCCAATATGCCATCGCCAAGAATAAAATCACATTGACGCCGGAAACGGATGTCGATGCGATCCTGAAAGCCGCCAAGGAGCACTTTTCCAAGGAAGAAGTCAATGATATCGACGGTGTGAAAGTGGATTTCGATGATTGCTGGGTTCATTTGCGCAAGTCGAATACCGAGCCTATTATCCGAATCTATTCCGAAGCCTCCACAATGGAAAAGGCTGAGGCTTTAGGAGAAGAGATAAAAAATCTCATCAGCAGGTTATAAGTTTTTTTCAGCTCATCTAATTTTATAGCGGAGCTAATAAAGTTGTGAAAAGCCAAAATATAAAGCAAAAGGATGCTTAAAAAATTTTTTCTGAATTTTCTCTCTTCGTTTGTTGGAGCTTGGGTTGCTCTCGGCCTGTTCTGTCTCACGGCTGTCATTGTCGTTCTTGCCTTGATCGGCAAATTGGGTATGTCTCAGGCCTCGGCGGAATCATTGTCACGCCATTCGGTAATGGTCATTGAACTCAACGGCAATATTATCGAACGCGAGTCGCCTGCTGATGTTGATTACATCCAGTTGGTTCAAGGAAATATGGAGTCTCCGATGACTCTGACCGAGCTGACTGCTTCCATTCGCGAGGCGGCCGCAAACAAGGATATTGACATGATATATCTGAAATGCGGAATGCTCAATGCCGGGGAAGCAACGCTGAGGTCTCTGCGCGAAGAGCTCGCCGATTTCAAAAAGAGCGGTAAGCCTGTCTATGCTTACGGTGATTCATATCTGTTGTCGGATTATTATGTGGCGAGTGTTGCCGACTCTCTGTTCGTGAACCCTGCCGGCACAGTCGCAATTCAAGGAATCAATGGAGGGACTCTTTATTTTAAGGATCTTCTCGACAAACTCGGAATCAACGTCCAGATTGTGAAAGTCGGCACATTCAAATCTGCTGTCGAACCCTATACTCAGAACGAGATGTCCGACCCGGCTCGCGCCCAGCTTGATACTCTCTATGGGAATATATGGAATGTCATGACTCAGGAGATCTGTCAATCGCGTCAGATAAAGCCCGCGACTCTCAATTCCATTATAAATAATGACTATCCGCAGCTTCAGGACGGTGTTTTCGCAGTTTCAAAAAAATTAGCTGACAAGGCTGTCTATGAGCGAACAATGGATTCGAGGATCGCATCCGCGATTGGTGTGGACGAGGAGGATCTGAACTATGTTTCTCACAATACGGTTGCCAATTCGGCAACCTCACTCAGCATTGGTAAGAAGAAACGTGTTGCCGTCCTTTATGCGACCGGTGAAATTATGGAAGGCACAAAGACGGGCATCAACTGTGAAGTGCTTGTGCCGCTTATCACAGATCTCGCTGATGATGATGACATAATGGGAATGGTGCTGAGGGTCAATTCCCCGGGCGGTTCGGTCTTTGGATCCGAGCAGATTGCCGAGGCTTTAGGCTATTTCCAGTCACAAGGCAAACCGTTGGCTGTCTCAATGGGTGATTATGC
>CAYQQG010000148.1:0-4884 GCA_964419535.1 uncultured Sangeribacter sp.
GGACAGCCCTGACTTCAACCTCTGTCGATCCGGAGGGGATACAGACAACCATTCTGAGCGAAGGGGAGAACCAACGGCGTTTCGTAGAAACCATTTTTACGAGGCCCCGGATCATCTGTTCCGCAGCATCAAAGTCAGCGATCACCCCGTCTCGCAAAGGCCGGATCGTGCGTATTCCGGGAGATTCCTTCCCTTCCATCTGATGTGCCGTGGTTCCGACTGCGATCACTTTGTCTGTCTTATTCTGAATCGCCACCACTGAAGGCTCATCAACAACAATTTTGTCATTATGGATGATAATGGAATTGGCTGTGCCAAGGTCCATTGCTATTTCTTGTGTAAACGAAAAAAGTCCCATTCTTTTGATGTTTTACAACATATTTGAGTTCAGAATACAAAGATAATAACAATCCGTCAAGAAGAGAAGAAATTTGTTAAAAAATTATCGTCTTGCGATTAAAAAAATGTTAAAACACAAAAATGGCTCCGCATTTTTCATGACGGAGCCATTTTATATCGGATTGTCCAACAAGTCTGAATTCTCATTCAGGGAGTCTTATATGCCAAGCCTTGCAACTATCAAAAATGATAAGACAGTCCTGAAGATTTCAAACTATTATGAAGTTTACCGCTTGAATCAATTTCGATCAGAAATTGGTTTCGAGAGTGTAATTGAAGTTATCGATCACATTGTCGATATCGTAATCATCGGGTTGGAGAGCCTTGGCCTTCTTCGCGAGTTCGAGACCGGGTTCGAAATATTTTGTACGCAGAGCCTGTTTGCCGGCGAAATCGCGGATGTCAAGCGCACCAAGTTTATTAGTGCCGACTCTATACATCTTTTTGGCCGCATTCTTGATCACGTCAATTTCGCAATCGGGAGAATCACAAGCCGCGAGATAATCAGCTAAAGATTCATCATCTTTGTCCATGCGGTCATAAACGAAACCGCGGAGACCGAGAAGCGTAGGATTCCCCTGATTTTCATTAAGGAGATTGTTGATTGTCGCGAGAGCTTCGTCATATTTTTCGTCGAGTACGAAAGTATTCACGAGATTGTTAAGGAAGACGGGCTGTGTAAGTCCATATTTCTCATAACCGGCTTTCGCAACGGCAAAAATTCTGTCCTGAGCGGCCTGCTGCATTGTCGAATCACGCTGAGCGATGTTCTGCCAGCAAGCGAGTTCGTAAATATATGCGTTCGGATCTTCAAAACCGAATTTCTGAGATTTATTGAAAGCATCTGCCGCTTCAATCAGGGAATTGCCTGAATAAGCCGCGATACCGGCATTGAAGTATGCCTGAGCACGGTCAGCCGGAGCAGTTTTTGGAGCCTTGCTTCCAAGAAGTTCCATATCGGGCATGTCTGCATATATCAGGAAGCATCTGTAGGCCTCGGGATAAAACTTTTTGGCGTCCCACATGACGGCACCGCCATTGAAGTAATCATTGCCATGGCCGGCGAGCTTGTTGACGATATCCTTTGTATATTTCGGCTTCACCTCTCCCTTTTCGTTAGGAACTTGGTCGAACGGAACGGCCTGAAGGAAAAGATCATAGCCTCTGAGAAGTTCATCGGCCATTTTCTCTCTATCAGCTGCCGGGTCATTAGGATTGATCATTCCGGCCTGAACCCCTTTATCATAGGCATCGAATTCAATCTTGCCTCCGATAAAATAAGTGCCTGCATCTTGAGAAGTTTCGGGGTTGTTGATAGCCTCTTGAATGAGAGCCCGGGCCTCCTCGATTTTATCGAATTTGCCTGAGAGCTTCTTTGCGGCCTCAACATTCGCTTTTTGAGCGCTCACGGATGCAACGGCGGCAGCGCAAAGCGCAAATGTCATGATTTTCTTCATATCTGTATATGTATGTAGGTTAAATTTCTTTCTTCGCAATCTAATGTCCGGCCGGTTATCGAAACACGCGTCGTGTCGAATATTAAAGTCGTGTCGAATATTAAAGAGGAGGACATGAATGCACTTTTTCTTACTCGGGAAGAATCTCCTGATCAAGAATATCAAGATTTTCCTTGATAATATCCTGTTCCTGACGTTCGATCTCTGCGCTGACTGCATCAATTGTTTCTGCGTTCTCAGCTTTTGCTTCCTCCGAAAGTTCAGTCTCAGCTTCCTCGATAGCGTCTTTTTCAGGGTCTGAGTCTACTTTACAAACAGAAGCAATCGTGTCACCGCGTTTTGACAGATCAATGAGTTTCACACCTTGAGTCGCTCTTCCCATAACGCGGACATCCTTAACGCATAGTCTGAGCGTGATTCCACTCTGATTGATAATCACAAGGTCATTTTCATCAGTCACATTCTTGATTGCAACAAGATCACCCGTCTTTTCCGTCACGGAGATCGTTTTGACGCCTTTTCCACCACGGTTGGTGATGCGATAATCTTCAAGGTCAGAACGTTTGCCATAACCGTTTGCAGACACCACCATTATAGTGTCTCTGGAATCAGCTTTCATGGTTATCATTCCGACAACTTCATCATTTTCACCTCCAAGCGTCATTCCGATAACACCCATGGAGTCACGTCCGACAGCTCTCACTTTAGACTCGTGGAATCTGATCGCACGGCCCTCGCGATTGGCAAGAATGATTTCAGAATTGCCGTCAGACAGAGCGACCTGAATAAGTTCGTCTTCTTCACGAATTTTGATAGCCTTCTTGCCGTTGGCGTTGATGCGGCTGTATTCGCTGAGAGCCGTCTTCTTCACCATTCCTTTCTTAGTCGCAAAGAGAAGATTATGATTGTTCATATATTCTTCGTCGGCCGTGCTCTTTATCGTGATGAAGGCCTTGACGGAATCTTCGGAATTTATGCTCAGGAGATTCTGGATTGCACGACCCTTAGATTGCTTGGTGCCCTCAGGTATTTCATAGACTCTCAGGCTGTAGCATATCCCTTTATCAGTGAAGAATATAAGTTGATCATGATTTGAAGCGGGATATATATATTCGATAAAGTCTTCAGAACGCTTGTCGCTCCCTTTAGCTCCCATTCCGCCACGGTTCTGAGCGCGGAATTCTGAAAGGGGAGTTCTTTTGATATATCCTAAATGGCTGACAGTGATAATCATCTCGTCATTGGGATAGAAATCTGCAGCATTGAAGTTGCCGACAGCATGATTGATACGCGTCCGGCGCTCATCTCCATATTTGTCCCTGATTTCGATCAATTCATCTTTCATGACCTGACGGCAGACCTCGTCATTATTTAGAATATCATTGAGATGCTGAATCAATTTCATGAGCTCTTCATATTCAGAACGGAGCTTCTCCATTTCGAGACCGGTCAGCTGGCGCAGACGCATCTCCACGATTGCACGGGTCTGAATATCATCAAGCTCAAATCTTTCGGAAAGTCTGTTTCGGGCTTCCTCGGTGGTCCTGGAGCTTCTGATGATCGCAATGACCTCATCAATATTGTCGACTGCAATCATCAGACCGCGGAGGATATGCGCACGCTCTTCAGCCTTTCGCAATTCATATCGTGTCCGTCTGATGACGACTTCATGTCTGTGTTCAACGAAATTTGAGATAAGATCACGAAGATTCAAAGTGCGCGGGCGACCATTTACGAGAGCGACATTGTTCACGCTGAAAGAGGACTGAAGCTGAGTCATCTTATAGAGCTTGTTCAGTATCACACTCGCATTGAAATCCTTTTTAATGTCGATCGCTATATGCATCTCGCCACGAGCCGATGTGTCGGAAATGTCAGATATTCCTTCAATTTTTTTCTCTTCGACAAGATCCGCGATGCTCTTGACAAGATCATTCTTTATGACACCGTGGGGAATTTCGGAAATAACGATCACATCGTGATTGCCGTCTGTCTCAATCTCGCATTTACCCCGAATGACAATGCGGCCCCTGCCTGTCAGATATGCGTCACGGACACCCTGCATTCCGAGGATCTCACCCCCGGTCGGAAAGTCCGGAGCAATAATATATTTCATCAGGCCTTCGACATCAATTTCCGGATTGTCGATATATGCGACACATGCATTCAAAGCTTCCGTCAGGTTGTGAGGCGGCATATTGGTCGCCATGCCGACTGCGATTCCCGAGGCACCGTTGACGAGCAGATTGGGAATCTTTGCCGGAAGGACCGACGGTTCGGTCAATGTGTTGTCAAAGTTGGGAACGAAATCAACCGTTTCCTTGTCGAGATCAGCAAGCATTTCCTCGCCCATACGGGCAAGTTTAACCTCCGTATAACGCATTGCCGCGGGCGAATCGCCATCAATCGATCCGAAATTTCCCTGACCGAAAACGAGAGGATACCTAAGCGACCAGTCCTGAGCCAATCTGACCATTGTCAAATAGATAGACGAATCTCCATGAGGGTGATACTTACCCATCACTTCGCCAACTACACGAGCTGACTTCTTTGTGTCGCCTGAAAAGAAATTATTCAATTCGTTCATGCCGAAAAGCACGCGGCGATGAACAGGTTTAAATCCGTCTCTCACATCCGGGAGCGCTCGCGAAACTATAACCGACATTGAATAGTCGATATAGGCGCTTTTCATTTCCGTATCAATGTTGATAGGAATAATCTTATCGTCTGGCTGTTGCATTTTTGTTAATTATTTTCCCGGTCAGCGAACAATTGGATATTCAAACTCCGCGTCTGTGGTTTGCCGATTGTCCCATGCTGTTTGCCACGCATAAAGACCGACATTTATGGACCGGACTTTCATTCGCTTTCCCAATCTACAAAATTAATCAAAAATGTCGTAACCACCAAATGTGGCTACGACATTCATCATTTATTTTTTCACATTTTTTAAGACCCCGTCCCACAAAAATATTAAAATCAGGGTCGCAGATGTGCCCCGAATTTGGCCTTGCAGCGTGAAGGAGTT
>CAYQQG010000149.1:0-4835 GCA_964419535.1 uncultured Sangeribacter sp.
TCCATACGAGTTCAATTGCAGGAGCTGCAGAGCCACCGCCAAACCACCAGATGTTAGTGTCGACGATGTCAACGCCCTTGATGATAGCTGTGAGGACAGCTGCGAGACCATAGCCCGGCGTGCAGTGAGTGTGGAAGTCGATGGGCACTTTGACAGCCTGTTTCAGCTTCGGCATCAGAGTGAAGATGCGGGCCGGGTTCACGAGACCTGCCATATCCTTAAGCGAAATCATCTGAGCGCCGATGCGTTCCATTTCGCGTGCCTTGTTCACGAAATATTCGTCTGTGAAGATCTTTTCCTGAGCAACCGGTTCGGGTTCGCTGCCGCCGCCGAAGAGACGTGCGAAGAACCCTTTCTTCTTGGGAGCGGGTGCGGGAGCTTCATCCTTGGGATCGACTGTATAGCAGACTGCAGCGTCAGAAATACCGCCGAGTTCATTGATCATGCGGATAGATTCGCGGACGTTGTCGATATCGTTGAGTGCGTCGAAAATACGCATCACGTTGAGGCCATTTTTGATAGCCTCCTTATAGAAGCCTTCGAGAACGTAATCGGGATAAGGAACGTATCCGAAGAGGTTACGGCCGCGTGAAAGAGCTGACAGCAAAGATATGCCTTTCATCTCTTTCGAGCAAGCGCGAAGACGCTCCCAGGGTGATTCACCGAGATAGCGCATCACGGAATCAGGCACTGCGCCGCCCCATACTTCCATAATGTAGAAGTGTGCATCGCGATAAAGCGGAAGAAGCTTATCGATGTTTTCTTGCTTCATACGGGTCGCGAAGAGCGACTGCTGACCATCGCGCAATGTGAGGTCGCGGATTTTCAGGACTTTCTCCATTAGTTTTTTCTGTTTATTAGATTTAAGTTGTTTTTCAAAAAATTCATGATTCTAAGGTCAGAATGAGCTCATTATCTCTGATTGACCTCAATTAATTTAAAACAAGCACCCGAAGGGTTTGTCTTCGGGTGCTAAATTATATCTTTTTTTTCAAATATGGAAAAATTTCAATGATTATTTTCCATTAATCTATATTTTTTTTGATTTTGCGTGCCCTGAGAGAGCATTTCAAAAAAATAGATGTATCATTTTTCAACAATCAGCGGGCGACTAATCGAATATTCCTTCGGTCGATTCCGTCATCACGAAAGCCTCGCTTGTCCGTGGGCCGCCGCCATATCCCGTGCCTCTCTCACAAGGCGTGAAATCTTCGGGGAATTCAAATTTTGTATCCTGCTTATATGGCAACTTGGGATCGGCATAAACTTTCTTCATGTACAATGCAAAAATCGGAAGGGCGGCTTTTGCGCCCTGGCCAATCGCACCGGAGGCGAAACGGATGTTTCGTTCCTCGCCGCCGACCCACACGCCGGTCACAAGCTCAGGCGTGAAGCCCATGAACCAAGCGTCGGCATTGGCGTTCGTTGTTCCGGTCTTTCCCCCCATTTGGGCAGTGAGACCATAAGAACTCCTGATTCCGCGGCCTGTGCCTTTATTGACGACATCAAAGAGAACATCAGTGATTCTGTATGCTCCTTGTTCCGAAAGCGCCTCTGTGCGGTGGGCCGACGGAGAGAAGATCACATTCCCCTGGTTGTCCTCGATTCTTGTCACGAAAACAGGATCGACACGGATTCCCTTATTGGCAAAAGTCGAATATCCGCCGACCATTTCCCTTACAGAAGCGTCAAACGAACCCAAAGAAAGGGTGTGGTTCGGAATAAGATAACCCGATATGCCATACATCCTCAGTTTGTTGACAAAGTTCGGGACCTTCATTTCGTTGATCAGGCGCGCGGAAATCCAGTTGTTTGACGTTGTCAGCGCATAGCGCAGGTCAATCATACCGCCCCCGCCGGAACCGCGAGGCTTCCACCCTCCGAAATTAGGCTGAGTGTTGCTCATTCGTGAACAAGGATCATAATCCTGTTCAAAAGCCATCGCATATAGATAAGGCTTGGCTGTCGAACCGACCTGTCTTTTTCCGCGTGAAACCATATCATATTGGAAGAAGGTGAAATCCGGTCCGCCGACGTATGCCTTCACATATCCGGTCACGGGATCCATTGACATCATGCCCGTCCTGAGAATAGATTTCATATAGAGCAGCGAGTCGTATGGAGTCATGGTGACAGTCTTCGTTCCGGGGACTATCTTTCCGTTCTCACGAACATAACAGAATACATCCATCTGATATTTCTCACGGAAGGAATTCTCAATCTCAGCGTCTGATTTTCCGGCTGACTTCATCGTGCGCCACCTGTCGGTCTGCTTCATCGCCTGTTTGATGAGCTTCATTGCGCCCTCGGTTGAAAGATCAGCGCCTACGCTGTAAGGTCCGGTCGCTTTTCCTCTGCGCTCACGCTCAAACGCCGGCTGAAGAACACCGCCGAGATGTTGCCAGACTGCCTCTTCGGCATATGTCTGCATCGACATGTCGATTGTCGAATATATTCTGAGGCCGTCTGTATATAGGTCATAATATGATCCGTCCGGCTTGGGATTTTTCAGAATCCAGCCATAAAGAGGGTTATCCTCCCAAAGGGTTGAATCTGTCGTGTAGTTTCCGTATGCAAGATTATAGCTGAGCTGGGAAGAATAATCGGAGCGTTTCGGCCGCTCGGGTTTCTTGGCCGTCATCATTCTCCTGATCTCTTCGCGCAAATAAGGAGCACCACCCTCTCTGTGGTCAACCTTATGGTAATCCAGTCCTAAAGGCTGTGCTTTGAGGACTTCCGCCTCCGAGGCGCTCAGTTTTCCGGCTTTGACCATTTGGTCAAGCACCGTGTTCCGGCGGTTCAGAGTGCGTTCAGGATGCCGAAGAGGATTGTAATAAGCCGGATTCTTAAGCATTCCGACAAGCATCGCGGCTTCATTGACGGTCAGCTGATCAGGCTCCTTGCCGAAATAGACGTTTGCGGCCGTTTTGATTCCGACGGCATTATTGAGGAAGTCAAACCGGTTGAGATACATATTTATAATCTCATCCTTTGTGTAAAAGCGTTCCAGCTTGATCGCGATCATCCATTCGATAGGCTTCTGGAGGGCGCGCTTGAACATATTCGAAGACGGACGCGAATAAAGCTGCTTCGCAAGCTGCTGGGTGATTGTCGAGCCACCTCCCGAAGACTTGTCGCGCAGCATCAAGGTCTTGACCACAGTGCGTCCGAGGGCCATGAAGTCAACGCCGGAATGCTGAAGATAGCGCGCATCCTCGGTGGCGATCAGAGCGTCAATCACATGAGGCGAAACGGCGTCATAATCATTATATACCCTGTTGCCCGCGCCCTCGAAATATCGGCCGAGCTCGGTCGTGCCGTCAGAGGCATAGACGACAGACGCAAGCTTATCATGCGGATCCTCCAATTCCTCGATCGGAGGCATATATCCGATCACGCCGTTATATATCAGAAGCAACAGCAACACCACGATCAGTCCGAATCCCAAAAAGGAGATCCAGAGCCATTTCACAATTTTATTTGAGGAGAAACGTTTCGATTTCTTTTCGTTAGTATCACTCATAGTTTATGAATGTTATCGATTCTGCAATCGCCGGATTACGGATATCAGCGATTCAAAAGGCAAAGATAACAACTCTTTCGCTATTACGCAATAAGAGACCGTTAAAAAGTCAGGCTCCATTTCATAAAAATTATGAAACGGAGCCTTCATATACGTATATTTGAACTCTGGCTTGAAAATTTTTTCAGTCCGGAGTCCGGAAATGACAGGCTGTCATTTCACGGAGTTGAGAACTTTACGGTTGATGACAACCGGATATTTGCCGCGCAGCGCAGCCACCCATTCCTCTTCGAGAGCTTCCTGATAGTCGCTTGTCACCTGAGCTTTCACATCCTCAGCATCTTCAGGCGCATTGAGAATGCGGCCGTCAAGCATTACACAGACCGTATAATTGGAATTTGACGGAGTGGGCTCGCCGATTCCGAACATCAAGGCGTCAACGAGAGGATTCTGACCTTTCGACATCAGAACTTTGTCGACAGCCGCCTCACCCTTGAATTCTTTCTTAAGGCGGTTCAGTGCGTCCGCCTTCGGCAGCTCGGCATAACGGTTTGCGATAGCCGCCGCAACCGAATCATTCTGTGCCTGAACAAGAATGCCCTTAGCTCTGGGTTCTATCCATTTATATTCATCGCGGTGTTCCTTAAAGAATCTGTCGAGACCCTCTTTATCCTGAGAAGCACGGTTCCAAACGTTTTTCACGCTCGATTCATAGAGCAAGGAGCCGTTGCGATATTCATTGATGAGATTGCGATATTCGGGCTGATTGGCCTCAAGCCAATTTTCCTCTTCATTAATGAGACTTCTGTAAAGATATCCGTCAACAGCCTCATCAATATAATTCAACGCGGTCTCGCGCTCGGGAATTACCGAACCGCGGAGCCCCTTCTTAAATTCTCCGATTGTATAGGGATTCTTGGCGATAGTGAAAAGCTGAAGCGCATCGATTGAAGAAGGCTCGTAGAATGTTGAATCAATCCCGTTTTGGCCGATTAAAGATTTCAGAGCGGCGATATTCTTGCCGTTGAGAGCGGCCTTATGCTTCTTTGAAAGACGTTCAATCTGGTCTTTTCTTACGAGCTGGTAACGGTCATCCTGAGGATTCTGGATCCGCGCGAGTTCCTGCTGTTTCATCTCTTCCAGAGCCGGAGTGCCTTTCTGGCCATACTTATAGATCAGATGCCATCCGAACTGAGTCCTGAACGGTTCGCTCAATGATTCGACGGGCGTAGCGAAAGCGACTTCCTCAAATTCGGGCACCATCTGTCCGGCACCGAACCAAGGAAGAACACCCCCTTGACGAGCCGATCCG
>CAYQQG010000150.1:0-4822 GCA_964419535.1 uncultured Sangeribacter sp.
GAGGGGATTGTGTTTCGGCAATCCTTTATAGGCGCGGAAAAGCGAGAGACCGCCCTTTTCAAGCAGCTGATCGGCTGTCATCGGTTTCTTGGAGGGATCGGCTTTCCGTTCGGTGTCGAACTTGGCGATCTTCTCCGGGTCTCCGCTTCTCGCGGCGGCGATCATCTCCTTGGCTTCGAGAAGATAGGCCTGTGCGAGCTTGCGCTGGGCGTTGACCACCTTCTCGACGTTCGGCTTGAATTCATTGAACATCTGGTCGTCCCCCTTCGGGATAGGACCGGAAATGATGAGCGGAGTCCGGGCGTCGTCGATAAGCACGGAGTCGACCTCGTCGACGATTGAATAGTAATGTTCGTCGCGCTGAACGAGATCGCTCTCCATTGTGGCCATATTGTCGCGGAGATAGTCGAAGCCGAATTCATTATTTGTGCCGAAAGTGATGTCACAGCGGTATGCGCGGCGGCGTTCTTCCGAGTTGGGCTGGGTCTTGTCGATGCAATCGACCGTCAGTCCGTGGAACTGATAGAGCGGGCCCATCCATTCCGAGTCACGTTTGGCGAGATAGTCGTTGACAGTCACGACATGGACGCCTTCACCGGTCAATGCGTTGAGGAAGACAGGGAGCGTGGCCACGAGTGTCTTACCTTCACCGGTTGCCATTTCGGCGATGTTGTTTGAAGCCTTGTCGCCGTTGAGGATTCCGTGGAGGACCATGCCGCCGATGAGCTGAACGTCATAATGTACCATGTCCCATGTCATCAGGTTTCCGCCGGCCATCCAAGAGTTCTTGTAAATGGCCTTGTCACCGTCAATGGTGATGAAATCTTTGCCGGCGGCTGCGAGCTCGCGGTCGGCGTCAGTGACGGAGACTTCGATCGTCTCATTGTTTGCGAATCGGCGAGCTGTCTCCTTGACGACAGCGAAGACTTCGGGGAGGGCCGCGTCGAGCTTGCGGGCGTACATCTTGAAGCAATCGTCGCGCAGTTCGTCAATCTTCTTCCACAGCGGCTCGCGCTTGTCATAGTCGAGAGTTTCGATTTCAGCGCGAATCTCGGCTATCTGGTCTTTATATGTCTTTGCTTCACCGCGGATGTCGTCGCGGATCAAATCGATTCTGTGGCGGAGCTCATCGTTGCTTTCATTGACGAGTTGCTCCGAAATTGGGTTGATTTCCTTGGCAAGTCTGTCCCAGAGCGGACGCACGGCGCGCTCACTCTGATTGCCGAATATTTTCTTAAGAATTGAACTGAATCCCATTATTATTTGATATATGATGTCGGGACCGGCGCAACGCCCGGAACCCTTCTTATTATTTTAATTTACAAAGTTAATGATAATTATGCAAGCCACCAAAATTTTATTGATTTCTTTTGTTTGTCAGGATGTCGTTTTGTCAAGATGTCGTTTTGTCATTATGTCATTTTGTCATTATGTCATTTTGTCAAGATGTCATAATTACAAAATGACGGACGGGTGGCTCAGAGGATCGGACGTCCTTTCGCGCCGTTAGGGGCGCGGATTTTGATCGAGGACGCGATTGTGGGAGCGATCCGGTCCGCCTCGACCGGCTCGGTGATTGTCCGCGGTGTGATCCCCGGCGCCATGATGATGAAAGGCGAGAGTATTCCCGCGGCGCGGAGATTTCGCGAAGGATCAGAGGGAATGTTTTCATCGGTCAACTTCCATCCGGGGCTGACAGTGAAGATGATGTCGCCGGCTGTTTTGGGATCTATGGAATTTCGAAGGCGTGTCCCTTCCGGCGAGGCGTCAGACAGGATGTCGGTCAGAGTGCGCGCTTCGGAGATTCCGCTCATCTTGACGATGAAATCACGCGCATTCAGAAGCGCCTTCCCGCGGTCGACCCCTTTAGTCTCAAAAGCCTTGGAGTCTAAATATATCTGATTGTCAAAAACGCCTTTGACATAATCGCCGTTGCCGTATGTTGCGGACAGGAAGGCGTTCAGCAGCGATTCGATCCGTCGTGCCGAAACCGTACCTGAGGGTATGCGAAGTTTTGGATCGTTATTGTCGGAATCCCGGAAATAGCCGGTAGAAGTCAGGAAGACGACGGCATTTTCGAGTCCGATTTTTTTATCGACAGCTTCTAAAAGTCTGGCAATCTGTGCGTCGAGCCGGACGTATGTGTCGAAGAGCTCCATGCGGTTGTCGCTGTCGGCGGCATATGCGTATGGAGCGGCCGTGTAGCCGACCGAAATCATGTCGGTGACGTCGGCGCTATTGCCTATCGGAAGGTCTGAAAGTGCGGCGATCGCGACGTCGGTGACCTCGGTGTTCACCATTGCCGATGACTTGAAACGGCTGAAGACGTCCCGGTCGGCTCGCGGGAAGCTGTATCGGAAGCCTAAATCACGTTTGTTGCCGCCGATCCCGGGGTAGCGTGAGCCGGAAAGCATGGGTTTCCAGCGGATCGTGTCAATCCGCTGTTTGAGAGGAAGAGAGTGGTTGCGGCGCGAAATGTTCTGCGGGAAATCGCGATAATAGGTTGTGGAAGACCATTGTCCGTCCGCGTCATTGATCCACAGCGCGCAGTTTCCGGCGTGCCCGGCCATTATAATGGCCTGCTGCGCGTCGGGCGCGAAAGAATATATTGAGGTTCCGGCGCCGTTGGCCGCTAATTCATCGGCAATCGTCGAGACGCGCAAGGCGCCCGGAGAAAGGGTCTCACGGGTGAAGTTGCCCATGGATTCCTTATCCTCAAGGACGGCTCGGACTGTACCTTTGTCGACTGCATAAAGCCGATCTCCGGCCACCCCGTTGACACGCGGGTAAGTTCCGGTATAAAGAAGTGCAGTGGCCGAGGCCGGAGTGTTCAGGTCGGCCTTGAAATCGACATCACGGGCGTAAAGCCCGTTGTTCATCAAGCGTTTGAGCCCTTTTTCACCGAATGCTCCCTTCAGATATTCCAGATAGTCGCTGCGCAGCTGGTCGACGACGATGCCGACAACGATTTTCGGCCTTCCGGATGCTGTTTCACCGGCGGCCAGCGCGTTGAGGGTCATCAGACCCGTCAGGAGCGAAGTTATCAGACGATTTTTCATATAGGGAGATTAGAGATATTTTTTCTTGGAGTCAGAATGTCATTTTGTCAGAATGTCATTTTGTCAGAATGTCAATTTGTCAATGTGTCAATTTGAGAGATTCTCCGGAAAGGCATTACCGGTTATGCAGAAATCTGTTTACGCTCAAACTGAGGCTCAGTGTCAGTGTGGTTGCCCATAAAGGGAAGACCGCCGGATTCGCAACCTGGCTTTGGAGCGGCCACGCGGCGATGAGCAGAATGAGGATAACGATATTGACGACGCTCATGGCGATTGCCGCCGGGCGTGTCCGGCGCCACCAGATGAATATGGCGATGACCAGTTGAAGCGGATTGAGCCAAAGCGCAAGCATATTGGGAGATGTCGCTTCGTGGGATGAACAGAAGACGAGGAACCAGACGACGCATCCGGCGATTCCGAGCATTCCGAAGAAGAGCGTGTAGGCCCATTTTGCAATCTTCCGCGTCTTATATTGCCAGAATCCGATCGCCAACGAGCCGAGGAAGAGAAAGATCGATATGGCGAGCGGTGACAATAGGAATGGCGTCGGACCTAAAGTGAACCCCATTGCACGAAGAGTCTCAAGATCGGGCGCTCCGTTGCCGGAGATAGACCCGGGTCGGACATTTGTGTCACCGGCGAATTGGGAAGCGGCACCACCGGGATAAAGAATCCGGGTTGACTTCACAAGAGGTCGTCCGTCCGAGAAGTATGCCTGTCCAACCTTCTGTTCCATGAGCAGAGGGGCGAAAAGTTCCTCTTCAGATGTCAGCGGGGCGTCCAGGCCTCCGCCGAGCACAAGGTCGATTCCGAACTGATACCAGGGATAGTCGCGGTTAAAATCGCGCATTACCTCACGGAATGATCCATAACTGACCTCGCGCGGAAATATGATGTGCTCAGGTTGCACGGCTGAGTCAATCATCGCCACAAGGCGTGTCGCGCAGTTGTCGCGGATGTAATTGTATCGATAGAACCGATTCTGAGGCAACGCGTTGGTTTGCAGAAGCGAACGCAATCTCAGTGTTTCGTCAGACGTGAGATTGAGATCCTGTTCCGTCACGCCCGACCCGCGTCTCATATATGCGAGCATGAAGAGGTTCATCGGCGCCGGTTCGACCATATAGTCTGTTTCACCTTTGACGAATCTGTAAAGGAAATTCGGGGCCGCGAAGTCGAAGACACCATAATTCCAGACAGTGTCCACGGGTGCTCCTTTCTCATCGGTTCCGTAGATCCTTAAAGCTTCATGCCCGAAAAGCTCATAGACTTCCGGTCCGGGGCTGCAGGTCAACAGACTTGCCTGCAGATGAGGCTCCATTGGATATGCAACGGGGAGTGTCGCATTGAGCAACACTCCCAGCATTATGATTATTCTGTGAAATTTTGTAATCAATATTCGCAGTTTTTGGGATATCGGGGGAAGGGGATGACGTCGCGGATGTTCTGCATTCCGGTGACGAAGAGCACGAGGCGTTCGAAGCCCAGGCCGAATCCGGAGTGCGGCACGCTGCCATAACGGCGGGTGTCGAGATACCAGTCCATGCCTTCAAGTCCCATTTCGTCGATGCGTGTCTTGAGCTTGTCGAAGCTCTCCTCACGCTGTGAACCGCCGATTATTTCGCCGATCTTCGGGAAGAGCACATCCATGGCGCGGACGGTCTTGCCGTCATCGTTCAGTTTCATATAGAAAGCCTTGATCTCCTTGGGATAGTCGGTCAGGATCACCGGCTTCTTGAAATGTTCCTCAACGAGATATCTCT
>CAYQQG010000151.1:0-4734 GCA_964419535.1 uncultured Sangeribacter sp.
CAAAATTAGCTTTCAAAAACTCCACGTGGAAGTCGGATTATTTCGGATGCTTACTCCGAATGTATCCCCATCCTCACTAAAGACTGTCTAAAAATTCACGACAAAAATGAATCGAAATGGACCAAAATCTATTTGCAAAACCAAATGAATATCATTAACTTTGCAAAAATACTATTTCTCCTACAATCTGCATGTAAACTTATGAGAATAAATAGTTTGGTGGTAAGCTCGGCGGTTATGCTCGGCGCTTTGGTTTTTGGAACTTATTCGTGTTCGTCGGGTAACAGTAAAGCTGACGATTCACTCTACGATAGTCTACAATCTGATATGGACACTGCTGAGGAAGAGGCCGACCTGACAGAATGGCCCGACACCGTCTTTTCCTCGGCGGAAAAGGTGAAATTCACAATCGAACGTGCGGATTCAACCTCCGGCAATCTGTCATCTGTCTCAGACCTTTACCGTCACGCTCCCGGTTGTTTCACTTTCCGCAAAGGCGAACATCGAGACGCTAATTTCGGAGGCCGCGTCGATTCCATTCCGTCAGAATTGGTGACCGATTGGGAATTCAAGACTCGCGAAGATTATAAGCCGACAAAACTCGGCACATGGGGCGGAGGCACCGGTTGGACCGGTCAGCCGCTATATGTGGAATGGCCGGACAGCATACTGGCCCGTTTCAAATCTGAAGGCCTTGAAGCAGCCCGCAAAGAGATTATCGCCGGATCCCTATGCGGTGACATTTATTTCATTGATTACGAGACAGGAAAACAGACGCGACCGGCAATCAACACGGGGAACCCTATAAAAGGAACGGCCTCTCTGGATCCAACATTAAACGGCAATCTTTATGTCGGTCAGGGTGTTCCCACGGCCAATCCGGTGCGGGCTCTGACAATCGATCTTTTCAAAAATTCCATCACTCACGAGGTCGGTCCCGACCCGAAGGCTCCGCGCCGGTGGCACGCATACGACTCTTCACCGGTCCGCGTCGGACAATTCCTTTTCCGGCCGGGTGAAAACGGGACACTCTATAAATACTTCGTCTTGCCGGGATCGTTAAAACTTCACTCAGCAATGAGATACCATGTCAACGGGGCGGCGCCGGGGGTTGAGTCGTCAATGGCCGTCAGCCGCAACTATGGATATATCGGTGACAATGCCGGCAATATAATATGTGTGAACCTCAACACTCTCAATCCGGTATGGCATTATAAACTTCCGGACGACGACGATTCATCGCCCGTAGTAATTGAAGAGAATGGACATCCCTATCTGTATGTCGGCTGTGAGGTTGAACATCCCGGTGTCACAACAGCACACTATGTCAAACTCGACGGTCTGACAGGTGAGAGAGTTTGGCTGAACGAGACACCGGCCCGGCGCGCAGACGTCGGTGAAAAGCACTTTGACGGAGGGTTCTATGCGTCAGCACTTCCGGGAAGCGGAAATTGCAAAGACCTTCTTTTCGTCAATGTGGTCCACAATGAAAAGGGACAGAACGGTTCATTCATGGCGATTGACCGCGCGACGGGCAAAACGATCTACACCACACCCTTAAGTCATTACGCGTGGTCCTCCCCCGTCGGATTCCTGACGAAGAAAGATGAATTCGTGGTTGTCACTTTTGATTGCGCAGGCAATGGATATATCATCAATGGCCGCGACGGAACGGTCATCTCCAAGCGCAAGATCGGAGCTAATTTTGAATCTTCACCGGTCGTGACCGGAAATACGCTTGTCATAGGCTCGCGCGGATCCCTTATATTCCGGCTTTCACTCCGATAGCAACCGCTCGCGCAGCTTCTGTCAATCTTTGGGAGGCGTATCAAATTTATTTTGTAGGGACATAGCGTGCCATGTCCGAATTGAAAATAAGATTATTACATCATTTTGACCACCATTCTAAGTTGTCGCGAGGGTCAGAATTACAAGCTTTGCAGCCGGTTGGTCACGGAGAATAGATTGCGCGACGACCGAGAGGGTCGTTCCGGTCGTGCAAACATCATCGATAAGAAGGATTTTCTTCCCGGCGTATTTTTCCGGGCGCCGAAGACGGAAGATATCGCCTATATTATGAAGACGCCGTTCTCCGCTCAGCGAGGCCTGGGCACGGTGATGACGACGGGCGACAAGATCGCCCGAAACTTCAAGTCCGCAGGCTTCGGCGACACCCCTTGCCAATTCCTCTGACTGGTTATACCCCCGCCGCATACGCTTCCACCAATGCAACGGAACAGGACACACATAATCTATATCATTGATCCACCCGGCATAGAGAAGCTCCCCTCCGACAAGAAACCCTAAATGGCGTGCCAACGAAGGGAAGTCCCGATATTTGAAATCACCGATGAGACGCGCAACCCTGCTGTCGGCGGAATAGAAGAAATGGGACGCAGCCTTTTCAAAAGGGAACAGCCCGGCAAATCGCATTTCGACGGGATTGTCGGGACGCGCATGGAAATGTGTGCGCGGCAATGCCATCCAACATGGCCGGCAGATAAATTTCTCATCTTCCAACAGCGCCTCTCCGCATATGTGACACACCGGCGGAAGCAGTATGTCTGCCATTGATGAAAGCAGCTTAAGAGCACTTTTCATAATATATTCAAAGATAAGTACGCTTTCAGATTCCGTTTTCCCTTATTCGGACATCTTTCTTAGGATTGCATCCGCGAGTTTGGTGATTAGCGAGCTTTCAAAGCCGCGCGAGGCCATTCGGCGATAGAATTTGGCTTTTTCGTCATAATCACGAAGGTCCAGCTGGCGGGCTAAGGCGATTCCCAATTGCTTCATTTTATTGACATATTCTTTTCGGTCAATCGCCTCAATAGCTTCGTTTATAACATCTTGCGGAACGCGTTTCGCTCTCAGCCCATCGCGGATCTTATGCACTCCCCATCCTGAGAATTTCACTTTGTCATTGCAATATGCCCGGGCAAAGCGTCTTTCGTCCAAATAACGGTTAGCTTTGAGAAACGAAATAATCTCATCGCTATCCTCTGTTGACAAACCGGCGCGATAGATCTTTTGACGCAGATCGTATTCGCACTGCTCGGAACGTGCGCACAAGTCGGCCAAGCGCAAGCGCATTGCCTCTAAAGAAATCGGACGTCTTTTTTTTCTTTCAGCCGCCATAACGTTCTATTTAACCGCCGAAAGGAACCGCTGCCTGTGAGAAATATCTTCGGTTAACCGAACGTCTCGATAGCCCGCTTCCCGGGTCTGAGCCGCAAGCTGGCCGGCATAAAGTGGATTAATCTCGAAATATAATCTGCCGCCACTTCTTAATGTCGTCCGTCCAATATCTGTGATTCTCCGATAGAAAAGGAGCGGATTCTCATCCGGAACAAATAAGGCCGTATGAGGCTCATGATCCAACACATTCCTCTCCATTTCATCTTTCTCTTTTTCACATATATAGGGCGGGTTGCTGACGATAATATCTAAGGACTCCGGCGCCGGTTCCCAATCGAAAATATCGGCGTGGATGAAGGTGACGTCGGCATGAAGCCTTTTTGCGTTTCGACGGGCAACTTCAAGAGCCGCGTCAGAAATGTCAATCGCCGTGACCTTGGGGAATCTCAGATTTCGGCTGAGAGCAATTGCAATCGCACCGCTCCCGGTCCCGACGTCGAGAACGTCAAGGTCTGCCCGGCCGTCAGCTTCTTTGACAATCAGCTCCACAAGCTCTTCTGTTTCCGGTCGCGGAATGAGCGTATCCGGAGTGACTTCGAGTGTCATTCCGTAGAATCTACCCTCGCCAAGAATATATTGGAGCGGCTCGCCTGTCTTCAATCTTTCAAGAATCTCCTCTATCCGACTGAGGATGAATGAGGAAAGACGATCAGCCGAATGAACAACCAGCCCGGTTGTATCCCACCCCTTCAAAGAGTGGAATATCAATCGGGCCATTGCAGTCGCTTCGCCGGGACCGACGATCGCCTCCAGTTCATGACGAAGGGTGCGATAGCGTTCCTCGACGGTCAAAGAGTTATCAATATTCATCCCACGCCTTGATTTCGATCTCGTTGGGTTGGAGGGATGTGAATGCGCTTATAAAGGCTTCCGCCAGACGGGTGTTGGTCAGCAGAGGGATATTGAGGTCGATCGAAGCACGGCGGATCTTATATCCGTCGCTCAGCTCGGTCGGCGTCAGATTTTTGGGTATGTTGACCACGAGGTCAATCTCCTTGTCGTGAAGGAGATCGATTGCCTGAGGGTGCATATCGGGTTGCGAAGGCATATATACGCGCACAGCGGGTATTCCGTTTTCGCTCAGGAAAGCGTGAGTGCCGCGGGTCGCATAGATCGTAAATCCGTTTTTGTGGAGAAGCTGTGCTGAGGTCAGCATTGCGGCCTTATGGCGCGCAGAGCCCGTCGAGAGCAGTATTCCGCGTTTCGGAATGCGGTGGCCGACAGCAAGCATGGCCTTCAGGACAGCCTCGCCTGTGTCCTGACCGAGACATCCGACCTCTCCCGTAGAACTCATATCGACACCTAAGACGGGGTCAGAACCCTGAAGACGCGAGAATGAGAACTGTGAGGCCTTGATGCCGACATAATCAAGGTCGAAAGCTGATTTATTGGGTTTCTCGACCGGAAGACCAAGCATTACTTTTGTCGCCAGATCTATAAAGTTGATTTTGAGTACCTTGCTGACGAACGGGAATGAACGCGAAGCACGAAGATTGCATTCGATAACCTTGATATCGTTGTTCTTTGCTAGGAACT
>CAYQQG010000152.1:0-4690 GCA_964419535.1 uncultured Sangeribacter sp.
GTTGGCCCGGCGGCATGCTGACTAACTTCCCCACAATCCGTAAGGCTGTGAAGAAGATGACGCAGATCGATAAGATGACAAAGGACGGCACATTTGACAACCTCTCAAAGCGCGAGAAACTTCAGATCACACGCCAGCGTGCAAAGCTCGAAAAGAACCTCGGTTCAATCGCTGATCTTTCGAAACTCCCCGCTGCCCTTTTCGTTGTTGACGTCATGAAGGAGCACATTGCTGTGGCTGAAGCTAATCGTCTCGGTATCCCCGTTTTCGCAATCGTCGACACAAATTCTGATCCTGAGAATATCGATTATGTGATTCCGGCAAATGATGACGCTTCAAAGAGCATCGACATCATTCTTGGCGCTGTGACATCAGCTATGGCTGAAGGTCTGGAAGAGCGCAAGGTCGAGAAGACTGATTCTGCTGAAGAGACAGAGCCCGCTGAGGCTCCCGCTCCCGGCAAGCGTCGTCGTGTGCGTCGCAACGAGACTGCCGCTGAAGAAGCGCCCGCTGCCGCTCCCGAAGCCGCTGCAACCGAGGCTCCTGCCGCTGAATAATTAAAGACATAAGTCTATTGGTAAATTCTTTACCAAGTTAGAAAAATATAAAGCGGAGAGTCGTAATTTTTGATTATGACTCCCCGTTTTTACTAATTTAGAATTTAATAAATATAATATACTCCTGAATCATGGCAGTATCTATTGAAGATATCAAGAAATTGCGCCACATGACCGGCGCAGGCATGATGGACTGTAAGAACGCTCTCGCAGAGACAGAGGGTAATATCGAGGCAGCCATCGAAATCATTCGTAAAAAAGGTCAGGCCGTAGCAGCTAAGCGTGAAGACCGTCAGGCTTCCGAGGGTTGTGTTTTGGCAGCTTGCAAAGAGGGTTTCGCCGCTATCGTCGCTCTCAAGTGTGAAACTGACTTTGTCGCTAAGAACGAATCTTTCCGTGCCCTCACTAAGTCTATCCTTGAAGCAGCGGTTAAGGCCGGTGCGAAGACTCTTGATGAAGTTAAGAATCTCGACCTGAACGGACGCACTGTTGCCGAGAATATCACTGACGAAATCGGTAAGACGGGTGAAAAGATGGAGCTCGGCGCATACGAATGTCTCGAAGCCGCAAGCGTTGCCGCTTATGACCACCTCGGCAATAAACTCTCTACTATCGTCGGCTTCAATCAGGCAGGTGTAAGCGCAGAGGTTGGCAAGGAGATCGCAATGCAGGTTGCCGCTATGAATCCCGTTGCGGTTGACCGTGAGGCTGTTCCCGCTTCTATCATTGAAGAGGAGAAGGCTGTTGCAATCGAGAAGACTAAAACCGAACAGGTTCAGAAAGCTGTTGACGCCGCTCTTAAGAAAGCAGGTCTCAACCCCAACCACTTCGACAGTGAAGATCACATCGCTTCTAACCTTGCAAAAGGTTGGTTCACCGAAGAGGATGCGGCTAAGGCTCGCGAAATCATCAAAACTACTTCAGAGCAGAAGGCTGCAAACCTTCCGCAGCAGATGATTGACAACATCGTTAACGGCCGTATCAACAAGTACTATAAGGAAAATTGCCTTATGGAACAGGAATACACTCGTGACGCAACAATGACAGTCGGTCAATTCCTTGACAAGACTGCTAAGGGTCTCGCAGTTGTAAGCTTCAAGCGTGTTAACCTCAACGAAGACTAAAGAATATCCCTTTAGAGGACTTTATAACCCAATGAGCCGCATTAGGAAAATTTCCGAATGCGGCTCAATTTAATTTTTGCAAATAGGGTTTGTCCGGCCTTTTTACAAGGCTGCTTCTTCAGACAAGTTCGGCGTCAATTGCTGAAAGAAGGTCGCTCATGGCGGGATTGTCTTCAATAATCTCTTTGAGCAATTCCTGGCGGGAGATCTGTTTGATAACTGTAGCCGAATCATCAAGTGTGACCTCAATTGATATAAAATCATTTTTCAAAGAGGATCTCAGATACTCACTGAGTTCTCTCATGGCCGATTCAAATGCCTGTTGAAGCGCGGGGTGATCAACTGTGACCCGGTATGTGTCGTCGTTTATCTGTTGCGGGCGACATTTCCGCATTGCGGAAATAAGGATGTGCTTATCTGGATTTTTAGCTATGAATTCATCCCATGCACTTTGAAAACTTTCGGCCGAGACTTTATTATGTTGGCGCTCAAGATGATTCTCAACAGCAGATGCCGGAGACTCTGACAAACGGAATGTTTTTCCGGGCGTTCCTCGTTTTGCGCGCTGGGAACGTTTTGGTGTATTCGTTTGTTGAATCGCAGAACTCATATTCTCAGAGTCTGAGGATACTGATGTGGATTCAGTCGGTGAAGATTGGCCACTGTCAGTTTTTTTTTCGGGACTAAGGGCCTGGGAATTGACTTGTGGTTTATTCTGAGGCACGGCTGAAGATTTTATGGAATCAGCCGGTTTTTGAAGAGCAGGAGATTGTGCGACCGATTGGTTTTGTGGAATAGCGAGGTCGCGAAGTGGAATCAAATCGCTATCCACGCGGTCGAAAGGGGGCGTCGGAGGGTTAAGGAGTTGGCAGAGTTTGATGAGAGTGAGCTCAACAAGAAATTGCTTGTTGCTTGCGGTTCGATAGCGATAGTCGCAATCGTTTAGAAGCTTCATTGCCGCATAATGCCAATCCACCGGGAGTGATTTTGCCTGTTGCTGATATCTGACAGCGACATCGTCGGCCACTTCAAGAAGTTCAGCCGTTTGAGGTGAATAGGCTACCATAAGGTCGCGGATATGGGCCGCCAGACCATTGACGAAGAATAGTGAATCAAAACCATGGTCGCGAATCTCTTTATAAAGAGTCAGAGCCTCCGGGACATCTCCATTGCGGAAAGCCTCAACGAGACGGAAATAATATTCATAATCAAGGACGTTGAGAGAGGCGATCGTAGATTCGTAGGTGATATTTCCGAATGAAGAAGCGGCGACCTGATCGAAAATCGAAAGGGCATCGCGCATCGCTCCGTCAGCTTTCTTGGCTATTACGTTCAGAGAAGGAACATCGGCCGATATGCCCTCTTGTTCCGCAACATATTGAAGATGTTCGACGGTGTCCTGGATCGTAATTCGTTTGAAGTCGTAAATCTGACAGCGTGAGAGAATTGTCGGAATAACCTTATGCTTCTCGGTTGTAGCCAAGATGAACACGACGTATGACGGCGGTTCTTCGAGCGTTTTGAGGAAAGCGTTGAAAGCCTGAGATGAAAGCATGTGGACCTCGTCGATAATGAAGACACGGTATCGCCCGTTTGTCGGCGGAATGTTCACTTGTTCGGTTAAACTACGGATATCCGCCACGGAATTATTCGAGGCCGCGTCAAGTTCAACTATGTTGAATGAGGTTCCATCTTCGATGGCTTTGCAATTTTCACAATGTCCGCAGGCTTCTCCGTCCGGAGTAGGGGAGAGACAGTTGATAGTCTTAGCAAAAATGCGTGCGCACGATGTCTTTCCGACGCCGCGTGGACCACAGAAAAGATAGGCCTGGGCCAATCTGCCGCTGCTGACGGCATTTTTCAGCGTGTCTGTCAGTGCTTTCTGACCAACGACACTACGGAAATCGGCCGGCCGGTATTTTCTTGCAGATACGATATATTGTTGTTCACTCATTGTCAGAGAGTTTCTTTACGTAATGATTTGAAAATCAGGTGAGCATAAAGACCGTTTAAAATATTTCATATTAAAAAACGAAATAATGCCCACAAAGTGATGTTCCATATCTTTACAAAGATACATAAAATTTATAAAAAAATGGGCAATCATCGCAACAATTATATTTTTCAAGCGTTAAAAATCGTAGAATCAGGTCATATCTTTTTTGAGTGGCCTAGGATTATAATTTTACGCAGTATTATTTTACATGGAGAAAAGTAAACTGTATACGGGAGGAGGCGACTCCGGAACCACCTCACTCGTTGGCGGCGAACGAGAATTGAAGGATTGTGCGCGATTGGAAGCATATGGAACCGTAGATGAATTTTCGGCGTTTCTGGGTGTTTTGGCTTCGCGGCCGGATCTTGATGAAAATATTCTCAGTCATCTAAAGGAAATCCAGAATCTGATGTTTGACATTGGTGGCTATCTGGCATCGAAACCCGGCGGAATGGGATTGCCGCCTGTGGAACATCTCAGTGACTGTTGTCAAAAGATTGAGGGGTGGATAGACTTGCTTGACTCCGAAACTCCCAAAATCCGTGCTTTTGTGTTGCCGGGTGGGTGTGAAAGCGCCGCACACGCTCATGTCGCCCGCACGGTTTGCCGCCGGGCTGAGCGTCGGATATGCGCCCTGTCAAGAATAGAAGAAGTTGACAGTAATGTCATGCGATATTTCAACCGTCTTTCAGATTATCTTTTTATACTTGCCCGCTATCTGAACTTCAAGGCCGGTGTGGAAGAAATAGTATGGAAGAAGAATTGAAACAGCCAAAAATTTTGGATCCCATAATAGGTTCTGAACTCTCTGATGCGTTCATAATTCTCGAATATAATAGATAAAGGTCTGGCTAAATATCCATTCTTGAAATGGATTGTAAACAGTCCGGACAAAAGATAAGAAAAAAATAGAAACCCAATAAACCAAACGACTATGTATTGGACACTTGAACTTGCGTCAAAACTTGAAGACGCACCCTGGCCCGCAACCAAGGAAGAACTCATAGACTACG
>CAYQQG010000153.1:0-4684 GCA_964419535.1 uncultured Sangeribacter sp.
GAGGCGTCAATGTCCGCCGAATCGAAAACAAGATGGGCATCAAGGGTAGCCCGACTTGCGAGCTCACTTATAAGGATGCTCCCGCGGAACTCGTCGGAAGCCGCCGTCTCGGCCTCATCAAATATGTGATGGCGCTTATGAACGGTGCGCGACTCGGAATCGCGGCCCAGAGTGTAGGCTTGAGCGAAATCGCATATCGTGAAGCTCTCGGTTATGCCAAAGAGCGCAAGCAGTTCGGAAAAGCGATTATTGAATTCCCGGCTGTTGCCGAGATCCTTTCGCTCATGAAAGCCAAACTCGACGCGAGCCGTACGCTCCTTTATGCTTGTGCACGCTTTGTGGACATGTATAAAATTTATGACGACATCGCAAAAGAGCGCCCGTTGACAGTCGAGGAAAAGAAAGAAGCAAAATATTACAGCAAACTTGCTGATGCTTTCACCCCTCTTGCAAAAGGAATGACCTCGGAATATGCCAACCAGAACGCATATGACTGCATCCAGATCCACGGTGGCTCAGGCTTCATGAAAGATTATGCATGTGAACGCGTGTATAGAGATGCCCGCATCACGAGCATTTATGAAGGCACGACTCAGCTTCAGGTCGTTGCGGCGATCCGCCACGTGACCACGGGAACATATCTTAACAAGATCCGTGAAATGGAGGCTGAACAGGTTTGTCCCGAAGATGAGGCAGTTAAGAACACTCTCGTGTTCATGACCCAACAATATGCCGATGCCGTGCAGAGTGTTCTCGGAGTGAAAGATTCCGGCTATCAGGACTTCATGGCTCGCCGGCTTGTCGAAATGGCAGGACATATCGTAATGGGCTATCTTCTCCTTGAAGACACTCAGCGTGATGAATCTTTCCGCAAGAGCCTTCACGTCTATGTAAATTACGGACAGGCTGAAGTCGCTAAACACGCCGACTTCATCGGCAACTTCCGTCCGGAAGAGATAAATGATTATCTCTATACAAAGGAATAATAGAGAAATATTGAAAAAACTCCAATTCCTAAAAGGATTCTGAAAGAACCGTCCGTGCGATAAGTTCGGACGGTTTTTTTAGACCCCGTTTCATAACACTTGGAAATTTTATGAAATGGGCTCTAAAAAAAATCTATCATTGATGATATATTTTCAGATATTTTTGTATCTTTACAGTCAAATAGAAACTTAAAAGTCAAATTTCTTAAGTAACTCTTGAAAATTAGAAATACTTTATTTTTAGGATATTTTGAGACAGATTTTAATTTTTGAATGAAGGAGCTTAGCGGGCTAAGTGACTGATATTTAAAATTAAAAGATGCTTAAAAGATTCAAAAAGAAAGTATTTCGCTCTGAGTTACTGATAATATAAACTAATTTTAAATAGTTACTTATAATGAATTACTATTACATAAATGGTCAGGGTCAGCAGGTCGGTCCGGTAGATAAGGACGCACTCCGATATGCCGGCATCACGCCTGACACGATGGTATGGTTTGAAGGAGCCCCGGATTGGCTGAGGGCATCAAACGTACCTGAATTGGCAGATGTTCTCCATAACGGTTTCCGCCAACCTCAATACGGGCCTCAGCAATACGGTCAACAACCCCGCTATTATGGCCCGCAACAGTACGGTCCCCCTCAATATGGACCACAAAATGGGAATTATAGAGGAAATATGCCCCAAAAACCGGAAAATTATATGTGGCTTGCAATTGCAACCACAATTCTTTGCTGTTTGCCCTTGGGCATTGTTTCTATAATATTCGCCTCCAAATCCACCTCTTGTTGGGAAAGAGGGGATTACAATGGAGCCAAGCAAAATGCTAACTTAGCTAAAACCTGGGGTATAGCTTCAGCCATAACAGTGGCAGTTGGCTTAATACTTTATTTCCTCTTCTATTCTGCTTTTCTCGGTAGTATTTTATCAGAATATTAAGGGGAACAAAATAAAAACATTGTCTAAAATTATGTTTTATGACATTTTTTTTGTAATTTTGTGAGCTGTAGATTCTATTGCAAAGATTTTATGGTTCACAAAAATTACAAAGACATTCATTTTGTCAAAATGCATGGGGCGGGCAATGATTACGTTTATGTAGACGCCACAAAAGAAGTTCCCGAGGATCTCACTTCCCTGGCACGTTCAATATCCGACAGACATTTCGGAATAGGAGGCGACGGTCTGGTGATTATCCTCCCTTCAGACAAAGCAGACTTCAGAATGAGAATGTTTAATGCCGACGGATCGGAAGCGCAAATGTGCGGAAATGCTTCACGATGCATCGGCAAATTTGTTTATGACCGAGGCCTTACGGATAAACAGATTGTGACACTTGAGACTCTTGCCGGCATAAAAGTTCTTCATCTCTTTCCCGGAAAGGACAATAAAATTAAGAAAGTCAGGGTCGATATGGGCGCGCCCGTGCTTACCCCGGTCGATATACCGGTAATTGCCGACGAAAGTCCTTCTTCAGACACTCATTTCGTCACGATGAACCATGAAGGTTCAGCATTCGAAGCCATAGCGGTTGGCATGGGAAATCCTCATGCGGTTATTTTTCTTGATCAAGCCCCGACAGATTTTCATGTGAACGAGATCGGCCGAAGTTTTGAGGTTCACAGAGCATGGCCAGAGAAAACGAATGTTGAGTTTGCCCATTGCCTGAATCGGGGAGAATTAGAGATGAGAGTTTGGGAAAGAGGCACAGGTGAAACTCTTGCTTGCGGAACGGGTGCATGTGCAACCGCGGTCGCCGGGATCCTGACGAACCGCCTGGACCGTAAGGTCTTGATCAAGTTGAGAGGGGGAGAACTGGAAATTGAATGGGACGAAAAAACCGGCCATGTCTTTATGACTGGACCCGCCTGCACTGTCGCAGAAGGAATTTATCATAGGCAACAGCCAATTTCATGAGATAATAGGCTGAAAAATGAAGGTAAAAATCAATAAAAAAGATGTTTATAGCAAATCCTAATTATGCGGTTCTTCCGGAATCTTACCTATTTTCGGAAGTCGCAAGAAGAATAAGGGAATTTAAGGAATCCAATCCTGAAGCAGACGTGGTCCGCATGGATATCGGAGACGTTTCTTTACCTCTGCCGGAGATTGTGGTGCGTGCAATCCAAGAGTCGGCGCAAGACATGGGCAATCAACTGACATTTCATGGTTATGGTCCGGAACAAGGATATGATTTCTTGCGTGAGAAAATTGCACTGCAAGATTATATAGGACGCGGGCTCACCGCGATAGAGGCCGATGATATTTTCATCTCGGACGGTGCCAAGAGCGACCTTGGTAATATCACAGATCTTTTCGGTCCCGGAGTGAAAATTGCTGTGGCCGAACCCGCATATCCTGTTTATGTCGACAGCAACGTGCTTTCAGGCCGAGGGGGAGAATTCAAAAATGGTCAATGGAGCAATATCATTTATCTGGAGTGTAAACCTGAAAACAACTTCTGTCCCTCGTTGCCGGAGGAAGTGCCGGATGTGATTTATCTCTGTTATCCTAACAATCCGACCGGAGCCGCGATGTCAAAAGATGAACTGTCAAAATGGATTGAATATGCTGCTCAAAACAATTCTCTGTTGATCTACGATTCCGCTTATGAAGCCTATGTGAAGAATCCTTCGACAGTAAGATCTGTCTATGAAGTTGACGGCGCTGAAAAAGTGGCCATAGAGATCCGCAGTTTTTCCAAGACAGCCGGATTCACAGGTGTCAGATGCGGATATACCGTTGTGCCACGATCTTTGAAATTTACTTTTCCCGATGGCTCGCCGGCATCACTCAACAAAATGTGGCTGAGACGTCAGACAACAAAATTCAATGGAGTTGGCTATATAATCCAGAAAGCGGCCGAAGCGCTTTATACACCGCAAGGGAGAGAAGCTGTCAGGAACAACGTGTCCTATTATATGGAGAATGCGAAGATGCTCCGCGAAACTTTGCTGTCCAAAGGTTGGAAAGTAGTCGGAGGCGAAGATTCACCATATATATGGGCCAATCCAAATCCCGAGGGCAAATATATCCGTGGGGAATCATTGACTTCATGGCAAATTTTTCAACATCTGCTTGAACAGAAGGAGATATCCTCAACTCCGGGTGTAGGATTCGGAGCAAGCGGTGAAGGTTGGATTCGTCTGACCGGATTCAACACACGCGAACTGACTCTCAAAGCGATCGAACGATTGAAAACACTTTCGTTTTGAATAACGAAAACTTGAAAATAGGAGAAACAAAGTTAATCGAATGCCAAAATTGCAATTCGACATGAGGCAACTCCTATCGTTCATTTCATTATGAACCAATTCATTACAACTCAGGTCCTAAGAACTTATAAGCTTTATGTAATGGATTATAAATATCAGACTCATAAGCTAATAAAACTTAGGATTCATAAACACGAACAGGAACAATATTAAAATTTAATATAAAATGTCAGATCTCAGATTCAAAAGCGTCGAGGTGGCATCGAGCCGCAAACCGGTCAAAGTCAACACTCCGGAGGAGCGAGTGGACAAATATTACGGAAAACAGGTCTTCAACAGGGCCAAAATGTTTCAGTATCTTCCAAAAGCAACCTATAGCGCGCTTATTGACGCCATAGATAATAAGAAGCCGCTTTCAAGAGAACTTGCGGACAGCGTGGCCGAAGGAATGAAACGCTGGGCTATTGAAAGCGGAGCGCGCC
>CAYQQG010000154.1:0-4683 GCA_964419535.1 uncultured Sangeribacter sp.
AGGCAAGAAGATTCAATATTTCGATCCTGAGCTTGGAGAAAGCTACGTTCCTTACGTCATAGAAACGTCCATTGGCGTTGACCGTATGTTCTTGTCAATCTTCTGCTCATGCTATGAAGATCAGGATCTTGGAAACGGTGACCACCGTGTTGTCCTTCATTTCCCGCCCGCATTGGCTCCGGTGAAATGTGCCGTTCTTCCCCTCGTGAAAAAGGACGGACTGCCTGAGAAAGCGCGTGAAATCCAGCATAAGCTCCGGTTCGACTTCACCTGTCATATTGACGAGAAAGATTCGATCGGTAAGCGTTATCGCCGTCAGGATGCAATCGGAACACCCTATTGCATCACTGTAGACCACCAGACTCTTGAGGATGACACCGTCACTCTCCGTCATCGCGATTCAATGGAACAGGAACGTGTGGCAGTGGCTGACTTGGAAAAACTCCTTGCGGAGAAAGTAAACCTCAACACGCTTCTTAAGAAGCTCCTCTGAACAGGTAATAGTGAAGAGGTGGCTGTTTGGGAATGAGATTTTGAATTAAAGAAATTTGGAGATTCTTAGTTTCAAATTCTCAGTTTCAGATTATTTGTTTCAAATTCTCAGTTTCAGATTCTCAGTTTCAAACAGTACGACTTACGGACGGATAAACATGAATAAAAGAACAATATGTTGAAAAAATTTATATTTGCAGTCATAGCCCTGATTGCCGTGTGCGGCCTCAGCTCATGCAACTACAATTCGCTGGTCGAGAAACAGCAGCAGGTCGATCAGGCATGGGCGGAGGTCGAGAACCAGTATCAACGCCGTGCAGACCTGATTCCGAATCTTGTCAATACGGTCAAAGGTTATTCAACTCATGAAGAGCAGACACTCGTAAATGTCACCGAGGCCCGCGCAAAAGCAACATCGATCACGATTCAGGCTGACAATCTCAACGAAGAGAACCTTCAGAAGTATCAGCAGGCTCAGAATGAACTCTCCTCAGCGCTGAAATCCCTTTTGGCTGTCAGCGAGGCCTATCCCGACCTGAAGGCCAACGAAAATTTCATGAATCTGCAGACTCAACTCGAAGGGACGGAAAACAGAATCACCATCGCCCGCAGGAATTACACTGAAAGTGTCCTTGCCTATAACACTGCGATAAAGAAGTTTCCGACAAATATTTATGCCGGTTGGTTCGATTTCACTCCCAAGCCTCAGTTCAAGGCCGAGGAGGGCGCCCAGAAAGCACCTAAAGTAGAATTTTGAAACGCGGTCTCAGAATGAGCAAGATAAAGAATAAAACATATATATTTGCAATCTTCGGTCTCGCCACGTTGATGTCAGCCTGTATAAAGGACGATACGATTGATTATTCCGAATGGGAACAACAAAACACTAAATTCGTGGCCGACGCCGAAAATGAGAAAAATCCGGATGGAACCTCCGTTTATACCCGTCTTGCGCCGGATTGGGCTCCGAACGCCTTCTGTCTCGTGAAATGGGAGAATGACCGCTCGCTGACTTCCGGAAATCTGCGTCCGTTGTCGAATTCTATTGTGAGAGTGAAATATGACTTGGAGTCAATTGAAGGGACCCGGATAAGCGATTCCTATTCTTCAACAACCTACGGCGATTCGATCTATCAGACACGTCCGAACGCAAATATAGTCGGTTTCTGGAACTGTGTCACCAACATGCACGTCGGTGATTCCGTCACCTGTATAATGCCATATGTAAGCGCCTATGGCCAGACCGGCAACGGGTCTATCAAGCCTTACTCGACGCTTGTCTATCACATCAAGCTCGTTTCGGTTCCCTCATATGAACTTCCAAACTAAGAATTTCACGGATTCAAATTCAGGAATCTTTCATTAATAAGCTATATGTTTAGATATAGAACACCATTAACGGCAGCCGCATCAACGCTTTTTGTTGCGGCTGTTGTCTTGTTGTCCGGGTCTCACCTCTCGGCCGCGGATGAAGTGTCGAAAAATGTTACAGCCAAGGCTGACACAGTGAAGATAACTCAGTTTGCTGCCGACAAAATATTGACATTCAAGCTCCCCGCTTTGCCCTCCCAAGAGCTTGATGAAGATGTTGATTTTGAGGAAGATGATCTGCTTGATGTGATAGTACCGATGACTCCGGTTTCTGCCCTTAAGGGCTTTGGCGGCTTCGTCTCTGTCGATGCGGAGTCACATCCCGATAAAGAAGCTCCGAAGGACTCACTGAACAGGCAACTGTCATTCAGACGTTATATGACAAAGATCCGTCCTGAGGCTTTCTACAAAGGGAAAATGATCATAAAGACGCCCGATATGGCGAAAGTTTATCTGAACGGCAAGGAGATAATGGCCAAGAAGACAATGGATTCCATGCCGTCGGAGATTTCGGCCGGATTAATGCTCGAACCCGAAATGGACGGTTTGATTGAGATTCATATCCTTTCTGATGACGTCCCCTATGTGCCCGGGCTTCTGATTGTTCCTGACGAAGAATCCTCTGATGTCGAGTTGGCCTCCGGTCCGGATCTCAAGGGGGTCTATAACGTCTTCACGCCCTCAGCGGGTGAAAGAATTTCAACAGTCGACCTCTCTCCGGACGGGAATTATATATTGATAAAAGAGACGTTCTCTGACGACGCTAAAAATTATGATTCGGACTTTTACGTGCTTGACCGTAAGACCCTGAAGAAAGTTGCGGAGGATATTCCCTCGAATGCCGCTTGGCTCCAAACAAAGGATGCGACGCTTTATTACGGCGAAAAGACTCATAAGTCCGGCTGCGTTTTGAAAACTATGGAAATTCCAGGTTTCAAGCGAGGAGTCATGGCGACTGATATTCCTGAAGATGCAATGGACGGTGTTCTGTCGCCTGACGGTTCCTATATAATATATTATGACGAATTTGAAGGCGAAGAAGAGAAAGGGATAATGCGTCGGCTGAGTTCAATAGACGGCAGAATCCCTTCGAATAATGACAGCTATTATCTTTCGATGTTCCGGTTCTCGGAAGGCGCTCCGCGTCCGTTGACATACGGCGGTCCGTCGACCTATCTCCAGGACATTTCTCCCGACTCGAAGAAACTCCTTTATGCCGCGACGCGTGAGACGCCCGAGAAATTTCCATTCTATGAAACGGTGCTTGTTGAAATGGATGTCAATACACTGCAGACCGACACAATCCGCGGAATCGATTCATCTCTCAGTTCGGTTGAGTATTCGCCTGACGGAAAGCGCCTTCTGATAGCGGCCGGACCGAATGCTTTCGACGGAATCGGCCGCAACACCGGATCGTTCGAATGGGGCAATGATTTTGACATACAGCTGTATCTCGCTGATCTCAAAAACGGTTCAATTTCCAACATAAAGCCCGTGACTAAGAATTTTGATCCGGCTGTGGCAAACGTGCTCGAATGGAATCCGGTCAATAACAGAATCTATTTCCGCGCTCAGGACGGCTACAGATTGATAATGTGCGAGCTGAATCCAGACACCGGAAAAATTCGGAAATTGCCTCAGGAAGTCGATTATGTTTCGGATTGGACAGTCAGCAGAAACCATCCTGAAAACATCGCATATACAGGTCTGGGACTGAATTATATGGGAAAGGCATATCTGTTAGATGCGAAGACCGGTAAGAACAGGCTGATCGATGATCCGAATGCGGCTTATCTCTCCGGAATTAATGTCGGCAAATCTGATGACTGGTCGTTTGTCTGTCCTGAAGATGCATATTCCGATTCTGATTCAATCAAGGTCGGCCCGACGAAGATTGAATGCACCATGACTCTCCCGCCGGACTTTGACCCCTCTCAGACCTATCCGATGATTGTCTATTATTATGGCGGCACAATCCCTTCGACCAAAACCAACCATTCCCCATATACGCCGAACCTGTTTGCGTCGCGCGGATATGTCGTTCTGACACTTAATCCTTCCGGCACAACCGGATATGGCCAGGAGTTTTCAGCGCGCCATGTGAACGCGTGGGGCATGCGCACAGCCGATGAAATCATATATGGCGTGAAGAAATTCTGTGAGGAGCATCCGTATGTAGACAAAGAGAAGATCGGTTGCATCGGGGCGAGCTATGGCGGATTCATGACGCAATATCTACTGACGAAGACCGACATCTTCGCGGCCGCAGTGAGCCATGCCGGCATCTCGAATATCACCTCCTACTGGGGCGAGGGCTACTGGGGTTACAGTTATAATTCGGTGGCCGCCGCCCGCAGCTATCCCTGGTCAAATCCCGATCTCTTCACCAAGCATTCCCCGCTCTTTATGGCCGATAAGATCCACACGCCCCTGTTGCTCCTTCACGGCAATAAAGACACCAATGTGCCGATAGGGGAGTCCATTCAGCTCTATAACGCATTGAAATTGCTTGATCGGGAGGTCGAATTCATTACTGTCGACGGCTCGGATCATATCGTTATAGACTTTGAGAAGCGCAAGGAATGGCACGCAACAATCATGGCGTGGTTTGAGCGTTGGCTCCGCGGCGACGACCGTTGGTGGAACGAGCTCTATTAAGACCCCGTCCCACAAAAAATGTTGAAATGGGTTCTCAAATATTGAGGAAACTGTTTCGCTCTGAGTCTCTTATATTATAAATAGGTTTTAAAGAGTTACTTAAGATGAAAAAGACGATATATATAATAGCCGCTGTGGCCGCACTTGTGGCCACAGCGTCAT
>CAYQQG010000155.1:0-4672 GCA_964419535.1 uncultured Sangeribacter sp.
TAATATCCAATAAAGTTGCAGGTAATATCAATGAAAATTGCAGAGATTTAATAATTTAAGAAGTTGATATTATCAAGATATTCTATAGAGTTGCTATAAGTATATAATTCATTATGGGAATATTAAAGAAATTGTCGGGGGCTATATTGTGTCTGGCGTTAGGTGCCGGAATGATGCTTGCCGACACTGAATTGCCGAAAGTCACCATTCTCGGCAGAACGTTCTATTTTTATGAGGCCGACAAAGGTGAGACTCTTGATCAGATAGCCGCCAAGTTCGGTTGGAACGTTCAGACTCTTCAAAAAACAAACAGTGAGGTGATCGGAAAAACCTCTAAGGGCACTCTTATATATTATCCCGCTGAGGCAAAAAAAACATCTTCCTCCCATGTCTCCTATGCGTCAGGAGTTTCCTCATCGCCGGACATCTCAACCCGAGACCTCTATCACACCGTCAAGGCCGGCGAGACAGCATATGGCATCTCACGATCATACAATATACCATTAGATTCATTATATGCCCTCAATCCTTCGGCTGAAAAGGGGATTCAGAAAGGTGAGCGTCTATTGATCCAGAGAGCCGTGCACACTCCCGAGGTGCTGACCGATCAGGCTTCTATTTATCACACCGTTAAGGAAGGGGAGAGCCTTTATGGCATTGCAAATCAATATTCGACCACGATTGATGAACTTTTCCGCTCGAATCCGGGATTGAAAGCCGGAACACCGCGAGTCGGAGAGATTATCCGAATTACCCGTACCGCTGATGCGCCGGAAGTGAAGAGAGAATTGGTCGAAGAGAAACAGCTTGATTCCTTGAATCAATATGTTGCGAAGCGCGGGGATTCGTGGGAATCTATTGCTGAAGCAAACAATCTCACTGTTGATCTCATCAAAGAGGCGAACCCCGGAAAGGATAAGATCAATAAAGGTGATATCATCCGCATTCCGGTTGTGAAGACTGTGAACGTGATGAAGGAATATGTCACCGAAGACCCCAGAACAAAGAATGAGGAAGGTGTCAAAGAGATTTATAATGAAGTGCATTCTTTGTCCGGCACGACAGACGCCGGCGAGATAAATTTTGAGATCCCTTCAGTCGGAGTGGCGATTGTGCTGAGCGAATCACCGGCCACTGAGGATGCCAAGCGAGTAAATAACAATAAAAATATGGAATTCTCGCGCGGCGCGTTGACCGCCCTCGACGTGTTGAAAGCGAGACCGTTCAAAACCCGTTTGACAATTATTGACGGTAATCTGGCCAATGACTCGATCATTACTCTTCTGAATGATTTCCAACCGAATCTGATCGTCAGCACGACCGACAATCAGCTTCCGTCTTATCTCCTCGAATATGCCGCGCGCAACAATTCGACCATGCTGATGAGTGCCTTTGACACAAAAAGCGAGGGATATATTGATAATGCGAACATTCTCCAATATATGGTTCCGAGTTCTTACATGCACACGGAAGTTGCAGATTATTTCAACAAGGCATATTCGGACTATAAACTTTTGATTGCCGGTGCTCCGGACGAGAAAGATCAGCTCGGGAACACGATTATCCGCGGGTTTGCCGAACGTGGAAGTGACAGGGCGGAGGAGATTCAGATCGAAGAATTAGAAAACCTTCCGCTTGACGAAACCGGAAAATATCTTATTTATTGCAATGCCAAGGAGGAGAGAGAGGTTCGGGAACTTCTCGAAAAGATCAATAATCTCAAACTTAGATATCTGAACGCCGACATAAGGGTCATCGGTCGTCCGGAATGGATCACAATGGTCAAGGAATTGAGAAATGAATTCGGAAGGGCATACGCCAACATACCGACGCGCTTCTTTTTCGATCCGGAAGATTTTGCGACAAACGATTTCATAGAGCGCTATCATTCATACTTCAATACGCGCCCGATCAAGGCGGCTCCTTCATATGGCGCTACGGCTTACGACATCATGACTTATTTCGTGCCGAACCTTGCTGACGCGAAAGGTGATTTTAATCAGGGTTTTGAAGCTTATCCGACGCTCCAGATCCCCATGGAACTTGAAAGAGTCAGCAATTGGGGCGGAATGGTGAACAAAGCTGTCTATGTTGTTAATTTCACACCGCTCGGAACGGCTGACCGCATCAAGCTGCCGTTGTCGCTTCCGTCCGAAGAATAATAGAGTCATCGGATTTAAATTCCGGCAGATGAATAAAAGAATTGCCATAAAGTCCTCAGGACTTTATGGCAATTCTTTTTTGTTTATGGTTTATGTCATTATGTCATTCTGACATTTTGACAATCTGACATTCTGACATTTTGACAATCTGACATTTTGACAATTTTGCAAGAGGTCTATTCGTCAAAATATTTATTTGATGCGGAACCAATAGCCAATTGTCATTTCAAGGTTCATGGAATTCGAACCGTTGAAATAGTCTCTGCGCGTCGCTGAGAAAAGATTGCCGAGACCGTAATAGAAGCGGATTTCGGCGGATACTGAATGTTTCGGACTTGCGAAAAACTCTCCGCCGAGACCGGCGCATATGCCATAATCTATTTTCTGCTTTATCGGCTCGGTGTATTGCTTGACGGTGTGATATTTATTGAATCCCTCGATGTTCGGCGCCTTGTCGACATCGAAGTTCGCTTTGTAGGAATCGGAAAGTCTGACGCCGATCTCGGGACCGATATTCGCGAAGAACCGTCCGCGCCGACCGAAATATATGTGAGCCATCACCGGCAGCATCAGATAATTCAGGCGTCGGGAATATTGAAATGGCTCTTCCTCGAAATTTTCTTTCCACCCCCGCTGAGTGAAGTTCAGTTCTGCGACGAGTCCAAAATGCGATTCTTCGATATATCTGAATGTCACACCGGCTATGGCACCCGGAAGGAATGTCTGTCTGACACTCGGATTGAAAAACATTCTCGAAAGGTCAGCGCCACCCTTGATACCCACCGAGACGTTTGAACGATAATGTGTCTGGGCGAAACAATTCATAAATGATAGACCCGCCAGGACGGAAAGCAGAGCGAGTTTCAAGAAAACAGACCGGAGATTTTTCATTCTTATATGAATTCTTCCAAGATGAAAAGATAAAACGCTATGAACACGACTACGGTCGGAATGACAAGCAGCAAAGAATCTATCCGGTCGAGTATTCCTCCGTGGCCGGGAATAAGATTTCCCGAATCTTTAAGATGAAGTTTGCGTTTGATAGCAGACTCAAAAAGATCTCCATAAGTGGCCGAGACACTGACAATCAGTCCCATAACGGCCCAGAATTCTATCTTATTTCCAAGATAGGCCTCGGAGAGCGGAGATGTCAGCGCGCCTAAAAGAATCCCTGTGAGCACCGTACAGCCACATCCTCCCCAGAAACCTTCCCAGGACTTCTTGGGAGAAATCCGTTCAAAGAGACGGTGTTTCCCGAACAGGGAGCCAAAAAGGAAGGCACCCGTGTCATTGACCCAGATGAGGATGAAGATTGAGAGAATCGGCATGCACGTCTCGAACATATCCTGACAGAAATAGGCCAATGCACAGAGAAGTGCCATAGGCATGGCGATATAAATCTGGGCGGCCATATCCACGGCATATTCCTTTTCCGGTGATTCATTGTGGGAATAGATCGTTATTCCCATTCGGCCTATAGCCCAAAGAAGCCAGAAAAAAATTGGATAAATAAGGAATGAGAGAGTGAGCAATATCCCTCCGATCGCGTTATATGCCGTCAGGAAAATCTGACCTTCGGGATTCCCAAAGCGCATTTTACGGAATTCTATTATCCCCAGTGCCGTGAAGAGCGAGGCGAGACAGGCAATGCCGATTTCGCCAAGTACACAGGCCAGGATTATGAGAATGACATACACACTTCCCGAAGCCGCGCGTATTGAAGTGGATTTAGCGTCCATTTTTGATTTTTTATAAAATTGCTTATGCTAAGACCCCGTTTCAAAAAATTTTTAACATTTTCGGGTCGCAGTCTTGGAGTGATTTTTGTCTTGCAGGCTAAGGAGCTTAGCGAGCTAAGTGACTTAGCCAAAAGGCAAAAAGCACCCAAGAATGCGAGTAAATCCCTAATTTACCTTTACGAAGCATGATTTTAGGGAATTGTGAAATTGAATATTTCTTAACATAAGAATAATAGTTTATTTAATGAATTTTTAAAACTACCATTCGTCCGGCTATGGTCGGGGCTTTTAGCCAAGTTTCGTCAGTCACGATGCTCGCATCGCTCCTTCCTCAACTCGCAAAAATCCCTCGACCATAGCCGCCCGAAAATATTAAAAATTTTATGAAACGGGGTCTAAGACCCCTTGGAGTTCTTTTTATCAATTGAGGGTGGAAGCCAATTATGAAACTCCTCCTTAATCTTACTCAAGGTATTTAATCTTCCTCAAGGTCCTTAATCTTCCTCAAGGTCTTTAATCTTCCTCAAGGTCTTTGGGAATTGCGGCCAGTTTCAGTTTGTGGGATTGCATGAACTGAATGATCGCTTCCTTTTCGGGACTTTCTGGCACGTCGGCTTTGATTCTGCGGAGCGCATTGAAGGGGGATGTGTTTGAATGATAAAGATGACGATAGGCGCTTGCGATGTCATCGATTATCTGTTCGCTCTTATTCCCTTTGCGCATAACGAACGAGTTCACTCCTTTATATTCGATCGGATTGTGGGCCATGAC
>CAYQQG010000156.1:0-4653 GCA_964419535.1 uncultured Sangeribacter sp.
AAACATGTGGTTTCTCAATTCTTAAAAAGTCTAAAATCGAACCAAATCGAACCGCGGATAATAACTTGCAAAAGGTCTCTTTGCTTTAATTTTGCTTCGTAAATTAAGCCTATATTAGGCTATTGCTAAATAAGCGATAAACTCCGGTATGAGTGGGATTATTGACGGGAATCTTGAGTACCAATGTCAAAAAAAGGATTTTAAGATGAATCGTCATAAAATGAACTGCCGGTGAAAGAGAATTTTTAAACTTAAATAAAAATTTATGAAAAAATTGCGACTTTGTTTCATCACTCTGTCTGTGTTGATCGCGGCTCTTTATGCGTTGCCGGCAAGGGCAATAACCGCTATCGACAAGATATATTATGAATTTGATGAGGGTACGAAAACGGCGCGAGTTGTCCGGACTACCTATCTGGCAAATGACAATATCGGAAGAATTATCTTGCCTCCGACAGTGAAGAATCTGCTTTCAACCTATACCGTGACCGAGATTTCTGCGAACGCTTTTTACGGGCTATACGGACTGACAGAAATCGTTTTTCCCGAAACTTTGAAAAAGATCGATGAGAAGGCCTTCCTCAATTGTTCAGGACTCTCTTCCGTTACTTTCCCGGCTTCTTTGACGGAAATCGGATCAAATGCGTTCTCGGGGTGCAACCTGACGAGTGTGACCTGTGAAGCTCCGAATCCGCCGGCGGCCGGCGGCAGTGTGAATCCATTTTCGGAAGAAACACTCCGTTTTGCGACTTTGAGTGTGCCCCGCGGATCGGTGGATACCTATAAAAGCGCTGTCGGCTGGAGCCGTTTCAATACTGTTCGATACATCGGTCAGGTAGACCCGACGTCAGTCACTGTCCAATCTGAGCTTGAGATGAACGTTGGAAATACCCATACACTCCGGGCCACACTCTCCCCTTCAAACACAACTGAAACCGACATTGCATGGTCTTCTTCAAATCCGTCTATTGTCAGTGTGAATAATGCGGGTATGCTCTCGGCCATAGAGACCGGTGTGGCTAAAATAACGGCCAAGACGACAAATGGTCTGACTGCAACGTGCACTGTCACAGTTGTCAGGCCTGTCAGCTCTCTCTCCATTTCTGCTGTGGATGATCTGCACGTAGGCGATTCCCGGACTCTGGAGGTCACAATAAACCCTTATAATGCAACAGACAAAACGCTCGATTTCAGCTCTTCGAATTCTTCGGTCGTCTCTGTTTCCTCAAATGGGGTTGTGACTGCCAACACATTGGGTTCGGCCATAATAACAGCCCGGGCCAAGTCCGGCGTTTCCGCATCCGTGAGTGTGAGTGTGGTTCCGACGCCCGTTTCTTCAATCTCTCTTCCCGGCGCTTCGATTATAAATGTCGGAGAATCGTCAACTCTTGAAGCGGTGATATATCCGTCGAATGCTACCTATAAAACGCTTACATGGACCAGTTCCGACACGTCGGTTGCGCGAGTGGATGCTTTCGGCAAGGTGACTGGCGTTGCAGTGGGCGTGGCCGATATAACCGCCACAGCCCATAACGGAGTTAGCGCCACGTCGAGAGTATCGGTCGTTCCGATAGAAGTCACCTCAATCGAACTGTCGGCCTCACAACTAAATCTCGCAGTTGGAAAATCTGCTTCTCTGAGAGCCGATGTGAAGCCTCAGAATGCAACCGACAAGACTTTGTCATGGTCATCCTCTAATGAGGACGTGGCAACTGTAAATGAAGCCGGCAAAGTGACCGCTGTCGGAGTTGGCAGCGCCGTTATCACAGTCCGCACTTCAAATGGGGTTTCAGCCTTTTGTAATGTCGCGGTTGACATCCCGGTCACTTCTCTCACAATCGATCATGAAGCCATGGGGTTGAATGAAGATAAAGCTCAGCTAAAGGCCACGGAACAACTTAAGATTCAGGTGATCATCAATCCCGAGGACGCAACCGATAAGACACTGACATTCGCTTCGACAGATCCAACAAAGGCTTCAGTCTCGGCCGACGGAACGGTTACAGCCAATTCTGTGGGAACCGCAATTATAACGGTCGAAGCAGCATCCGGCGTGAAAACTATTTTCAATATTCAGGTCATTCCGACTCTCGCCGACAGCGTGACTTTAAATGTCGAGGAAGAGGAACTTCAGGTTGGAGAGGAATTGGCTATAGTTGCGGTTATCGCGCCTGTCACGACGACCGACAAAACAATTGTCTGGACATCTTCAAATCCCGGGGTTGCCGCCGTAAACAATGAGGGGATGGTAAAAGCTCTTTCTCTTGGAGAAACAGAGATTACCGCCACCACAACGAACGGCATTCAGGCTTCAGCGAAAATTACAGTCGTGCCCACTCCGGCCTCTTCTCTGACTGTTTCCCCAAGCTCTCTGACCCTCAATGTGGGTGAGACTGCCACAATTCTGGCTCAGGTGCTTCCTGAAACCGCTACGGATAAATCTGTTTCCTGGATAAGCTCAGATGAAAGCGTGGTGGCGGTGGATGAGCGAGGGAATGTGACGGCAATTTCAGAAGGCTACGGAATTATAACAGCCATGACCCTCGACGGAACTTATCTCACGGCCTCTTGTGACATCATCGTTGATGATCCTTCCGGCGTGGAAGAAATTTCGGCCGACCGGATTGAGGGAGAATTATATACGCTGTCAGGTTTGAGAATAAACCGCAATGATAATATTCTTCCCGGAATTTACATTTACCGCTGTGCCGGCATAGTAAAGAAAATCAGGATCAAATGATATTAGCGAGAGTTAATAGATAGCATAAGAATATAAATGCTGCAGACCGACAACCGTCTGCAGCATTTATTGTTTTCGATAAAATATGATGTAATGGACTGTTGGGTATATGGCCGCGTAGAGTTCTGCACAATCCCCCCAATAATAGTAGTTCCGATTTCATTCAATAGGAGTTGCCGCTCAACTTATTCGAACGGAAAAGTCACAAGGGAAAATTTTGGAGACAGAAGCCCAGAAGAGATTTTTATTTTAAAGACATAAGCCCATAAGCCACATAAGGAACATAAGATAATTTTTGGAGACTTAAGCCCATAAGAGAAAATTATATTTGGAGACATAAGCCCATAAGAGATTTTTATTTTAAAGACAGAAGCACATAAGCCACATAAGGAACATAAGATAATTTTTTAAGTCAGAAGAGCAAAATTGGTCATCAATGCTTATGTCCCTTATGTGCTTATGTCTTTAAAAATTTTCATTCCGGCGCTTATGTCTCCAAAATGGTCATCAATGCTTATGTCCCTTATGTGCTTATGTCTTTAAAAATTTTTCATTCCGGCGCTTTTGTCTCTCAAAAAATGGTCATCAATGCTTATGTTTCTTATGGGCTTATGTCTTTAAAAATTTTTCATTCCGGCGCTTATGTCTCAAAAAAGGTTATAAATGCTTATGTTTCTTATGTGCTTATGTCTTTAAAAATATTTTCATACCGTCGCTTTTGTCTCTCAAAAAATTGTCATAAATGCTTATGTTTCTTATGTGCTTATGTCTTTAAAAATATTTTCATACCAGCGCCTTTGTCTCCAAATGTTTGATCAATTCGTCAGCTGCCATTGCTTCCATTTTGGAGAACGCGAATAGTTTTTTGCCTAAATCTTTGAAAGAAGCACCCACATGATAGACCTCTTCGTCTATTATTAAGAAACGATCGTGTGCTTTTCGATAAGTTTTGATTTCAATGGAAGGATATTGAGAATTATGTCTATCGAGATCCTGACGTAACGTCCGGCTGATGGAAGGTGTAAATATGATAGCGTCGACTCCCTCTTGACGTTTATCGAGTTGGCGAAAGACAGAATCATCGATATAATTGTCGACCATGACAATCCGACGTTTGGCACTGCGTACAAGATCGCACATCAGCGTGTAAGCGTCAAAAATCTGACCGTCAAGGAAAATTCCTTCCCGAGGAGGCAAAGAAGTACGAACAAAGAAATCCATTCTATTGTTCAACTCTTTTATTTGGCTGTCATGTTCCGAGAGTCTATGATCAATGCGACTTTCCATATGCCATAGACGCTGATTTATGCTATACCCTTTCAGTAAATAATCCTTCAATACTTTATTTGCCCATTGTCGAAATTGGGTGCCTCTTTGTGATTTTACTCTATATCCTACTGATATAATTACATCTAACGAATATAATTTAATTGGCTTATCAGAATTTGCAATGTGCAAAAAATGCACATTGCTTGTATCATCAAGTTCTTTTTCTTTAAAAATATTATTTATATGGCGAGTAATTACTGTTCTATCTCTTTCAAAGAGTACAGACATCTGCTGTTGAGTTAGCCATACGGTTTCATTCTCCAAGCGGACTTCCAGTTTTACAGTTGCGTCTGGTTGGTAAAGAATTATTTCATTGTCTTGCGATGATTGGGCAAGAGGAGAGGACATAATCTCGTTCATATTGCAAAATTAGCAAAATTTATTGATATTTCGGACGGAAGAGTCACAAGGAACAGAAGATATTTAAGCGCAGAAGGGGCATAAGTTCCATAAAGAAGATTATTTAAAGACAGAAGCGCATAAGCCACATAAGGAACATAAGGATAATTATTTGGAGACAGAAGAGCATAAGAGAAAATTTAATTAAAGACATAAGCGCATAAGCCACATAAGGAACATAAGAT
>CAYQQG010000157.1:0-4651 GCA_964419535.1 uncultured Sangeribacter sp.
CGTTGTCCGTTCTACTGAGATGGGCAATACCAGAGCCTCCACTTGTGGAACGGGCAAACGGTATGGATCTCACGCTTTTTCTTTTTCTAACCATCCAATGGGACGGGATCCTCTCAGACACTGACTAGTTATGCCTTTCAGTGTGTAGGATAAAAATTGTTTCTTTCATATTTATGAGGAAAACCGTTGTTGTATCGGCTTTGGTCGCTATATGCTGTTTTACCGGGGTTGACGCAAAAAGAGTAAAATTGGATTATTCTGTCGTGGATGTGCCTGAAGAGGGCGGCATAAAATTCGAGAGGATGACGGATGACGCCGATTGTGTCAATTCTCAAAACCTTGTCGGCTCTGCAAAAGGAATTTTCGGCGTTAAAGACTTGTCTAAAATCGATTGGTGGGTAAATCCGAGAATTGCTATATCCCCCGACGGAAAAAAACTGGCTTACCTTAATTGGAAAAACGGAACTTCAAACGTGATGGTTAAGGATGCTTCACGTGGAGGGGCCTCGACTCAACGCACTTTCCGAACCAATGTCACTGATTTCAACTGGAGTCCTGACGGAGAAACACTATGTTTCACCGAATATCGCTCCGGACATTTCGGAATCTATCTTATTGAAGCAAATCAAGGTAATGTTGTCAGACAGATTAGCACAGGAACAGATAATGACTTCGCCGGACAAATAACAAAAGACAACAACAACATCTTTTTTCATCGAGGCGAAGGGAGCGGATCTTACAGCATCTGGAGCTATGACAGGAATAAGAATCTGTTTTCCAACTATTCAAGAGGAATGACCCCTTGCCTAATTCCGGGAGACAACGATGTTATCTATTGCGCTCGCTATACCGACAAATCTGAGAGTGAGATCTGGCGTGTCAATCTCAAAACCGGAGTGGAAGAAATTCTACTCTCTCAGCCCGGAAGAAGTTTCACGACACCTCGTCTATCCCCTAACAAGAAATGGATTCTTGTGACCGGTACGTCCATGGACGAAAAAGGCAAGAACATCAACACAGATCTTTTTGTGATCAAGACCGACGGGACCCAGTTCACTCAACTCACATATCATCCAGGCAACGACATATCAGGCATATGGTCTCCGGACGGAGATAGCATATATTTCATTTCTCAACGAGGATCGAAAGACGGTGTCTATAACGTCTGGAAAATGGACTTTACACTTTGATTCTAAATATAATCTGTAAGAACCGGATATAAAATCCTTTTTGCCTTCTTCTAAAATCTTGATTTTCAAAATAAATAACCCTAATATTAACTTTTCAAATCATCTGACAATGAAAAAATTTTTGACTATTGCAGTCATGGCTCTTTCATTTGCCGGTATGGCGAATGCTCAGAGAGCGGCCGAATATAGTTTCGGCAGAACAGCACCGGAGATTACCCATTACAACCGTTTGGGCATATCCTACAACAACGATGCATACCGCAACAATTGGCACGATCCGGAAGATAACTTCACTCTCAACGGTTTCGGCATTAACTACACTCATGGCTTCCCCTTGAGCAGATCTCTTCCGATGTTCATCGAAACCGGTGCCAACATCAACTTCAACTTCGGCAAACCATGGGAAGATTCTGATAAAGAATACGACTATAAAGAATATCTCAAAATGCAGAATATCAATCTTCAGATTCCCATCAATTATGTATACCGCTTCAATATCACGGACGATTTCTCAATCGCTCCATATCTAGGATTGAACCTGAAGCTACACCTAATCACACAAATGAAAGAAGTGTACATCGAAGACGGTGACAGAGAAGAATCTGACTGGATAAGCTTGTTTGATAAAGACGAAATTGGCGACGATACTTACAACCGTTTCCAAATGGGTTGGCACGTTGGCGCCACATTCCAATACAGTAGGGTTTCTCTCGGTTTCCAATATGGAACTGACTTCATACCAGTCCTTAAGGACGATATGGATAAAATCAATACCGGAAGTTTCAGAATGACTCTCGGCTATAACTTCTGAAAAGACTCAACCTAAACATAAATGAACTATTTCAGAAAAATGAGATGAACAGATTTATCTTGATATGGATATTTCTTCATTTTCTATTTCTATCGTCAAGAGCGGACGAAGCCAAGATCTCAGTTGCTGATTCGATAGGAATTATCGAACCTGTCGAAACGCAATCTCTTACCGCAAATCTCAACACGGAAGAAATTGTCAAAGATTCAGTCAGCAATGGATTGTTGACGACAAAACCTGATGATTCGGTAAAGTTCAGGCCTACTCAACTGATTTTTCCGACGGCACTGATTGCGACCGGGATATTCGGAGTGTATCACAATGGTTTTCTTAAACTGAATAATACAATCCGTGACAATATGGATGATCTGAGACAATCACGTTATCTTCATATTGATGACTATTTTCAATATCTCCCGGCCTTGACCTACGCCACATTCGGGCTCTTGCGCATCCCTTGCAAGCATTCATTCAGGGAACGCATTGCGATTGAAGCAACAGCATATATCATCATGGCTGCAATCGTAAACATCGGAAAATACTCTTTCAGAGAGAAGCGTCCGGATTCCAATGCTCGCAATTCATTTCCATCAGGACATTCAGCAACGGTTTTCACCGGTGCTGAACTGATGAGAATTGAATACGGCTGGGGAATTGGAATGGCATCATACGCCGTGGCCACCGGAGTAGCATTCCTAAGGCTATATAATGGACGTCACTGGACCAACGATATATTGGCCGGAGCCGGGATAGGGATTCTTTCCGCCCGAGTCGGTTATTGGATGCTTCCGTTATATCGAAAATGGTTCAAATGGAACAGTTCTGCAAGAGCTATGGCCGCTCTTACACCTTCCTATTCTTACTTTGATAAGTCCGTATCAATAAATCTGTCCATCTCATTCTGAAATTTATAATTCTTTATTAAGAATTTCTTATCTACAAGAAAATATAAAAAATTCACAAATCACAACATCTAAATTATGACAAAGAAAATTTTTTATCTCGTTCTGCTCCTAATGCCTTTCGTGATGGGTTCATGTTCAAAAGATGAACCGGAAGGAGGCGATAACGGAATCATCGGCAAATGGACCGGCAAAGTGATAGATGGTGACGATGAAGGAGAATGGACCATTACTTTTAAAAAAGATGGAACATTTGTCTGGAAAGATTCTTGGAAAGATGAAGATGGAGAAGAAACAGACTTCTGGTTCGGAACTTATACATACGACAGCGAAGGTGAAATTCTGAAACTCACAACCCAGGGCGATGATTATAACGGCGATTGGGATAAAGAAGATTACGAGACCGAATATTATGAATGTTCAATTAAGGGAAACAAAATGACTCTTAAAGTGGACTATGACGAAATAGTTATTTTCACTCGAAACTAACAAAGGTCAGATTTACATTTGCGTAATGCTCAAAATTTCCACTAATGTTTATATTATTAAAATAACGATATAATTCTCTAAGTTCTAAATTTTTATATAAGAGAACTGGAAGAGGACCACATGATATAAATACGGCAAACATAACTAAATGCTAACAGATGAAAAAATTTCAAATTCTAGGGGCTTTGATGCTTGTTGCTACTTTGACATTGTTTAGTGCCTGCAGCAAAGATGAACCTACTCCTCCGGACAACAACCCATCGCATGAAAAAGACTCGGAAGATGACCCAGAAGATGATCAGGAAGATTGGGGATCTATGAATCTGACTCTTGATAGGACGCAGTTAACACTTGATTATGGACAGATTTATACGCTAAAGGCTTCAATAAACAATTGCAACTGGACGTCAAGTAATGATTTTGTGGCGAGCGTGGACGATAACGGTGTTGTTACTGCTAAACATGAAGGAGCAACTAAGATCACAGTAACCAAAGGAGACAAGACTGCTTCATGCCGAGTAGTGGTAAATGCAACCAATTTCAATTTCAACACCATTCTCACGTGGGGATGGAGTCAGGCTCAAATCAAATCTAACCTTCCGTATACATTAGAGTTGCTTAGTAGCGAAGGAGGAAATCTTCTTTATTCATTACGAAATGAGGAATATCCCTGGTATGGATTTTTCTTCCAGAACGGAGGATTAGTAGGCTCATCTATATGGTTCACGGATAGAATGTACGACGATTATGGATTTAAGGAGTATATTGATCAACGTTATGAAAAGTTGGAAAATACTGATAAAGAAGTAATATATATTGATGCATACGAGGTTGCCCATGCCAGTATCTCAGTTACTGTAGAATATGTTTCTGAAAATGATGTATGGATGGCTCTATGGCAACCGGTGGGCCAGACAAAAGGGTTAAATCAACATTATAAACTGTTGGTAAACCAAACGATGAAACTGTTTAATTCATCAAAGAAATAATCTGTGTTACAACTATTTGACTAAAATTAAATAGACTGTCCAGAAGCAATAGTCTGAATCTTAAAAAAAGTAATAGCCTCCGCTTCAGAATTTGAAACGGAGGCTATTATTATTTGTTGATTAGGGGATCCTATTATTTGATGACGCCAAGCTTTTTGCCGACTTTGATGAAGGCGGCGATTGCGCGGTCAAGGTGTTCGCGCTCGTGAGCAGCCGAGAGCTGGACACGGATGCGGGCCTGGCCTTTCGGTACTACGGGATAGTAGAAAC
>CAYQQG010000158.1:0-4570 GCA_964419535.1 uncultured Sangeribacter sp.
ACCCGGATTCATCACCTGCATCTGATATCAGGGAGAGGAATTACCGGGACTGCAACTGCAAAGTTAAGAAATATATGGAATATAACCAAGCATTTTTCGAAAAAGTTTTTTCAACCGAGAGAATGGCTCGGTATTTTGATAAATATCCTTCCGATCCGAGCCGTGCGATACTGCATTACAAGTGCAACTAGGAACTCTCAGAATCAATGTATATTTCACTGTCTGTTTTGGAGGTTGCCGTAAGAAATGCCCTCAGTAGAGAACTGCACAAAATGACTGGCAGGGATGATTGGTATGCTGTGTTTCCCAGCACCCCTGGCTTACGACCCCTTAATAAATATATCACTACGGCAACCCGCCAAATCTCCAGTCGCCATGAGAATGTTACACCTTCCAAAATTGTTGCAGAACTGACTCTGGGATTTTGGGTATCATTGCTCAATAGTGAGTACGAAAGGGTATTATGGAAATCCTTACGCCGGGCTTTCCCTTATATGCCAAAGAAATACCGTCAACGTAAGAACGTATCTGCCCCACTTAACCGTTTCAGAAGTTTCAGAAATCGGATATTCCACAATGAAGCAATATGTTGGAACATTGCGAATGTACGCGAAATCCATGAAGAAATCATCCAAATGTTAGGATGGATCAACAAGGATATACCCGCTTGGATTGCAGAATCTGATCGTTTCCTGAAAGTGAGTGCTGAAATATCCAAGACACTCGGGTGGAAATAATACAATCGAAGAAAGATTGACAAACCGTTGCGGAGAGCGCCGATGAAGATACTGCCCATACAAGAGTCCCCAAACAACAAAACCATTTCGGATAAAATTAACCGGAACTAAACAAGAATTCCAATCTTAGCCACAAAGTTCTTGCCGTCGTCACGCTTAAAATATCTCAGCCTTCCCCCATCAATCTTCTGAACGATTTTAATATTCTATAATGCAAACTTACCCGATTCAAACTTGCTACTCAAATTTATGTTCAATCATGTGCTAAGATGTAGAGCGGGCGGTAGGTGAGGGAGGTTGAAATGTGGGGTGATTGGGTAGCGTCTTTGGAATACGGTAGGCCGGAGGGGGAGCCTCCTCCAACGCCGGTTAATTTCAGATGCATCATCAGCTCGCGTTGAGACTGGAATGTAACGGTTACCGGTTCCGATTGAATCGTTACGTGCCGGAAATGACGTTGGAGCATCTCTCGCAATTCCTCTTCGTCACGATAGATCAGCGGCGCGGGGCGCTTTGAATCCAGCTCCTTTAGATTCCCCTTTATAAATGTTGAGCATAGCAGATAACCGCCTTCGCGAAGCACTCGCGAGGCGTTGCGGAAGAAGGACTCAGGGTCGGCAAACCACTGCATCGTATTGGCCGAGGCAATCAGGTCAAAACTATCTGCCGGAGAGCCGAGAATCCAACTCTCTGCATCGGCTTCCAGATATGTCTCCTTCTCAACGAGTTCAAGTCGGGGGAGATGATAGAGATCAAGATATGTCGCCTCTCTCAAATTATCCAATCTATCAACCAAGCGGCGTGTCAGCATACCGCTTCCGGTACCGATCTCAAGCATTTTGACGACGGTCTTATCGGCTTCCGGGGGTAACATACCGACCAATTTGTCAACAATTATCCTTTGGGCCGAGGCGTTGCTGTCGTAAGTGTTGACGGCTCTTTCAAACCGTCGTCCGATTTTAGACAGATCCGGTGTGATCTCATCGATGATCCTCTGAAGATGAACGTAATGCGGAGCGTCAAGATTTATTATCTGAGGCTGAGCCGGATCTGTTTCCCAATATGCGCGCATAGAGCCGGCCGGAAAGATACGGTCGTTTTCAGAGACATAAGCTCTCTTCCACGGGAGGCGTCCTTTAAGAGCCTTTGAGCGCATATTTTCGAGTTCAAAAGCGAGCGAATCGAAATCGGGTATATAGAAATCTTCAGGCGCCACAGGCGGCAACGTACCGGGTGCCGGAGGTGCGTATCCCATCCGTTTGGTGAATTTCAGAAGGTTACGCGCGTTGAGAGTTGCGCGTGTCGCTTCGTAGATGTTTTCCGGTATGCCGAATTTATCCGAAGAAGGGTGGAGCGTACCGTTGACGGCGAACGCTGCGCTGACCCTTGAAGCGGGGAGAGAAGTGGCGGCGGTATGGGCCGCGGCTGCTACCCCCATCGACCATGCGATGATGAAAATAGTAGAATAGTCCTCGATTACGGAAGGATTGAAATCGAGATCGGTATAGTCCCACACGACGGCGATGTCCCACCCTGCGGAGTGGAGATCGCGATAGAAAGCCGGAGTCGTGCTCCACCCGGCAAAGATCAGAAGAAGTCGTTTGTTGCCGGGTTGTGAGAATATAATTCGGGTTTTCATCTGTATTTACCTATAATTCCTACGAGTCGGGTAATATCTTTTTTTGTGAGGAGAGCGTTGAGGGAGAACCTCAATCGTTCGGAACCTGCCGGGACGGTCGGTTTGCGGATAGCAAGTGTGTCGAAACCATTAGCTCTCAGGTAATCGGCCATAAGCATGGCCTCTCCGGCGTCACCGATTATCATAGGGACGATCTGAGTTGTCGAAGGGGTCTCGATGTTATTGCGGCGCTCCATCTGTTCTACAAACTCACGGCTAATCTCTTTCAGGTGTTCGCGGCGGTCATTCATACCTATAATTTTTTCAATCATCAGAATCGACCATGCGGCCTGAGCGGGACTGATAGCTGTCGAGAAGATAAAGCTGCGGGTGCAATTGATCAGATAATCCTTCATCATCTCGGAGCAGATGACAAAAGCACCGGCCGAAGCCGCGGCTTTTCCGAGTGTGCCGACGATGATGTCGAAATCGTCAAGAAGATTCCGTTCCTCGCAAAGTCCTAAACCTCTATTGCCCCTGACCCCGAACGCGTGAGCCTCATCAACATATAGAATCACCTTCGGATAAGCTTTTTTCAGTTCGGCAAGCTCACGCAGAGGGGCGATGTCACCGTCCATGCTATAGATCGATTCGACGATCACGACAAAGCGGTCGTAGCTATCATAATTCTCATTGAGAATACGTTTGAGCCTGCTTATTGAATTATGTGGAAAACGCTTGAAATCAGCTAATGACAGGCGCAATCCGTCGATCGCCGAGGCATGGACAAGCTTGTCGGCGATAAACATCGTCGAAGGGACTGCCAAGGCCTGAATCACGCCGACATTGGCGTGATAGCCGGAATTGAAAAGCAGAGCCGGACGACCGTAAAGTTCTTCGAGATATTTTTCCAGACGGTTATGATATTTATTCCGGCGCGAAAGGAGCCGGGACGCTGATGAAGTCATAAAAGCGTCCGGGAATCTGCGTCGGAACTCGGCTTCATATTTTTCCGCCTCCGAACCCAATCCGAGATAGTCATTGCTCAGCAGGTCGATTGTCTTCAAACTCTTCTCCGGTTCGGCGAGCGACGCATTAATAGAGTCTTCAAGAGATTCCGGGATTTGACGGAACCGATTATCTTCCCGAAGGTGAGTCAACATGTCGGAATATACCTTCAGAGGTGCGGCATCCGGACGTGCGGTCTCCTTCTTCCGCCGCGGCGAACTCTTCTTAGGTTTTACCGCTCCTTTATCAGTGCTGTTTTTTGGGGCACTGCTTTTTTTAGCGTTTCTCTTTTGAGAAGGGTTCTTGGGCTTAGACTTAGTTGTTGATTTTTTAACAGCCATTAGTTCTCCGGTTTGATGAGTTTGAGAAGCGAATCGCAGAGATATTCAAGTTGGTCGTTGCTGATAGCGAGGAAGGGAGGGTAGATATATGCAAGTTTGCCGAACGGGCGGATCCAGACCCCCATGTCGACACATTTTTTCTGAAATTCCCCGAGATCAACACCTTCGTACAGCTCCAGGACACCTATGGCGCCGAGCACTCTGACCTCCTTGACATTAGGGAACTCTTTGGCCGGGGCGAGTTTGCGGGTCATTATCTCCTCAATCTCCTTCACCCTTTTTTGCCAGTCAGAGGAGAGCAGAAGACGGGTCGAGGCGACCGCGACGGCGCAAGCCAACGGATTGCCCATAAATGTGGGACCGTGCATCATGCACTTGGCTTCCGATTTGGAGATGCGGTCGGCGATTTCGGCGGTAGTGGCCACAGCGGCGAAGGTCATAAATCCACCTGTGATGGCCTTGCCCATAAGCATGATGTCAGGGACGATGTCGGCATGCTCGCAAGCGAATAACTTTCCTGTGCGTCCGAAACCGGTCGCTATTTCGTCGAGGATGAGGATGATTCCGAGTCGGTCGCATTCCTTTCTGAGCTCGCGAAGATACTGGGGGTGATAAAAGCGCATTCCGCCGGCGCCCTGCACGATAGGTTCGAGGATAACGGCCGCCAGAGTGTCGGCATGTTGCTCCAAGAGTTCCTTCATCGGTTTGAAATCTTCCGGATCCCACTCGTCGTGGAAACGGCATTTCGGCGACGGCGCGAAGAAGCGTTTCGGAAGGGCAGCGCCGAACGCGCCGTGCATTCCCGTGACGGGATCACAGACCGACATAGCGTTCCAGGTGTCGCCGTGATAGCCGCTTCTGATAGT
>CAYQQG010000159.1:0-4563 GCA_964419535.1 uncultured Sangeribacter sp.
CTATACACGCACCCTCGCCGCGCTACGCGGGCTCGGATACGTGCCTAATGTTAAATGCCTGCTCCGCAGGCGGATGTTTCCGACCGGTGCATAATGAAAACACCACCAAAGCGGCGTATCACTATTACATCATCCGGGTTCTTTTCCGATTTGATGTTCTCAACTTTTCAACGCTTCCGTAGAATGGGATATGGTGAGAATACTTTAACCGTCTTTTGGACTTGATCCGTTATTTTTGGTTGACAGGTCAACCATTTTAATGAATCATTTGTTCTATAGTTATGAAACAGAAAAATAGAATATATAGGATGCCGAACTTAGGATGTATGTTAGGAACAGCCTATCAGGTGCTTGTCGGTCAATTGGGTGCAATTCTGGAGCAGGAAGTGCCGGAAATCACAGTTCCCGAATATCTCATTCTCCGCGCGCTTTATTCGAAGGACGGATTGCAGCAATGCGAAATCGCCGAAGCGATTGGCAAGGATAAGGGTGCCATTTGCCGAAGTGTCAAGGCGCTGGTAAAAAAAGATATGGTCAGGACTGAAGCATTGAGTCATAAATGTCTAAAAGTATATCTGACACCAAAAGCCGAATCTTTGAAAGGCACTATTCTCGATATAGCCAACCGGCGCCAGAGAGCTCTCGAGGAAATATGTTCTTCCGAAGAACTTTCAACATTCCGTTCCTGTCTTTCAAGAATCATAAATTCAGCGCCCGTTTAATAAGACGCCGTCCCACAAAAAATGTTAAATTCAGGGCGGTGTCTAAGAAACAATAATTTTATTTCAAAATCATTCAACAAATAAAGGAAGGTAATACTATGATGAATTTAACAATTTGGAGCGACTTCGCTTGCCCCTATTGCTACATTGGCGAAACACGACTCGAGAAAGCTATTGAAGAATTAGGTCTTCAAAATGAAGTTCAAATCGATTATCGGGCCTTTGAACTGGACCCGACCGCTCCGAAGGAGGTTGTCAGCACGACGCCCGATCGTTTCGCGATGAAATATCGCCTGAGTCTTGTAGACGCGAAGAAACAGATCGAGGAAATCTCAAGGTTAGGTCGTGAACTCGGAATCGATTTCCGGTATGCCACGACTCAATATTCGAACACCCGTGACGCCCACCGTCTGATGAAGTTGGCTGAAGCTGACTATGACCGTGCAACAGTCGACCGTCTCAACAAGGCACTCTTTGACGCTTATTTCACCAAGAACCTTGTCTTGGCGGATCATAAGGTGCTTCTTGACGTGGCCGTCAGCGTGGGAATGGACGCCGGTAAAGTTAAGGAGGTGCTTGAATCGGACAAATATGACGATGAAGTTCGATTTGACGAACGTGAAGCTGCCATGCGCGGCGTCCGCGGTGTGCCATACATCGTTTTTGACGGTGACTTCGCTGTCCCGGGCGCGATGACTGTCGACGGCTTCAAGAGAGCCTTGCAACGCGAGCTTCGCAAAAAAGCTAAAGAGACTGAGAAAAAACGATGCTGAGACCGAACGCCCCCATGTCTGTGGGCCTGACGGCTGCCGGTTGGTATAATCAAAAGGAAGGTGTGTCAAAATGAAGGATTGACACACCTTCTATTATCCAACAATTTGCTAATGTCTCTCTCTTTTGAGATATTATCCTCTAATATATCTTTCATAAGATTATGATTAAAGAATTGATGGTTGAGGGCGTTTTCGCCGAGAATTGCTATTTCTATATTGATTCACACACCGGCTCGGGATTCATTATAGATCCCGGCGCACAGGCCGGACTCATATATGACACCATTATCCGTAATGGTTGGACAATAGAGAAAATTTTGCTGACACATGGCCATTTCGACCATTTTGGAGCGGCAGAATTGCTCCGTGAGAAACTTGTCGCTCCGATCTATATATACCCGTCGGATGCGCGCTATCTGACGGACACTTATCTGAATCTGAGCGGTAATTACCGTGATCCGATCACTGTTCCTCATTATGAAGAATTAGAAGACGGTGAGATTATTCGCCTCAAGGCCAATTCGGGCTTCTATCTCAAAGTCATCCATACACCGGGACACACCCCGGGATCGGTCACTTTCTGGTCTCCCGAAGAAAAGGCCGCTTTTGTCGGTGATACGCTTTATCAACATGGTCCGGGCCTCACGAATTTTCCCGGCGGCAATCGTCGCGAATTGGAAGAATCGATTGTCAATAAAATTCTTACGCTTCCGTCCGACACGGTCCTTCTTTCGGGACATTCCACCCCTATCACCGTCGCCCAAGAACGGAGACTCCTGTTATAAACCGTTATAGCCCCAAAAGAACGTCGACAGTCATGCTATTATGCTAATTCTCCATGCGTAAACATCGGGAATTACTCGAAAAATCGCTACACCGGCATTAACATTTTTTTGTGGAAAGGGGTCTAAATAGAAATACCGGGTCGGAATTTTAAAATTCCGGCCCGGTATCATTCTTTTATAGCTAAACCGTTTTCTTTAGCGGACGATAACTTTCGACGCTTTTCCGCCTGAGATCTTGATATATATGCCATTTGAGGGGTTAGTCACCCGGACACCTTGGAGCGTGTAGAATTCCGAGTCGTTCTGAGCTTCTTCCAGACTCTCTACTCCAACCGAAGAATCTTTTTTAATTTCAATCGGCTGAAGGCGAGGTTTGCTCGAAGCGACTATAACACCACACTTCACGTCATATTCTCCCGGCTCAACAGATTCCACTTTAAACTGATTGTAGAAGTTATAGACAGTTTCGCCCACCGTGCCTTTGAAAGAGGTCAGATTGGCGGGAGTGGCAGCGTCAAATTTTACATTCTTCAGGATGACCACTTTGCCGACATCTTCAAGTGTCACAGATTCCACAACAGGGATAACCGGTTCCTGAGTCTCAGTTGATTTTGGGAACGTCTCCATTGTGAAGTATCCCCATTTGTTGGAATTTTCAGCAATATTTGCCATCCAGCCTCCGGGAATTATGTCATTAGGTTTATACTTGCCACCCAAGAGGAGCTGATAACCGACGAAATTGGTTGAACCGTCAAGGCTCTGGACATACAGATAATAGCCATTGCCATAGATCGCCACCATAGGGAACATCACATAGGCTTTGAGACCGTAAGGCACGTTCTTGAGTTCTTCAAGATTATACACGGATTGCACGATTGTAAGGGTGTATGTTGCCTGTGCGGTCGCATATTCTGAGTTCCCGGGGAAGAATGCTGAGATGACCGAAGTGCCGTAAGAAGCACCTTCAGCAAGTGAAATCTCTCCTGTTTCCGAAACAAGGATGTCATCATTGCTGCTTGTATATGTCACAGGAAGGTTATTGGGGTTATTGAGCACAAGACCCTTGATCTCCTCGACGCCATTGATGAGCTGAAGAGTCTCCGCAGGGTATGAAATCTCCGCAGGCTTGAGATTGGCATCAAAAGCCTCTTCATATGTCACCTCGATCGTGCGAAGATAAACCATAGAGTAATTGTAAGAGTTGCTCAGGCTTCCGGACAATCTGAACGACACTACATCCGTCGAATTATAAGGCTTGCTCCATTCAAAGGCATAGAGCTTTCCTGTAGAATTGATAACCTCCGGAGAAAGTTCAGTTTTTGTCCCGTCAACCGTCAACGGCACGGTATATGTCGAACCGTTTCCGTAAGCGATTGTGAGTTTAAGACCCGTGATGCGGTAAGCGTCCGACACCTTCACCTCACAATCCAGCGCGCTTTTATAGTTGAAACCGGCCGCGAGCATCAGGCCTGAAAGAAACGAATTGCGCACAGAAGAATCGTCAGAGCAATCAGCCAATGCGAAACCCGCTCCGGCTGTTGTCTTAAAATCAAATTGGATACCGTCCTGGGTGGTGCTGAACTCTTCCTGATAGAGATTGATGGAAGCATAATGGTCCTTCTCGCGGGTCAGACCGTAAAGGTCCTCCGAACCCGTAAAATCGAGAGTGTAGGTCTCAGCCGCGGCCGGAGCCATCGCCGCTGCAATCACCGACAATAAAAGATAAAATTTCTTCATACTGATTTAGTTTAGTTAGTATAAAAATATTTGGAAACAATTTGTCTTACAAATTATGAGTGAAACTCTCGAAAATTGGCTCTTAATTTTCAAATGTTACCATATCATTTGCAAAAATAATCAAAATTCTCATTCTGTCAAAACATATGCGAGTAGATTTGCTTGCTGATTAAAATGAAATTTATTAATTTTGTAAAAATAATCAATGTCGTTATGAATCTGATAACTAATAATATTCAAAAAATTTTTGATCTATGCAAGATTTATAGAGTCAAAAATTTATATGCTTTTGGGTCTATACTTACAGATAGGTTTAATGATGAAAGCGATATTGATATGCTTGTTAATTTCAATCATGAAATAGACCATAATAACTATGCCGATAACTTTATTGATTTTTATAACGCATTAAAAGGTTTATTTCTAAGGGAAGTTGATCTGGTTGACGAATCATCCATAAAAAATCCATATTTCAAACAAGAATTAGAAGAAACTAAATATCTCATCTATGGATAGAAAAGTACTTAGACCCCGTTTAATAAATAA
>CAYQQG010000160.1:0-4555 GCA_964419535.1 uncultured Sangeribacter sp.
TTATATTTTTGGATGAAATCCAAAAATATCCTCATCTGTTGACGATGTTGAAGTTTCTTAGGGAAGAAAAGAGATACAAGTATGTCGCAAGCGGATCCCTTCTTGGAGTCACTTTAAAAAGGACAACCTCGATTCCGATCGGAAGCATTAGTATCCTAAAAATGTATCCTCTTGATTTTGAAGAGTTTCTTATAGCAAATGGAGCCGGGTCTGAGGCTATTGACACTATGAGACAGCACTTCCGGGCAAACGAAAGTCTTCCAGAAGGTATTCATGACAAAATCATGTCACTTTTCAAGAGATATTTGCTTGTCGGCGGGATGCCGGAGGCTGTGAATGCATATCTCGAGACCAGAAATATCGTAAAAGTAAGATCAATCCAAAGGGAAATTCACGATCTGTATGTGTTGGATGCTTCGCAGTATGATGAAGAACATCAGTTGAAGATCCAGCGGATATATGATCTTGTACCGTCGAATATGGAAAATAAAAAGAAACGATTGGTATATAAGGATATTGAAAATTCTAAAGGAAAGCAGGCACGGGATTATGAAGAAGAGATAGAATATTTGATCAGCTCCGGAATAACTCTCGAAGTCAAGGCTATATCAAATCCGAAATTCCCTTTGACGGAATCAGAACATAAAAATTTATTGAAGCTATACTTGAATGATGTCGGAATGCTGACAGCAGTTCTCTATAGGACCAATGTAAGCGCCGTGCTCAATGACGAGGCAAGTGTAAATCTTGGCTCCGTCTATGAGTGTGTGGTAGCCACAGAATTAGCAGCCCATGATAATAACTTGTTTTACTATGACAACCGCAATCATGGTGAAGTTGACTATCTCATTGATGATTATAAGTCCCTATCCGTAATGCCTCTTGAAGTAAAGTCAGGCAAGGATTATAAACGTCATAGCGCCTTATCGCGATTTGTTTCTACTCCTGATTATCATATACATTATGGATATGTCCTTTCCAACAATAGGGAAGTGGAGATTGTAGGCAAGATAATTTATATGCCTATTTATTATTGTATGTTTCTCCAAGGCACAGTGCCGGATGAAGAAATTATGATTCCTCTGTTGTGATGAATCCGGAAAGGGTGTTATTTCGGGGAGATGGTGAAGGTGATTGTTCCGGAGGCGGTTTTGCGGTTGTTGGGGTCGGTGGGTTCCCAACGGGCTTTGCGGGCGGCCTGTGCGCAGGCGGCGTTGATTTCGGGTGTTCCGCCCGTGGCTTTGGCTCCGGTCACGTTGCCGTTCTTGTCAACAGTCACCTGGACTTTGACAGTCACTTTATTGGTCAGTGAAACCGAGGGCTTCGGACATCCCTTGAAGGTCCATCCATTGGCGGATCCGATGACGCCGGATGAGCTTCCGCCGGCGCCGGCGCTTCCGTTGCGGCCGGTCTTTTTGCCGTTGTCGGGCGAAAAGGCGTTGGCTGTCGGATCCTTTATCTTTTTGGTCTCTTTGCCGGATGGCTCGGTGACTTTGACGGGCGATTCATTCTTTTGTGTGTTCAGTTTCTCTTTCGGGGGAGTTTTGGTTTCCGACTTCCCTTTGACTTCGGGGATGCGGATATTTTCGTCCGGCTCTGCTTTCTCAGGCTCACCGAGTGCTTCGGGCGCGGCTTCGGTCTGTTCGTCAGTCTCCGGCTCGCCCACATCTTCGCGGAGGGGTTTCACCTCTTCGGGATCTTCAAAAAGTTCAGGGTCGAGGAAAACTTCTTCGTCAGAGATTTCGGGAGTGGAGGCGACGGCCATATCGGCGCGTGGCATCCCGATCCGTCCCCAGTAAAGGAAACAGAAGATGAACAGAGCGGCAAGGACCGTGACAGCGATAGCTATCAAGGAATCACGATTTTTTCTATTATCATTTCCGGAGCTCATTGGTCGGAGGGACTTTTAGCTTTTGTGGCGAGCACGAGATGCATATTGTTGCGGGCGGCCATATCGAGGATGTCGATGACATATCCGTATGGGACACGTTCGTCGGCATAGAGCGCCACGGGGCGCAGTGAGTCGGCATGTTGGATCGCGGCGAGTCGCCCGGGGAGTTCTTCGGCCGTCACAGGGTGAGGAATGTTGTTGACGCCGAGCGTGTCGTTGCGGTCTTCAACCAAATATAGGTTGCGCAGCGAGTCGATATATACTTCCGTTGTGGGCTTGAGCGAGGTCTGTTCGCTGCTTTGAGGGAGGGAGACGTCAAGGGCCGAAGGGAAGATAAGTGTCGAGGTCACCATGAAGAAGATGAGCAGCAGGAATATGACATCGGTCATGGAGGACATTGAGAATGTCTCGAGCGATGAGAATTGACGTTTAAGAGCCATATATTATGCCGGTTCGTTGAGGAGGTCCATAAACTCGATTGAGCGCTCTTCGAGACGGTTCATCACGCGGTTGATCCGCGCGACGAGATAGTTATAGGCGAAGAGGGCTATGATTCCGACCACGAGGCCGGCGACGGTCGTGACAAGCGCCTGATAGATGCCTCCGGAGAGGAGTGTGATATTTGAGGCGGCACCGGCTTTGGCCAATGTGAAGAAGGCCTGAATCATGCCGACAACCGTGCCGAGGAAGCCGAGCATCGGAGCGCCGGCGGCAGTGGTCGAAAGCCAGGGGAGACCTTTTCCGAGATTCGCAATTTCCAGATTTCCGCAATTTTCGATAGCGGCAAGAACGTCCTGGGTGGGACGGCCGATTCGCTGCAGACCCTTGAGAATGATATGGGAATATGGAGTGTCGGTGTTCTTGCAGAGGCGTTCCGCACTTTCAAGGTCGGATTCATGGACATAGTCGCGGATGCGTTTCATGAATGTAGGATCCTCCTTGAGGGCGCGGTTGATTGCAATTGTGCGCTCGGTGAAGACATATATGGCGAGCAGAAGCAATAGAGCCAAAGGTATCATTATGTAGCCGCCGTCCATTACGAGCGACCAGAAACTTAAAGAATTTTCCATTTTATATGGGAGAAGGAATAGTGAATAGTGAATAAGTGAGCAATGAGAACTAAGAGAACTGAGAGTTCTGTGAGAGAGTTTTTATCGGAGACAGGCGAGATAACGGCGGATGGTCTCGTCAATTCCGAGATAGAGGGCGTCGCTGATGAGCGCATGGCCGATGCTGACCTCCTGAAGATGAGGCATCTTCTTGTGGAAGAATTCGAGGTTCTCAAGGCTGAGGTCGTGGCCGGCATTCATCCCGATTCCGATCCGTTTGGCTTGTTCAGAGGCTTCGATGAAGGGTGCGATGGCAGCCTCGCGGTCGGCGGCATATCCGTCGGCGTAAGGTTTCGTATAGAGTTCGACCCGATCGGCTCCGACCTCTTTGGCGGCGGCAACCTGAGCCGGATCGGCCGCGATGAAGAGCGAGACACGCGCGCCGGCTTTCCGGAGACGTTGGATTATCGGGCGTAGAAATTCCGCGTTTTTGATCACGTCCCAGCCTGAGGATGAGGTCAGCTGGTCGGGTTTGTCGGGCACGAGAGTGACCTGAGCCGGGCGGTTCTCCTCAACGAGCTGCAGGAATTCCTCGGCCGGATAACCCTCCATATTGAATTCGGTTGTCAGGACTCGTTTGAGGTCGCGGACATCTTGGCGGCGGATGTGGCGTTCATCGGGGCGAGGATGGACTGTGATCCCTTCGGCCCCGACTTTCTCGCAATGAAGAGCGAATTTAACGACGTCAGGATTGTTCTCTCCGCGGGCATTCCGGAGGGTTGCGACTTTATTTATGTTAACACTTAGGCGTGTCATTTGTTATAATTATAAAAGTTATTAAAAAATACCGCCGAAGAGACTGATTTTTGCAAAATTTGGCACAAAATTTGTATCTTTGACTCTTGAATGGCATTTGAAACGTTTTCCTCTCCATAGATCGGAGTGAAAAATGGAAAAGATAATGCAAAATAAATAAAAAAAATCGAGAAGTCAGACCCTGCGATAACATTTTTATAGAAATGGGTCTAATAAAAATATTCGAAAAAATTAAAGAATAGGAGTCATCCCGCTATGAGAGCAAAAGATGTGATATCCACGAAGAGTTTGTCAACGCCGCTTCCTCCGAAGAAAACGGTGGATGGCGACATGTCGTTGCTGGAGGTGCTCCCATTGCTTTTGGATTCTCCGGAACGCATTCTCGGTGTCAGCCGTGACGGAGAGCCGGTCGGGGTGATAGACATGGAATCGCTGTTGGAAGGAATGGGGAAAATGTTGGCGCAACGCGATGACAGTTCGGTGATTACGGTTGAATGTCAGCCGTCTCAATATTCCGCCTCGTCGATCGCTCATGCCGTCGAGGACGCGGATATGCACCTTGTTGATCTTTTCACGCGGCCCTCGGACAACGGCAATATCCTTGTGACGCTCCGCGTCCGGTCCCTGGATCCGCTGTCGGCCATAAGCAGTCTTCAGCGCTATGGCTTCACGATCGTAGATTCCGCTCCGTTGGCTGACAGCCGAATGGCCGTCTTCAATGAGCGCCTCGCCTCGCTCCAAGCTCTGATAAACGTCTAAGAAACGTGATTTGTCATAAGCAACTCTATATAAGAGGGTG
>CAYQQG010000161.1:0-4523 GCA_964419535.1 uncultured Sangeribacter sp.
GTATATATCCTCCTTCCCGTCGGCCGCAAAATTATTCGGCCTGATAAGGAAGAAAATCAGATTTTCATTCCTGTCGACATATACATAGCCGCGGAAAAAACGGCCGGCCATATAGAACACGTTGGCATTCGAGGCCAGAAGGACAGCATCGAGACCTGCCGTCTCCATGATCGGAAGCAGCTTTCGCAAACGGAGCCCCGCCTCAGGGCGGAGCTCCGGTATAATTAATTCTATCTCTTTATTTTGCATAGAACCTGTCGGTTTATTTCACGATGATCTTCTTGCCGTTCACGATATAGAAGCCGGCGGGAAGATTCTTAACGTCATTCTGAGTGCCGTTAGAGATCACGCGCACACCTGTCAGGCTGTAGGCATTGACAACGTCAGAAGCGGGTTCTGCGATCTCAATCTCTTCAACATCCGAGCTGTCATCTATACCCTTGATCTCATAATAATAACGGAAGGGAGCCGAAGTGACAAATTTCGGTTCGGAACCGGCAATAATTGAAGTATAATCACCGCTGTAAAGGCCCTGTGCGAGCACGAGGCAGTATGTGCCTGACACATCAGGTTTCCATGCTTTTAACGAACCGGGCTCAACATACCATTCATCCGAGGGGATAAAGTTGCCGTTCGCGTCCTCAGTCACGAGTTCGAAGTTGAGGGGTTCGAGAGTGATCGGATCGTAAAGGCCGAGATAAAGCTGACGGCGTTCCCAGTCGGATTCACCCCAGATTGTTTTGGCAATTGCGACCGGAGCTGTTTTGTCAAGGACGCCTGTATTCGCATCCGCGCGATAGAGGAAGTTGGACGCTCTGTCATTCAATAAGAATGAAGGTCCATCAAAGCCCATGGGCGCAGTGACTTCAAAATATTCGAGTCCATTCTCGATCGGCTCATCAGCAAATGGCCAAATGCTCGGTTCGGGAGATTCGGGAATGTGATAAGTCAGACGGATCTCATTTGTGTAATATGTCTTGCCGTTTTGCTCGAACAAGATGCTGTTGGGCTGAACGTGAAGCATATACTGGCCTGGGGTTGTGATGCCCATGCTCAAGTCGCCCTGAGCCATTCTGAAGATCACACGGTTGCCGTCAACTGCTTTCACGAAACCGAATTCTTCAGTCAAGGTGGAGGAAACTGTGGCGCTAAACTTATCGGTCAACTCAACCTTTGACGCGTTCGGGAAGGTGAGCACAACCTCCTCGAGATTGGTGAGCACGAGCTGATCGACAGGAGTGGCATACCAACCCACGTTGATCTCATAGTATATAGTCATCGCGGGGTTGGGAGCGCCGCCAAACATGAACATGCCTGAAGGAATGACAATTTTATATTTGCCGTCCTTGTTCCACGTTCCGGGGAAGATGACGCCTGCGGTTTTCCAGCTCTCCATATCGATCGACACAGTCAGAGTCGTACAAGCCGGCTTTGTGAAATCTTCATAATAGAGCTCGGCCGGAGTCGTGTTGCTTTCAATTTTTTCAACTTCCTGTCCGCTGAAAGAGAGCGCGGCCACGCCAAGCGGATAGGCATTTGCGGAAACGTCGACAGTTGAGTTCGGAGCCGGCAGCACAGTCATATTCGCCGGGATGCCCGTCGAAGACTGAGCAAACATCGAAGCGACGCTCATGCCGACTGCGATAACACTAAGTAAAAATTTCTTCATATCGATTAATTAAAGTTAATAATTATGGTATATTGGGAAGTTTGTCAATCAAGAGCCCATTTCATACGATATCAGGACGAATGGGCCGTCCCGACAATTAATATTGCAAAATTAAAAATATTTTTTCAATCTGCAACATTTTTTTTAAAAATAACTCAATATTTACTGTTTTTCATACCTTATTATTGTGCTATTCACAGAAATTATATAACTTTGCAAAGTTTTTCCGCATGACCGTCCGTCCGCGGACGAGTAATCATGCAGACGCCTCGGGGAACCGCGGCCCATATCCAATGACCTTCGAGAAGGCTCAATCAAACAATTTATAAAGGCAATATCAACATCAGATTAAACAACATCAGATTAATCGAACATCTAAAATAAAATGGCTGACAACACTAACAACACACCGGTCAAGGCCACGCCTGAAAAATCTTCAGCGGCCAATACAATCGGAATCGTGAATATAGGCGATGTCTTCGCTATCGCCATGCGCTTCTGGTATTGGGTGGTCCTTTCAGTGATAGTTTGCACCGGCATCGCCGTGCTTACAGTTAAACGGACCGTTCCAATCTACACCCGCTCCTGTTCCGTCATCATCCGCGACGACGCTCAGAGCGCGGTCGGATCGTCTTCGGTTGACCTGACTGACATCGGTGTCGGAACTTCAAACACTATCCTGCTTGATGAAATGGCTTCACTCAAAAGCCCCGATCTCATGGAGCAGGTTGTCAAAAAGCTTAAGCTCACCGTCAATTACAGCTCTCCGGGCCGTTTCCACTCGAACGTGCTTTATGGCTCCAACCTTCCGGTTAATGTTGACTTCCCGGATATGCCGGCCGACGAGACAGCCTCGCTCACGATCCACATCAGCGCCGCCGGCAACCTCTCGGTTGAGAATGTGATTATCAACCGCAAGCCGCTGATCGTCCCCTCGAGCGACAACCTCACCTGGGGCTCGATAATCGGCACATCGTCAGGCCGCGTCATCATCACGAAGACTCCATTCTTCAAGGCCGGCAATCCCATGACAATAAATGTCAACCGCACGACTCTGACCACCGCCACCGACGGATATGAGGCAGAAATAGGCGTGGAGCAGGTGACAAAAAAATCAAACGTTGTCCAGATTACATGCAACGACGCCTCCCCTCAGCGCGCCGACGAAATCCTCACTTCGCTCGTCAACGCCTATAACCAGGATTGGATCAAGGGACGCGCCGAAGTCGTGGCCGTCACTTCCAATTTCATCACTGACCGCCTGAACATCCTTGAATCAGAGCTCGGAAACGTGGATTCAGATATATCTTCTTACAAATCCTCCAACCTCATTCCCGACCTCAGACAGGCTTCGTCGATGTATATGGAGCAGTCCAACACGGCCAACAACCAGATTGCCGCAAGCTCCAACCAGCTCCAAATGGCCCGCTATCTGAAAAACTTCATACAGACCGAAGGCCGGGGAAACACGGTCCTTCCCGTCAACACGGTCATCGGAGCCAACATCGAATCGCAGATCGCAGAATATAACAATGTGATGATGCAGCGCAATTCGATGATGACCAACACGTCGGCCTCCAACCCGCTCATCATTGAGCTCGACTCCCGTTTGGCCGCCATGCGCAGCTCGATCATCGCCTCGCTCGACAACGAGATCGTCGCGCTCACGAACTCAATCAATTCGCTCCAGCGCAGCGAACAGACCGCAAACGCCCGCGTGGCCGCAAACCCGCGTCAGGCAAAATATCTCTTGACAGCTGAACGCCAGCAAAAAGTGAAAGAGACCCTCTATCTCTACCTTCTGCAAAAACGCGAGGAGAATGAGCTCTCCCAGGCATTCACATCCGTCAACACACGCATGTTGCGCCGTCCTTCGGGCGCCAACGCCCCGACTTCTCCAAAAGCGATGCAATCTTATGTCATCGGTTTCGTGATCGGCCTCATTCTCCCCTTCGTCCTTATATATATTATTGAGACTCTCAACACGAAACTTCGCGGACGTAAGGATGTCGAAGGATTCAATATACCCATTGTCGGCGAAATCCCGATCTTCCGTCACAAGGCCAGGAAGTTTATGCAGTTCTTCAAGAGTCCTTCGAAACAACGCGACGAATTGCCCGGTGACGAAGACATCGTTGTGGCCGAAGGCAACCGCGACATCATCAACGAGGCTTTCCGCGTCCTGCGCACGAACGTTTCGTTTATGACCGCAGACCAGATCCCTTGCGTTTCGATGATCACCTCTTTCAATCCGGGATCCGGCAAGACCTTTATTTCAATCAACCTCGGATTGGCTTTGGCGCTCAAAGGCAAACGCGTCCTTCTCATAGACGGTGACCTTCGCCGCGGTTCGCTCTCAAGAGCAATCCATTCACCGAAGAAAGGTCTGGCGGAATATCTCAACGGCTCGCAAAGGGATATTGATCAGCTGATCGTCAGAGACACACTCACCACCGGCCTCTCAATTCTCCCGACAGGCACATTCCCGCCCAACCCGACCGAGCTTCTGGAATCTTCACGGTTCGACAACCTCATTCAGTATCTGCGCACCGAATATGACTATATATTCATTGACTGTCCGCCGGTACAGATGATGGCTGACGCTCAGATCATCGACAAACTTTGCGACCGCACGTTCTTTGTTCTTCGTGTCGGACTCTTCGAACGCTCAATGCTTCCCGAGCTCGAACGTTTCTACAACACCAAGACATTCCGCAATATGGCTCTCATCATCAATGCGACCGAAACCGTTGCCCGCTATGGCCACGCTTACCGTTACGGATACGGTTACTCGCGCAAGAACTATAAGGACTATCTCTGATATCACGGATCTACCTCCTACGTGACTTCGAAG
>CAYQQG010000162.1:0-4488 GCA_964419535.1 uncultured Sangeribacter sp.
AATTCGCAGTGTCGGTTATAACCATGCCGGATCGACACCGCCTGTAGTCAAGAAGACAGCGCAATATTATAATGGCAACGCTCCGACATTTGGAGATGCCAATAAATGTGCAGGCGAGCTTTTCCTTGGAACTTATTCATTTGATGGCTCTGAGCATCGTTCGGAAGGCAAGGCGTTTGCAAGCCGTCCGCAGTCAATTTCGTTTGATTATTCATATACTTCACTAAACGATGAAAAAGGCAGAGTTGAGGTTGCAATAATTGATGCTTCGGGCAATGTCCTCGCGTCTTCTTCCGCTGACTTGGAAGAAGCGGGCTCTATGACTTCCAAATCTCTCGCGCTTTCGGGTTATGCGTTTGGCAGCCGCGCGGCGTCAATCAGGGTGAAGTTTATCTCTTCAGGCTCATCCGTTCCGTCAATCAACGTTCCTTCGGGGTCGGCAATTAATGAATACTCATTAAACGGAATAATAAACGGGTTGAAAAATAATCACCTCTCCGCCAACAGTTATCATACTTTCGCTTCGGGCTCGGAATTGAAGGTGAAGAATGTCAAACTAAACTATTAGGAAGTAAGAAAAATGAAAAATTATATAAAACTTTTCGCTGTTGTCGGCATCGCGGCCTCGTTGGCTTCCTGTTCGAAGGAAGATCCTTTTTGGAAAGGTGAAACCGAAGAGGAGGGGAGCATCCTGAAGAGTGCGTTGAGCGTCACAGTTCCGAATACAGAAGGAAACATCGTGCTTTCACGTCCTGTCCTGACACGCGCCGCGGCTCCGGCAGCTGAGGATTTCACCGTCGATTTCATTAAGGATGGTGAATCCGCGCCCACAAAATCATACATATATTCCGAGATGCCTGAGGTAGTGACACTGCCTGTTGGGACATACAGCGCTGTCGCGTCTTATGGCTCAAATGCTTCTCAGGCATGGGAAGAGCCTTATTTCCGCGGTGACACGAAGTTTGCCGTGGCCGCCGACAAAATCACGACTGACATTGAACCTATCAATGCCCGTCTGTCGAATGTAAAGGTGAGCATCGTGTTCGCACCCTCATTGATATCCAATATGAGCGCTGACTCGAAAGTGACTGTCAGGGTCGGTGAGAGCGGAACACTCGATTTTACGGCCGCTGACGCTGACCGGTCAGGATATTTTGCTTATGTAGAAAATTCAAATACCCTCACCGCCACTTTCAATGGTGAAGTTGAGGAATTCCCGGTCGTGGAATCTAAAGTATATGATACGGTTCAACCCGGTTCTCATTATCGCATCACGTTCCGCATGCATGATGCCGGCGAGGACGATCCGGGCAGTGTGAGTGCAGGATTGACTGTTGACGCGACTGTTGAAATTGTCGATCTGAACTATACGGTTGATCCGGAAGAGGATGAAATTCTCGAAGATGATCTCAGACCCGTAGAAGGAAAACCGGATGTTCCCGGTCCGGACGACCCGGTCAATCCCGGTAAGGTTGCGCCCAAGGCAACTCCTCTCCAGCCGACAGGTGAATACGCAGGATTTACACCGCTTGATCTCACAAAAGTTAACGAGGTGACCGACAACCTTTATTGCGCTTGGAAAGTCGTTTCCGAAGCTGAAGGCGGCTTTAAGGAATTTAAAGTTGAAATAATTTCCGGCACGCTGACTCCTGAAGAACTTGAAGGAGTGGGTCTTCAGAAGGATCTTGACCTCATCAATCCGGGTCAGTTCGAGGAAACTCTCTCCGGTCTTGGATTCCCGGTGAATCTCGGAGGCCGCTCGGAGGCTGAATTCGACATCACCGGCTTCCTGAGCCTCATGTCGATTCTTGGCGAGGCCAACCATGAGTTCCGTCTGACAGTGACCGACGCAAACGGCACTTCGGTAATTTCCGTTAAACTTCACACTAACTAACCGACTTTCACGAAATGAACAAGATATATAATGCAATCGGCGCCGCTGCTCTTTGCCTTTCCGCCGGGTTCGGCCTGCAGTCATGTGCGCTTGATGATCCGTTCAACGTCGACGGTGAAGGTACGCTCCGGATGAAGCTTGTCATCAATTCAGACGTGACACGTGCTGAGAATGACCCGGCCGACCTTTCGGCAAACTGTGTGGTCTATATCTCGGGCCAGAAAGGTTTGCTTCATAAATTCCAGGGTCTTGAAAATGTGCCCGAGGCCATCACGCTCAAGTCCGGCCATTATGTGGCCGAGGCATGGACCGGCGACTCTGTATCGGCTTCTTTCGACAAGAAGTTCTTCCGGGGTTATGAGCCGTTCGACATCTCGACAGGTGAAAATCCCGTGATTGTAAATTGCAAGATCGCTAATGTCGTCGCATCCGTAAATGCGGTTTCTTTAGAGAAACTTCCGATGAAGGACTTCAATATCAAGATCGGAAATTCGCGGGCTTCGCTTGATTTCACTCCCGAGAATTATACATACGCAAAGGGTTATTACATGATGCCGGGCGGTGACACGACACTTGATATTACGATGACCGGCACGACATCCGAGGGAAAGGCTTTTACGAAAACCCAGAAGATTGAAAATGTTGAACGTGCGCATGAATACGTGCTCTCGTTTGCCTATAATCCTGAATATGACGAAGAGGGTGGAGCTTTCATCACGATTAATGTCATTGATGAGGAAATCCTTGTCGAAGATGAGGTTGTGATCCTTGGGAGACCGAGTTTCAAAGGCGTCGGATTTGACGCTGAGAAACAGATTGTCGGCAATGCCGGACAATTTAAGGATAAACTCGTAAAGATAAACGCTTTCGGAGGAATAAAGAATCTCACTCTGACTACGGATGATTATGCAGCGTTCGGTCTGCCGGACAGCAATATCGATCTGAAGAATTGCACTGATGAGGTTGCTGCTAAGGTGAAGGCCGCCGGTCTCACATGGGATGAGACTTTCAACAGCGAACGCAATATGGCGTTGAGTTATATGACTTTCACGGCTTCGATGCTAAACAGACTCCCTGAGCGTGAAGATGAATATGCGATTGACCTAAAGGCGACTGACGTCTATGGCAAGTTCACGGAACTAAAGCTCCGTTTCGCTGTCGGTGAAGGTGCGGTGGTGATTGAAGATCCGGTGACCATTGAGGACGCTGTCGATCCTTCAAACCTCTTGGCGATCGGTTCGACAAAAGCCACCCTTCGCGGCACGGTGGTCGACGGAAACGCGACTAACACAGGCATAAGGTTCAGAGAAGCAGGAACTGATACATGGATAGTAGTGCCTGCAGGCGAGAGCGCCGCGGCCGCTCAGCGCCGCCGCAATCTCAGTGCGGCCAAGGCGCTCAGGGTCGGCGGTACCTCCTTCACTGTCAGTCTGACTTCTCTCAAACCCTCGACGCGATATGAATATCAGGCCGTAGCCGACGGTTTCAATTCAGAATCTAAATATTTCACGACTGAGGGTTGTTTCGCAATCCCCAACTCGAGCATGGAGGAATGGTCTAATTTCTCGTCCAACAGCAAGATTTTAATCCCCGGACTCGGTGGTGAGCGCACATTCTGGGATTCCGGCAATCACGGTTCCGCAACTATGAGTGTGACGCTGACTCAAAATTCAACCGATATGTTCCATTCAGGTTCAAATTCGGCTCGTCTGCGATCACAGTTCGTCGGATTGGGAGGACTCGCCGGTAAGTTCGCAGCCGGAAACCTATTCGCCGGAACCTATCTGGAAACTCAGGGAACGGACGGTCGTCTGGAATTTGGACGTGAATATGATTCGAGCCACCCGTCTGCCCTCAAGGTTTATGTCAACTATCGTCCGAAGACTGCCGATAAAAATGGCTCTAAGAATGGCAAGCTGAGCCAAGGCGAGCTCGATAAGGGTCAGATTTACATAGCGCTCACGACTGAGAAAGTTGAGATCCGAACCAAAAAGAGCACTCAGAAACTTTGGAACACGGACGATCCCTGTGTCCTTGCATACGGCGAAAAGATTTTCACTGAAAATTATGGTCCCGACGGCGGCTTGCAGGAACTTGTAATCCCCTTCGATTATAAGGCGACGGCCAAGACGACCAAACCGCTTTATCTGGTGATCGTGTGCACCGCTTCCCTATATGGCGACTATTTCGACGGTGGCGAAGGCTCATGCATGTATGTCGATGATTTCGAACTTGTCTATTGATTGAATTCTCGGAATTCCGAAGAATTTTATCTTAGCCCCGGAAGAAAATATATAGAAATTTAGATAGATAAGTTAACTGCGGTGCAATGGAGCGGTTTTAAAGTCCCTTTGCTCCGCAGTTTTTTATGTAATACCGAAAAAATAAGCATTTTTGCTATATTTTTAGGCATCTCATACCTCCTTTCAGCACCGCACACCGGCTTTCAGCCGACGTTTGCTCTTTGCAGACTCGCGAATTTTTGCTATCTATGTGCGATATTGAGGGGTAAATCATTGAAATAACTGAACTTCAAGAAGATTTGTTAGTAATCTCTTCAAAAGTGGTTGAGTTTTGACGCTCTCCGACAAGCG
>CAYQQG010000163.1:0-4409 GCA_964419535.1 uncultured Sangeribacter sp.
CGCAAGCCGGAGGCTTACGATCCAGACGGGAGTTCGGTTGTAGTACGCAAGCCGGAGGCCTACGATCCGGTCGGGGAGTTCGGTTGTAATTCGCAAGCCGGAGGCTTACGATCCAGACGGGAGTTCGGTTGGAAAGCGCAAGCCGGAGGCTTACGATCCAGTCGGGGGGTTAGTCGCCGCGGTAGTATTTCTGGAGGTAGCAGCGGGCGATGAAGTCGCGGTTGGCGGCGACGAGGGCCGTTTCGTCGGTGCCGGGGAAGCGGGCATCGGGCAGTGCGTCGTGCTCAAACGCATAGTGGAGCAGGTCGGCAGGGCAGAGTCCGCGGACAGTCAGCAGATCTATGGCGTGAGTGCGCGCGTAGGCTTCGTCATAGCAGGGATTGTCGGGGAAGCGGAGACAAGCGGCGACGTTGCGGGCCACCAACATGCCTTTTTCGCGATTCACCAACACCACGAAGTCGCGGCTCCCTTTCAGCGCCGGCAGATTGTCAACATCCTCCCATCCGAGAGCGTTGACGAAAAAGCGGTTCAGCGATTCATAGTCGCGGAAGAAAGCGATCCGTTTGCCTCCCGTGGCACGCATCACCTTAGTATAATAGGGATGTTCCGGCGTCTCGCCAGTTCCCTCATCGGATTTTCCTCCGTTTCCGTCTTCTGCGTTTTCTTCGCTATCTCCGGTTCCTTTCTGAGATTGGGACTGCTGTTTCTCCTTGGGTTGCTCGGGCGGCATCTTCCCTTCAAGGATTATGAAGAGCCATTCGATAAGATAGAAGGCGAGGGGACCGGTCGGTTCCTCCATCATGGCGTTTTCGAGTGCCTCTTTCAGTTTCTCGATGTCGGCGCCCCCTTTGAGTTCCGGATTCTGCATCATCTCCGTTAGTGTCAGCGCAAAGGCCGGAGTCATCAGATAGCAGTGCATGAAGAGCCAATTGCCGAAGCGGAACACGTCGTCCGCCTCCTCGGGATTGCCGATTTCGAGACCGCGCGAGATGTGATAGTCCTCAGGAATCGGTGTGTCGGGATCGTCATAAAGGCGGTTGAGCTCGTGATGGATCACTTCGGCAGCTTTGAGAATTTCCGGGTCGAGGGGATCCCATTGGCGGCGCTCCTCGAAATTCATGGCGAGGGTATACCAAAGGAGGAATCTGACATCTTCGAGATTGAGTTCGTGGGGTATATAGTCGTCGCCGACTTCATAGAAGGGGAGCCATTTGCCATACATCCGGTTATGCCATTCCGTGAAAGAGCGGAAAATTCCGCTGTCGGTCAGTATGTCCTGGAAATAGCCGACGGCACCGAGAATTGCCCGGCCGACGACACTTTCGGGCCACCCGGGGAGAAGATTCTCCTTCCGGCAGATGTCGGCCAAGCGGTTGGTCAGCCGGAAATAATATTTGTCAGTGGCAGTCTTCTGCGGGAAGCAGGGCTGGCGCAAAAGGAACTGCTGTTCGGAGATCAGATCCATAGTTTTTTTCAAAAATTTAGGGGTCGGTTGTTGTCAGAATTCATAATGTCAATTTGTCAAATTGTCATAATGACAAAATGACAGAATGACAGAATGACGGATTGAGAAATCTCAGATTGACAATTTTTCAATCAGTTGGTCGGGCGAGAGGGTCTCCTGGGTGCCGTCGGCCATATTTTTGAGGGTGACGGTGCCGTCGTTGAGCTCGTTTTCGCCGATAAGGGCCACGAAGGGTACGCCTTCAGCGTTTGCGAAGGTCATCTGCTTCTTCATCTTGGCCGCGTCCGGATAGAGCTGGGCGCTGACGCCGGCCTCACGCAACCGGGCGATGATCTTCTGAGCGCGGGCAGCCTCCTTTTCGCCGAAGTTGATGAAAAGCACTTTGACCGAAGCTGAAAGTTCTTCGGGATAGAGATTGAGCTGATTGAGGACATCATAAATCCTGTCCGCGCCGAAAGAGATTCCGACACCGCTGAGCCCCGGCATACCGAAGACACCGGTCAGATTGTCATAGCGTCCGCCGCCGGTGATGCTGCCGATCTCAACGTCCTCGGCTTTCACCTCAATAATAGTGCCTGTATAATAGTTGAGACCGCGTGCGAGCGAGAAGTCGAGTTCGATATTTGCTTTGGGTTCAAGATTCTCAATGCCGGCGAGCACTTCGCGAAGTTCCTCGATGCCCTTCAGGCCCTCCTCGGAACCGGCAAGGATCTCGCGAAGTTTCGAGAGTTTGTCGCTGTTTGAGCCGGAGAGTGTGAGGATCGGTTCGAGACGGTCGATTGCTTCGGGGGCGAGACCCTTCTCCTCCAACTCCTTGCGTACATTTTCAAGACCGATCTTGTCGATTTTGTCGATTGCTACCGTGATGTCGGTCAGCTTGTCCTCAGCGCCGAGGATTTCGGCGATTCCGGCAAGGACCTTCCGGTTGTTGACCTTGATAGTCGCGCGGATCCCGAGTTTGTGCATAACGAAATCTATGAGCGCGAGCAGTTCGATCTCATTGTTGAGTGAATCGCTGCCGACGACATCGGCGTCACACTGGTAGAACTCGCGGTAGCGTCCTTTCTGAGGGCGGTCGGCGCGCCAGACGGGCTGGATCTGGAAACGCTTGAAGGGGAGCTGGATGTCGGCGCGGTGCTGAACGACGAAACGCGCGAACGGAACGGTCAGGTCATATCGCAATCCCTTTTCGCACATCTCGTTTGTCAGGCGCGGAAGATTCGCGTTTTCGAGGTCTTCGGGTTTAACATTCTTCAGGAAATCACCCGAATTGAGAATCTTGAAGAGAAGTTTGTCACCCTCCTCGCCATATTTACCCATCAGGGTTGAGAGATTCTCCATTGCGGGGGTTTCGATCTGCTTATATCCGAAGAGACGGAAGGCGTTGCGGATCGTGTCGAAGATGTAGTTTCGGCGCGCCATTTCCAAGGGTGAGAAATCGCGCGTTCCTTTCGGTATTGAGGGTTTCTGAGCCATAAAAAACTCTTATTTTTTGAATAATGTAGTCGTGCTTTTTTGCAAAAATAATAAATTTATTGAAAAGATGCAAGAGTCTTAATATAGACGCGCCATTCAATAATCCGGGCATATTGACGTTAATAAATAAGCGCGTCTTATATATACTCCTGTATATGCAGAGGAGTTCAGGTTATCACCACACTATATTAATAAGGTGTCGGTATGTGAGAACCCTTTCCATTAAAAACGCGGGCCAAGTGATGAAAGTTTTGAAGTTTTCCATAATAATATTAACGATTTTGCTTTCGGTGGCTGAAATTTGGGCTGAGAATGTCAAGATTTCGGGCAAGGTGACCGACCGCGAGCAGAAGCCGATAGAGTTCGCGACGGTGCAGATAAAGGGCACGGCCATAGGCACGAATACCGACCTCAAAGGGCAGTATTCGCTGACGGTGGCTCAGCGCGACACGCTTGATGTCGTTTTTTCGTGCATCGGATATCACAAAGTCACCCGAAGGCTGATCGACGCCAAAGGTGAAGTGACCCTGAATCCCGTTTTGGATTCGGACGAGACCGAGCTGAACGAAGTCGAGGTCATCGGCTATCGTCAGCCCGTCAACGGAATGCAGACCATAGACAAGGAGAGCTTCAAGACTTCGCCGGACGTTTCGGGAGGTTCGATCGAGGCGATGATCCAGACAATGGCCGGTGTCAACTCCTCGAACGAGATGAGTTCGCAATATTCCGTCCGCGGCGGTTCCTTTGACGAGAATTCAGTCTATATCAACGGCGTGGAGATCTATAGGCCGCAGCTTGTCCGCAGCGGCCAACAGGAAGGATTGAGTATCATCAATCCCGACATGGTCGGCAACATTCGGTTCTCGACCGGCGGATTCCCGGCGCGATATTCCGACAAGATGTCGTCCGCCCTGGACATAACATATCGTCAGCCCGAGGCCATTGAAGGCGCGCTCTCAGTCTCGCTCATGGGAGGGTCCCTAAGTTTCGGCCAAAGCTCCAATAAATTCTCACAGCTTCACGGTGTGAGACTGAAAAAGAACAATTCGCTGCTCAGCTCACTCGAGACCCGAGGTGAGTATGATCCGTTATATTTTGATTATCAGACAAACATCAATTACGCGCCGACATCGAAACTTTCGTTCAATCTGTTGGGGAATATCTCGTTGAATCATTTCAACTTCAAACCGGCCGACCGCGAAACGACGTTCGGCACGGCGTCGGACACAAAGTCGTTCAAGGTCTATTTCGACGGTGAGGAACGTGACAAATTCGAGACTTATTTAGGCTCCTTCACAACGACCTATAACATCAACAGGGCCAATTCGCTTGCGCTTTCGCTTTCCGGTTTTCAGTCGAATGAACTGGTGAGCTATGACATATCGGGCGAATACTGGCTCAATCAGGCCGGCACAGGTGGCGAAAGCGCTGTCGGAGGCGAATTGGGTGTCGGAAAATATATGGAACA
>CAYQQG010000164.1:0-4321 GCA_964419535.1 uncultured Sangeribacter sp.
ACGAAGTGCACGTGGCCGTCGATGCCGGCGGCGGTGAGGATGCACTGTTCTCCGGAGATGGCGTCGGTTGACGGACCTGTTACGAGACCGGGAGTGACACCTTCCATTATATTCGGGTTTCCGGCTTTGCCGATACCGGCGATCTTGCCGTCCTTGATGCCGACGTCAGCCTTGATGACGCCCAAGAGCGGATCGAGGATAGTGACATTAGTGATCACGAGATCGAGAGAGCCCTGCTTGGAAGTGCATTCATTGGCAAGGCCCATGCCGTCGCGAAGGGTTTTGCCGCCGCCGTAAACGACTTCATCGCCATAAACGCGGAGGTCTTTTTCTATTTCTACATAGAGGTCGGTGTTGCCGAGACGGATTTTGTCGCCTACGGTGGGTCCGAACAGCATGCTGTTATCTTGACGCGATATTGTAGCCATGGATTTGAATCTTATTTGTTAATTTGGTTTTCATCATACTCTCCATCGGCTTCTGCTTCGCTGACGGATTTATAGCCGTATTCTTTCATGCGGCGGATGGATTCCATATATTTGGGATAGTAGGAGGGAGTGTCCTCAAGACCGGTATAACCGTTGACGAGGTCGTCGAAACCGATCACACGATGCTTGCCGGCATAGCTGACAAGCTCAACCTCCTTCTCTTCTCCGGGTTCGAAGCGGACAGCGGTTGTGGCCGGGATGTTGAGATGATATCCGAACGCTTTCGGACGGTCAAATTCCATATAACGGTTCACCTCAAAGAAGTGGAAATGAGAGCCGATCTGGACCGGACGGTCGCCCGTGTTGCGAACTTTCAGTTTCACAGTGCGTCGATTGACGTTATATTCAATCGGAGTGTCCTTAAGGATATAGCCTCCGACGGGCACATATTCTTTCGGTTCGAAACCGGGAGTGTTGGGATAAGCGATATCGGGAGCGCCGGCATAGACGCCATTAGGGGTTGTATATCCGTCTTTGGCGAAATCGGGCGTGGGGATGTCAGGAATTGGAGGCATGGGCTTAGTCTCCGATGCTGACTGCGAATTTGAATTTTGAGCCATAATTAAAAGATTTTAATAATTTGCCGCTTAGCGGATAGGATTGTGGATTGAGACAAGCCGGCTTCCGTCGGTGAAGACGGCTTCGACTTGAAGGAGGTTAATCATATCGGCAACTCCCTCCATTACCTGTTCTTTGGTCAGGACCTGAGTCGCATCGTGCATCACCTCTTCTACTGTTTTGCCCTCGCGTGCGCCTTCCAAAGCACAGCTTGTGATATAGGCCACGGACTCCGGATAATTGAGTTTCAAACCCTTCTTCAGGCGGCGTTCAGCAATCAGGCCTACGCAAAGAAGAGTCAGTTTGTCTTGCTCTTTTGGAGTAAAATGCATGATATTTAAGTTTTAATTAAACAATTTTTAAGTTTATTTCTAATTGTTATAACGTTTTTTTACATTCAATAGTTTCCTTCCATTATATGTTTTTCAGCATATAATCATTTACAGAAGCTATACCGTCAAAGAATCATTTTATAATTATGACGTATGTTTTGCGGGCGCCGTCCCGGTCGGATCCTTTGGAGCGTCCTCAGATTGTGAAGATCGGGATGCGGGAGCGGTTTGTGTCTGATTTTCCGGAAGGAAGTTGTCCTGGCCCATTATGTGTCCCCGCTTATTATAGTTCTGGATCACATTGGTTATATAGACGGTAAAGATCGGGAACAGCATCATGCCCAAGGCCGCCAGCAGAACTGACAAAACCCGTCCGACGGGCGTGACAGCTATTATATTGGAACCGACAGTCGTCATGTCCATGGCTGCCCACCACAGGGCGTCATAATAGTCATTGACAAGAGAATTCACGTGGACTTCGAACACGAAGAACACGACGCTCGAAAAATACAGAGTGGCGATCAATGCCAGAAGATATGAGAAGAAAAGTCCGGTAGCCCTGTTAGATGTCAGCCAGCTGACAACGAGCGCCAGAGCGTATCCTCCTCTCACCAGAGGAATATATCGGATAAGATAAGTCACCTGAGGCGAAAATTGCCAACCGAAATAATCTATTATCGACCAATAAGGGATAGAAACGAGAAAAAAGACGAAGTGAGTCACCAGATAATGCCATTTTTTTTCAGCAAGAATCCATTCCAAAAAGAAGTCAAGCAGAAACATTATGCAGATCCAGAACTGAATCTCCATGTATCTCGGCTCGTTATAGAATGCAACATTATTGAAAGTGTCGATCGAAATCGATATGATAAGAAAAAGTGATAGCAGAAGAACGCTTATGTGAAGAATATAATATAGGATTTTTCTCCGGTGCGTTTCTTTCGGTGTGTAAATGTGTTGTTTCATATTAGTATTTATAGTGGTTTCTCTTTAATAGGAAGGAACGGATAGGGACCTCATGGCCTCCGGCAGTTATCCGAATTTCGGTTTCCTGAGCCATGCTCCTTCTATTTTAAAAACTTTTAACGATAGATAATGTTCATTGTCTTTCTAAAATTTTATGAAACGGGGTCTAAACCGGATCATAATTATATTTTATCCGGGAATAATAAAAGAAAAATTTTAACATTCTTTAAAAAACCAAATAAAACGGATAGATGTTTTATTATCGAAAGCACGATGAAAATCACGCTTTCAGAGAATTTCAAAGTTTGATACTCAAGGTAAATTCTCATACTTGAAAAAGAGAATCGTTTCATGATGTTAGGTTAGTTGAAAAGTTAAGTATTATGGAAAACAGAGACTGCGGCTCCTTGTGAAAGGGGCCGCAGCTTCATTTTATGCACATTTTATGAAATTGTGGATCAATGTTATACAAAGGACGGGGAGATGATAACAGATCTCTAATTTTTCATTATCTTTGCACTGCTAAACTATATCGGAACGAATATGGAAATAATCGAGAAATTTAAGGATAGTCTGAAAAGGTATTTCGATTTGTCAGCTGACCTGTTGCCACAGGCTGAAGCCGAAAGCGCAATTCGCGAAGGCGTCTCATTTAAAGGGACCAACATCTTGATTCTTATAGTGGCGATTTTCATAGCGTCATTAGGGTTGAACACCAATTCGACGGCAGTTATTATCGGCGCAATGCTGATCTCTCCATTGATGGGGCCGATTATTGGAATCGGTTTGGCCGTCGGTGTTCATGATTTCGAACTGATGAAGCGCTCTTTCAGGAATCTGATGATGGCCGCGCTGTTCAGCGTCGCCACATCCTGTGTCTATTTTCTCATTTCACCTGTCAATGAAGCTCATAGCGAGTTGTTGGCGCGCACGTCTCCGACGATTTATGATGTCTTTATCGGATTTTTCGGTGGAGCAGCCGGCATACTTGCGATCGGAAGCAAAATGAAAGGGAATGTGTTGCCAGGAGTTGCAATCGCCACGGCTCTTATGCCCCCGTTATGCACCGTCGGTTATGGTTTGGCCACTTGGCAGATGAGATATTTTTTCGGTGCGCTTTTCCTTTTCTTTATTAACTCTGTTTTTATTGCTTGTGCGACCACTATCGGAGTAAAACTGATGCAATATCATATAAAAGATTTTTCAAATCTCAAGCGAGCCCGCAGAGTTAGGAATATTGTCTATACGATTGCCATAGTGACCATGATTCCCGCCTGTTGGCTGACCTACAGGATGTATCAGCATTCGGCCTTCAACACTAACTGCAATCGATTTGTCGAACAACAGTTTAATTTCACCGGAACACAAGTCTTGCGCTCTTCGGCTGAAATGTCCGGAGACAAGAAAACGCTGACAGTCAATCTGGTTGGAAAAATCTTGCCTCAAGATTCTCTTCTCCTCGCTCTGACAGATAAACTTCCGGAATATAATCTTGAGGGTACCCGATTACAGATAATACAGGGGGATTCGCCCGTAAATGAATTCGACCCTACGGAGGCTACGTCAACAATGCTCAGGGACATGTATCAGTTCACGCAGTCAACAATTAATTCACAACGGGAAACGATCGACTCATTAAGAAATTTAACATCGACTATAGCCCGCAATGACACGATCGGATCGGCATTAGCTCCGGAATTGAAGGTGTTGTTCCCGGAAGTATCTGATATTGCAATTACCCGGGCTATTGAAAGTAACGTTTCGACCGGCAAATTAGATACGCTCAACGTGGCGATGGTCAGATACGATCGTCCAATGAACAAAACCCAGACGATAAAATTCCGTCAATATCTCGAAGCGCGTCTGTCACTCTCCAAAGTCACCTTGGTTACGGCTCCTTAGACCCCAGGGGATTGGGATTTGGTGAGAATGCTTTAACGGTTTTTGTACTTGATACGTTACTTTTCGTTATTTATT
>CAYQQG010000165.1:0-4289 GCA_964419535.1 uncultured Sangeribacter sp.
ATATTTTCCACCCGGAAGTGAGAAAAGTGAAGCGGCACTGTTTGAATCCGTCAATGTTCCAAAATCCTCAAATCTCTTGCACAAAGCTTTATAAAGGGGCTTAAGCTTTCCTCGCAATATCCCGTAATTGTCAAATGTCATCTGCAAAGATTGGGGAGATGCGGTCGTGAAAGCATAACCGGTCGGAACTTTATTGATGTGATAGTAATAATAGCCGTCCCAATAGTTCCAATAGTCAATGACTTTCTCGTTGCGATATGTCTGATGACTGAGCGAATTGGGATAAGTTATGGTCTCGACAACCGAAACGCCATCAATCTGACGGTATATTGTTACATCTGATGAATTTGCGTAATCGGCCGCCTTCGGCTTGTTTGTGGAAGAATATGACTCGCTTTGGATCTTCAATGCCTCCTGGGCGGTGGTCGTAAGGGTCAAACCATTAAGAGAAGTAGCGGAAAAGTCAAGATTTTTCACAAATTTGCTGATGTCAATCTTATCCGAATAGATGACATAATCTGTATTGTCAAATTGGATTATGCTATATATTTTCGGCATATCCTTGACCTTCTCTCCTTTCATGTCAAGAATCTGCCACCGCTCGGGATCGGTCTGTGCAAATATGTTCTTGCCGAAAATAACGATGTCAAGATATTTCTTATTCAGGACTTTCTCACCTTTTTTATTGAAAAGGGTCGCTTCATAATCCTCCGGATCAGCCATCATCCCTTCTTCATAAGCCGGTCCTTTGAGCGCTATGATATAATCACCGGAAAATGTGATGTTCACATATTTCGCCGGAATAATGGTCTCACCGGCAAAATTTTTGACACCCACATATTCACCGTCATCATATGAGAACATGTCATCCTTTATCTCTCTTATGAAATGATATTTTTCCGATGGCTTTACAACCACTTCTCCCTTCATGTTGATGATTCCGCATTTCATATTATAGCAACCGTCTTCCCCTTCTAAGTAAAGGGGTTCCCCGTCAACCGGCTTGCCGACAACCAGATAATCGCCATAGCATCTGGTGTCTGTATACTGATACTTCTTCAGCGGGAGCTTAAGAATTTCTTCTCCTTTATAGTTGTACACATATGTGTTGCCCTTTGGAATCGAATCACCCTCAATCATTGAATTGAAGGCAATAGAGTCGAGAGCAACTATCTTTCCGTCCTCAAGCGAATGAATCGAAGAATAGACAGGTTTGAGAATAACTTCGCCTTTAACGTTACAGACACCGAACTTATCCTTGTAGCTAAACGCCATAACCTCTCCATTGAAGTTTGAGAAAGATTCAGGCTTGTAGCTTCCGACTTTTGAAAGATCAGCTACAATTTCTCCTTTCTTATCAATAACGGTCACATTCTCATCACGTTTCGTCACGAGTGCCTTCCCGTTATGGAACATTGTCACGTATCGGTATTCGCTATCTGAAATAGGAGCGTCACTGTCTAAAGAATACAGTTCCCAGTATCCTTTGGAATTACGGCACCAGTAACGGCCGTCGGAGGACGGTGAAGGCGGAGCCTTGAATTCATTTTCAGCAACGACTTTGCCGTCAGGCTTCACCATGCCCCACTGGCCATTCTCCTTAGTCTGGAACGGGATTCCGTCGAATTTAAAGTCATCACCCTTATTGCAGGACGCGAGAGCGACGAAAAGCAACATCAGGATAGACCCTGAAATTCTCTTAATGCTTTTTTTCATTTTTTCTGAAGTTTAGCCCAAGTGTCCTTAAGGCCGATTGTTTCGTTAAAAACTATATGATCAGAGGTCGTGTCAGGATCAACCGTATAGTATCCCAAACGCTGGAACTGATAGTGGTCACCGGCTTTCGCTCTCTCGGCGAGCCACGGTTCTATCATCACGTTTGTCAACACCTTTTCAGAATCCGGATTCAACAGATCCCGGAAATCACCCTCTTCTGCAGAAGGATTCTCGACAGCAAAAAGCCGGTCGTAATCACGGACCTCTGCCTTGACTGCAGTCGGAACACTGACCCAATGAAGCGTGCCCTTCACCTTGCGGTCCGCACCCGGACGGCCGCTGAGTGTGTCGGGATCATATGTGGCATATATCTCTTCTATTTCGCCATCATCGTTCTTTTTCAATCCCGTACATTTGATGATATATGCGCCTTTCAGTCGAACCTCCTTATCGGGCGACAGACGGAAAAATTTCTTCGGGGGATTCTCCATAAAGTCATCACGCTCAATCCAAAGTTCGCGTGTGAAAGGCATCGCATGTTTGCCGGCTTCGGGATCCTCAGGATTATTGTCCATATACATCTCCTCAGTCACTCCCTCGGGGAAATTTGTCAGAATCAGCTTCACGGGGTTCTTAACGGCGCTCACACGCGTTGCATTCTTATTGAGATCTTCTCGGACACAATGTTCAAGAAGCTCGATATGATTCAATGCCTCATAGCGAGTATAGCCGATTTTGCTGACGAAATTCTTGATAGATTCGGGAGTGTAACCACGACGTCTAAGACCGCAGATTGTTGGCATGCGGGGATCGTCCCATCCACGGACAAGACCCTCCTTGACAAGCTGGAGCAATTTGCGTTTGCTCATCACGGTATAAGTGAGATTGAGGCGATTGAATTCAATCTGGCGCGGGCAATATGATTCGTCGGCAAGTTCTTTGACGAAATATTCATAGAGCGGGCGATGAGGGACAAACTCAAGGGTACAGATAGAGTGGGTCACCCCCTCGAAATAATCACTCTGACCATGAGCGAAGTCATACATCGGATATACTTTCCATTTATCGCCTGTACGCCAGTGAGGGGTGAAGATTATGCGATACATGATTGGGTCGCGGAAGTGCATATTGTCGCTTGCCATATCGATTTTGGCGCGGAGAACCATTGATCCTTCCGGGAATTCGCCCTTATTCATTCTCATGAAAAGATCAAGATTTTCCTCAATCGGCCTGTTGCGATATGGCGAATCGGTGCCCGGAACCGTCGGCGTACCTTTCTGAGCGGCTATCTCTTCCGAAGTCTGCTCATCCACATAAGCCTTTCCTTCTTTTATCATACGCACCGCCAAATCAAAGAGCTGCGGAAAATAATCGCTCGCATAATAGAGACGATCTTCCCAATCGTATCCGAGCCAGTGAATATCGCGTTTAATTGCTTCTACATATTCGGTATCCTCCTTTTGAGGATTGGTGTCATCGAAACGAAGGTTGCATGTGCCGCCAAACTTTTCAGCCGCACCGAAATCCATAATAAATGCCTTAGCATGCCCAATATGAAGATAACCATTCGGTTCGGGCGGGAATCGCGTATTGAGACGTCCGCCATTCTTGCCTTCAGCCAAATCTTGCTGAATCTCCTGCTCAATAAAATTCAGGCCGTTCTCATTCTCTAAAGCCTCTTCTTTTATTTCAGTCATAAATATGTTTATTTCAACAACATACACTCGAATAATCCTAAAACCACGAGAAGAATTACCCGAGTATAGTCAAATATGATATACATTAATGTGCAAATTTAGTAAAAATATTTGAAATCTTTTTTGTAAAATAAACAAGAATTTGTATTTTTGTGAAAATTAAAATTTCATTTTATGCTGTGTCAAATATAAAGAGATTTGACAAATAGCTCAGTTATATCTGAATAATACAAACACAATAACTAAAATTTCAAAATTATGGGATTTACAGAAGCAATCGCTGCGTTCTATCGCAACTATGCAAATTTCAGCGGTCGGTCAAGCCGTTCCGCTTATTGGTGGATTGCATTGTATAATGCTATTCTTTTCGGCATTCCTTACTTTATTTTGTATTTTCAAATTATAACTAACGACAGCCCTTCGATTCCTCTGGCTGTTTGGTGTGGAATCTTCTATCTTGCCAATTTGCTACCAAGTCTCGCTGTGGCTGTGCGCCGCATGCACGACATCGGCAAGGGAGGCGGATGGATCTTCATCTCGTGTATCCCAATTATCGGCAGCATATGGTTTCTCGTTCTGACACTTGAGGCAAGCGAACCATACGAAAATCGTTTCGGAATGCCGGAAGGAATGGAATATTAAGATATAAAAGATTAGATTCAATTTAATCTGAACTAATTCTTTTATAACTAAAAACCAATTCGGGTAAAGATGTTAAAAAATCTTAATCCGAATTTTTATATTTTGCAGGTTCCAAATTTTTTATTAATTTTGTATGACCGCATAACATCAAATGGGTTATGTCAGCTCTATACGATAAGGGGGGTGACTGGCTTTGACAGCATGTAGAAGCGGTAGGTAAGCATGCAGAGTTTT
>CAYQQG010000166.1:0-4270 GCA_964419535.1 uncultured Sangeribacter sp.
CTTTGAGGGGGTAGTGGCCATTAGGCCGTGTGAGTTCGATTCTCATCTTGGACACCAAACTTCTAAAGCGGTGTGTTGAGTTGCTCAACACACCGCTAACTTTTTTCTCAACCAGAATCCTTTGTCATATTGTCACATTGTCATAATGTCATTATGTCATTATGTCAAATTGACAGATTGATAAATTGATAAAAATGGCCATTCGGATTCCGAATGGCCATTTTGAATTCTTTCACCGGTCTTTAGAACGGAAGGTCGTCGCTCGCGTCTCCGAACGCAGCCGCACCGGCCGCGCCGGGAGCCGAGGCAAAGGGATCGGCATTGGGCATTGCGGGCTGAGCACTGAAAGGATCCGCAACCGGAGCTGCCGGAGCCACAGCGGGCTGAGGAGCATAGCCGTTCGCCTGAGGCATCATCGAAGGATCCTGAGTCTCTACGGCACGGAAAACTCTGACATCCGTATACCAACGGCCATTGAATTCACGGCTCTCGAGATCAACTGAGATATTATATACCTTCATCAATTCGAGGCGAACGTTGTCAATTGCCGTGCCGAAGGCATCCATTTTGACCTTCTTCGGATACTGGCCGAATGTCTCAACCACCCAGCTTTTCTTTCTCCACGGATTTCCCGCCTTTGAAACTCCCTCTTCCATGGGAAGATCCATTATAACTTTTGCTGTAAAGTCCATTTTATATATTTTTATTTGATTTTTATTTAGAGCCCATTTTATGAAATAGTCTATTAGAAAACTCCTTCAAATGGGTATATTTTATAACTTTTGATCTGAATTTTTAATCAGGTCATCGTTTCACATTGCGAAGATACGAATTATTTTGTAATTTTGCCCTATGATAAACGAAATTTTTCAAGCTTTCCCGAATCTTACTGCCACTCAGCGTGAGCAGTTTCAGGCCATGACGTCACTCTATCCGGAATGGAACCAAAAGATTAACGTCATTTCGCGCAAGGATATCGGCAACCTTTGCGTAAATCACATATTGCATTCTCTGGCGATCGCTAAGTTTATAAAGTTCACTCCGGGCACCCGCATTCTTGACATCGGAACCGGCGGAGGGTTTCCGGGAATTCCGCTCGCTGTTTTCTTTCCGGAGGTTCATTTTCACCTTGTCGACAGGATCGCCAAGAAACTCCGTGTGGCCGCGGACATTGCTGAAAAACTCAATCTGAAGAATGTGACGTTCCAGCATGGCGATGTCGGGGAGTGTCACGAAAAGTTTGACTTTGTCGTCAGCCGGGCCGTCATGCCTCAACCGGACCTGATGAAGCTGATTCGCAAGAATATATCACCCAAGGGCCACAATGCCCTTCCGAACGGCCTCATTACGCTCAAGGGAGGAGATTTGGCAGCTGAACTCGGTGATCTGGCTTCAACATCTGAAATCATCCCGATCTCCAATTATTTCCCCCAACCCTTCTTTGAAACAAAAATGATCGTCTATACCCCTCTCATCTGATTAATCTCCCTTTAGTAATACTTCTTAGTAATTCTTCTCTTTTTAGGGTTGAGACCCCGTTTTATGAATCGGGCGTTGATTCCCATTGATGATAATTCCGTGGAAGGACTTACGGCAGAGTAATAGGTGTGACGACGGGAATTTGCATCTTTCGATTGTTATAATTATTGGAAACATTTTTAACACCCCGTCTAAGAGCCCCATTAAATGGGACATAAAATCTGACAAAAATCGAAAAAATATATAACTATGAAAATTGCACGTTTTGAATTCTCTTTGTTCGGAATTAACACCTATGTGGTGTTTGATCCCGAAACAAAAGATTGTGCTATCGTCGATCCGGGAATGGTCTCAGACCGCGAGCGCAAGGCTATGGACAATTTCATCGTGAGCAACGGGCTTCACGTGACCCATATAATCAACACTCATCTGCATATTGACCATGCTGTCGGCAATGCATGGGCCGCCGAACGGTTCGGAGCGGACGCTCTCTCCCACCCTGACGATGATTTTCTTGGAGAGAGAATGAAACAGCAGGCCGAGAGTTTCGGTCTGCCGTTTGAAATTGACCAATCGGCGCCGGTCACAAACCGGAAACTGCAGGACGGCGAAATTATTCGGATCGGAGACGGCGAGCTGAAGGTGATCCACGTTCCGGGACATTCGTTGGGAAGCGTAGCACTGTATGACGCAAAGGACGGTTTCTTGATTTCCGGCGACGCATTGTTTGCCGGGAGCATCGGACGCACCGACCTCCCCGGAGGGAACTACCGACAGCTCATCGAATCAATCACGAATCGTTTGCTGCCTCTCCCCGACTCCACAATCGTCTATCCCGGTCATGGCCCGGCCACCACAATCGGAAAGGAACGTAAATCCAACCCATACCTTATTGGATAAGCCCACGTTCTTCAATCACATTGACTTCATTATATAGCCCCGCGATGCGGGGCATATTTTATTGTATAGTAAACGATTACCCGCACCGACCACACGCTACACGGTGGCCAATGCGGGTCTAATCTAAACGCTCGCTATGCGAGCAAACGGGTCAAATCTAAATACCTGCTACGCAGGAATTCGTAGAGGATTTTATCGTTTGACAGTTATTTCACAGCGTGAAGAGCGGCCATGATGACCTCGCTGACAGAGGGGTGAGAGAAAATGATCTGCTCCATGCTCTCGCGTGTCGCGTTGGCGTTCATGAGATCGGCACACTGCTGAGCCAGATCGGCGGCCTCGACACCCATTATATGAGCGCCTATCAAACGGCCGTCTTCCTTGCGGAAAATCAGCTTACAGAGGCCGTCAGGCTCTGCCATTGTCAAAGCTTTGCCATTGGCCCGGAAGAAGCTCTGGCCTACGCATATCTCTATGCCCTGCTGTTTGCACTGGTCTTCAGTCATGCCGACCATTCCGCATTCAGGACGCGTGAAGACAGCCGAGGGAGTGATGTCGAAGCGAATGTCATCCTTCACACCCTGAATCGTATTGAGAGCGCGGAAACCCTGGAATGTGGCCACGTGAGCCAGCATCATGCGGGCGTTCACGTCGCCGATCGCATAGATGCCCTCGACATTCGTGCGCATGCCGTCATCCACCGGAATACCTTTAGGCGAATATTCGACGCCGGCTTTCTCCAAACCGAGGCCTTCAACACGGGGCGCACGGCCGACGGCCATTAGCAGGTCTGAGGAAACAACGGTTTCTTCCTTCCCCTTGCATTCGTATGTGACAACGATTTCATAGTCGGCGTTCTGTTCGATCTTTTTGGCCGCCGCGGAGGTGATGATCTTAATGCCGCGCTTCGAGAGGGCCTGCTTGAGGCGCTTTGCGATGTCGCTGTCGAAGGGCGGTAGAATCTGCTTCATAAACTCTATCACTGTCACTTTCGATCCGAAAGCGGCGAAGATCGAAGCGAATTCCAATCCGATGACACCGCCGCCGATGATTGTCAGCGATTCGGGTATATACTCGATGTTGAGCATATCGGTGCTGTCTTTGACGCATTCAAGGTCATGGCCTTCAATCGGAAGGGAGCGGGAATCGCTGCCGGTCGCGATGATGATGTTGTCGGCTGTATATTCGACACCGTCGGCAACGACTGTCTTTGAGTCCTTAAACTCAGCCTTAGCGGGAACAACATTCACTTTGGCCGCTTTGAGCATCATTCCGATGCCTTCGCGGAGCTGATCGCAGACCTCCTTCTTGCGGGCAACGACCTGATTATAGTCGAGTGTGAAAGTGAAGTCGTCGATTCCGAATTTGTCGGCTTCACGGATTGTGTCGACAACCTCAGCGTTCTTGCAGAGGCATTTAGTCGGTATGCAGCCTTCGTTGAGGCATGTTCCGCCGAGTGCTCCGCCGTTGAAGAGAGTGACGCTCATCCCGCGCTTTGCAGCCGCCAAGGCCGCCTCATATCCGCCGGGACCGGCACCTATGATGATAAGATCTGATTTTTCCATACTTAAAAATTCAAATCTGAATAATTTTTCATTTTTATAAGAATCCGATCAGAACCATATCCGAAGATACGGTTCCGACCGGATATATAGAATTTGATTTATTTTGACTGCTCGTTGAGGAGATGACGATAAGTCAGGATCGGATTCTTCGCCGCTCCGGTCTCGTCTAGGTGACGGACGGGTGTTGTGAGCGGAGCGTCGATAACCGCTTCGGGAGTCTCGCGGGCTTCCTTGGCCACCTTGTGCATAACGTCGATGAATTCATCAAGAGTCTCAAGGCTTTCTGTTTCGGTCGGCTCGATCATCATGCTCTCATGGAAAAGGAG
>CAYQQG010000167.1:0-4188 GCA_964419535.1 uncultured Sangeribacter sp.
GGACGCTATTGAAGAATGGAGGGATTTATCTTCAGGGCAATATCCAATATACACCCAGAGGCGAAAAAAGTTGAAGATTGAAGATTAGAATTTAAGGGACGCCGCATGTGTTAGGACCCTTTCCACAAAAAATCAAAAATTTATAACGTGATTCTTTGCATAACCGAGAAACCTTCAGTTGGAGCCGACATCGCACGGATTGTCGGTGCATCGGCACGCCGTGACGGATTTTATGAAGGAAACAATTATTGCGTCACCTGGACATTCGGACATCTTTGCACACTAAAAGAGCCCGCAGATTATTTCCCGGCATGGAAACAATGGAGTCTCGGTTCGTTACCCATGATTCCTCCGCGCTTCGGTATAAAACTGATTCCTCAAAAAAGCATTGAACATCAGTTCCGTGTCATCGAAACCCTTATCGGTCAAGCACAAGAGGTCATCAATTGCGGAGACGCCGGCCAGGAGGGTGAGCTCATCCAGCGATGGGTCATGCAAAAAGCCGGTTGCAAGATTCCGGTCAAACGTCTGTGGATCTCCTCATTGACGGATGAAGCGATCCGCGAAGGCTTCCAACATCTGAAACCGGAGAAAGACCTTCAGCCACTATATGAGGCCGGGCTTTGCCGTGCGATCGGCGACTGGATTCTCGGAATAAACGCCACTCGGCTTTATACTATAAAATACCGTTCGGAAAGAGGGAAGATTCTTTCCGTCGGAAGAGTCCAGACACCCACATTGGCCTTAATAGTCAAACGTCAGGAAGAAATTGAAAATTTCGTTCCGAAAGACACATGGGAACTTAAAACCGAATATAGGGAAACTCTCTTCTCCTCCTCTCTGAAACCTTTTGATGTTCCGGAAAAGGTTGACAAAATCATAGAAGAGATAAAGCCATTGCCGCTGGAAATCACCGGTGTCGCGAAAAAGAAAGGGAGCGAGGCGCCACCGAAATTGTTTGACCTAACTTCACTTCAGGTTGAAGCCAATAAAAAATTCGGATATAGCGCGGACGATTCTCTCAAGACCATTCAGAGTCTTTATGAGAAAAAAATCACGACCTATCCTCGTGTTGACACGACCTATCTGACGGATGACATCTATCCGAAATGCGGGAAAATCCTTATGGGTCTTGCTCACTACATGCCGCTGATCGAGCCACTCAAAGGCCGGCCGTTGAAGAAGACAAAAAAGGTCTTTGACAACTCCAAAGTCACGGACCACCATGCCATAATTCCGACCGGACAACCGATGCCCTCAAATCTCACTGAGCGCGAGCGCAACGTGTTCGACCTGATCGCGAAGCGCTTTATTGCGGTCTTTTATCCGGATTGCACGTTTGAACAGACCACGGCAAATGCCAAGGTAGGCAAATACACCTTCAAAGCGACCGGCAAAGTGATATTGAACCAGGGTTGGAAACTTGTCTATGCCAAAGACAGCGTCAAAACGGATGAGGATTCTTCAAAGAATGCGAACGAGGAAGAGAAGATAATGCCCGCTTTCACAAAAGGAGAATCCGGTCCTCATAAACCTAAGAAGGTTAAGCGCACTTCACAGCCTCCGAAATATTACACCGAGGGAACATTGCTGAAAGCCATGGAAACGGCCGGCTCACAAGTTGAGGATGAAGATCTTCGCGAAGCCTTGAAAGCCAACGGAATCGGACGGCCCTCCACACGCGCCGCAATCATCGAGATTCTTTATAAAAGGGAGTATATCAAGAAAGTCCGCAAATCCATTCATGCGACTCGAGCCGGTATCGAACTTATTGGAATCATACGTGACGAATTGCTGAAGAGCGCCGAACTCACCGGAATATGGGAGAACCGTTTGAGGATGATCGAGCGTCAGGAATATTCCCCGGCTCAGTTTATCGACCAACTAAAGGAGATGATCCGCCGAATCACCCTCACCGTCCTCTCCGACAACAGCAACAAGAGAATCTAACCCTTCCATTCAATCATTCCCGTCACCTGCCACCTGTTACCTATCTTATTACTATTACTTATTACCTACCATCCCCCCTTTCCATGTCCCATAATCTTGCTTGGCAATATGCAATAGTCCTACTGATTATCCTTATGGCAATCATAAAGATAATCCTCAGCTTCCGTCGCAGAAACAGATCTAAGGGATCCGGTTCATGCCATGGATGTTCATTGGCCGACTCATGCCATGATTATAAGAAAAGGCCGGACAAAGCCGGCCAATCACATCAGTCATATGCCGAATCGGCCCGTGACTGCCACAAATAGTTTTTTATTAGCACTTAAGAACCATTCAAAAATATTTAACATTTAATGAATAGATATTTGATGCCTCATATTATGGTAAAGAGCTAAGTTATAGCCGGTTGATAATCTTAATGAGAGCATGGAAAGTTTTTTCGGGAGCCTCGCTCCAAAAGTTCTTATATTGAGAAACATTCTCCCCTTCTCCGGGAGTATCACTCACGACGCGGATAATCGAAAAAGGAACTCCTTCCGATTCACACACTTGCCCGATTGCCGCCGATTCCATATCGACTGCCACCGCCTCCGGAAAAATTGCGTGAATGCGTTCAATCTCTTCGGCTGTGGAGATGAATGTGTCGCCGGTGGCTATGAGGCCGAACGAGGTGGAACGTTCGTCAAGCTCGCTCTTTGAAATTTCGATCACACGCTCAGAAGGCTGAAGGAAAACATTGAAACCGTCGGCCGCTCCACGATGAGTTCCGGGGCCACACCAGACATCGTGATATGCCACCTTGCCCGCGACAAGAAGATCACCTATCTTCATTCCGCCGGCTCCGCCGGCCACTCCTGAATTGATCACGAGTTCAGGACCGAATTCCCGTAAAATCTTATATGTGTTCAGAGCCGCATTCACCTTGCCGATTCCGCATTTCGCGAGTATGACTTCGTGGGCTCCGACCTTGCCGGAATAAGCCTTAATATTATCAAACTCCATCAGTTCGGCATCTTCCAGAATATTTTTCAAAAGAGCCATCTCCTTATCCATGGCGGCTAAAATTGCAATCTTCATCTCTTATATCAATTATTTTTTTGCAAAATTACGATTTTTCTATGAAATTTAGTAATTTTGAGCGAATTTATATCCTCATTCGAGGGCGCCAAAGATTTCCCTTCAAAATTTAGACACCATGGAAAAAATCAAGATATGGAACGACAATCCTTCCGATCGTCAATGTCAGGAGATTGCGACAGCTCTGAAAAACGGAGAACTGATCATCATTCCGACCGATTCAGTCTATGCCATTGCCTGTGACGCACTGAATCCGAAAGCTATCAACTCTCTGTGCCGATTGAAAGGGATTGATCCGGACAAGAGCCACCTCTCGATAATATGCGCGGACATCTCTATGGCGTCCGATTATGCACATATCGACAATTCCGGGTTCACTCTTCTCAAAGAAAACACACCCGGACCGTTCACATTTCTTTTCCGCGCCTCGCGCAATCTTCCAAAGGCATTCAAAGGTAGGAAAACTGTAGGAATCAGAATCCCTGATTGTCTGACGGACAGAAAAATAGCAGAACATCTTGGGAATCCGATACTCTCGACATCAATCGAATTTGACAACGATGACGAAGCCCGCGAGCCTGACCTTATCGCAGACCGATATGCCAATCAAGGTGTGGAAATGATTGTCGACGGCGGAGACGGAGACAACCGTCTGACGACAATCGTGGATTGCCGCGAAAGCGGAGACCCGGAAATCATTCGCGACGGAAAAGGGATTTTAGAGTGATAATACAAGAAATGGGATGTAAAATTTTCATATCATGATTTTTTTAATTAATTTTGCAGTGAGTCAAAATTAACTCATGTCTGCCCTTATCCACCGGGAGACAAACCAATAAAAAACACAAAAACCTAAATTATAAATTTAAGACCATGTCAAAAGTAACAGTGGTAGGCGCCGGCAACGTAGGCGCAACAGCAGTCAACGTGATTGCACTCCGTGAAGTAGCTGATGAAGTCGTTATGCTCGACATCAAAGAAGGCGTAGCAGAAGGCAAAGCTATGGATATGATGCAGACAGCTAATCTGCTCGATATGAACACCCGCATCAAAGGCGTTACAAACGACTATGAAGCGACTGCAGGCAGCGATGTTGTTGTCATCACTTCCGGCATTCCCCGCAAACCCGGTATGACTCGCGAAGAGCTCATCGGCGTCAAC
>CAYQQG010000168.1:0-4180 GCA_964419535.1 uncultured Sangeribacter sp.
AGGTCATGTTCTGCCACTTCGAGCCATAAGGATTATATTGGTAATAGAGATGCCACGTTCCGTCTTTATAGAACATGCCGTTGGGGTCGTTCATCCATCCATAGAGCGGAGTGTGGTGGAAGAGGGGACGATATTGTTCCTGATTTTCGAGATTGACGGTGTCAGTGAGCTCGAAATTGCCCCAGCAGACATCCTCTTTCGCTTCGCGGACAGTGGAACGGTTGTGTGAGGTCGTGATGTTGAGAACAACGTCATGTCCCTTATATGGGGAGAGGTCGAACGGCACGGTATAATCGACTTTTGATTTCGCCAGACGGACATACATCGTTTTTTCCTGTTTGCCGTCGACAACGACATTTACGACCGCGTCGTCAGACGCTTCCTGAACGGGGAGCATCAGGAACCGGGCGTCGCCATCGACTCTGACAAGAGTGTTGTTGGTGCCCAGGTGGTCCACCCTGACCCCGTCGGCGGCGATCGCCGGAAGAGCGCCCGCCCCGAACATCGGGAGCGTCATCAGCGCCATTGCAACCGAAAGTTTCATATTCATAGATTTTCGTTTTTATTCTTGAGATTGAGATTTTGATTCTGCCGGATTGAAATTCCAACCGCAAAGCTACAACTAAATTAATAAAGAACCTATTAAAAATCGCTCTTTGAGTAATAAAAATGTTGCATTGCTCAAAAATTCATACTAAATGCACAATTTAGAGTCCGATGCGAAAAATTTTTTATGAGACACGGTCATATTCAACAGAATATATTATCTTTGCAATATCGAGACAAATCCGTGCCAATCATTAACTATGAACAGAACGATTTTATATCTTTCAGCAATACTGATATTACTCACACTCTTCGGTTGCCGAGAAGAGCGCCATTACCGCATAGGCATATCCCAATGCAGCTCTGACGACTGGCGCAAAAAGATGAATGATGAGATATATCGCGAGATTATGCTTCATCCGGAGGCGGAAGTCGAGATACGCTCCGCTGATGACAGCAATGAGAAGCAGATAGCCGACATCCGCTATTTCAAGGATAATGATTTTGATATCATCATCGCCTCGCCTAATGAGGCCGATGCGATCACACCTATTATAAAGGAGGTATATGAATCCGGGACGCCGGTGATTATATTCGATCGCGAAATCAACGGCGACACCTTCACGGCTTTCCAGGGTGTAGACAATTACGGCATTGGCGAAGCCGCGGCTCAATATGCGGGAAACTTGACGGGACAGAACGGAAAAGTTATTGAAATATACGGACTTAAGGGTTCAACTCCGGCTGTGAAACGACACGAAGGATTTCTCAGCAAGGCCGGAGAATTCGGATTGAATATAGTGGGTATGGGTTATGGCAACTGGAATTATGAGGACGCGACCATAGCAGCCGATTCCTTGTTGACCTCACATCCGGATGCGGATCTAATATATGCCCACAACGACCGTATGGCCATTGCAGCCTCCGAGGTCGCCAGTAAGAAGGGATTGAATGTCAAAGTTATAGGTATTGACGCGGCCCCCGAAATCGGCATCAAGGCTGTGGCGGATGGTGTGATTGACGCTACGTTCCTCTATTCGACTGAAGGATACGGTCTTGTGCGCACAGCCCTGAATATTCTCAAAGGGGAACCCTATCAAAAAGAGGCCATTCTTCCGGCTTCTTCGGCTGTGGATAAGACAAACGCCGACATACTGCTGCTTCAGAACGAGTCGCTGAAGGAGGAAACCTCCAAAATAAAAGTACTTAAGCGTCAGGTAGATGACTATTGGAACAGACACTCTGCCCAGATGTCGCTTTTTTACGCGGCGATAGCGATCGTTGTGTTGCTCTGCGGTTTTCTATTCATGATTCTCAGAGCCTTCTGGCTTCATAAGAAGCACCAGAAGGAACTTGTGGAACAGAACAAACTGCTTGCTCAGCAGCGCGACACAGAGAAACAGCTCAACGAACAGCTCAATCAGGCGACCCAATCCAAACTGATGTTCTTCACCAACGTCTCTCATGATCTCCGGACGCCGCTGACGCTCATAGCCGAACCCGTGGAACAAGTCTCCGCGGCGGACTATCTCACACCTCAGCACTCAGCCCTGATGAAAATCGCCAACAAGAATGTGAAAATTCTCCGACGTCTTATAAATCAAATTCTTGACTTCAGAAAATATGAAAATGGGAAGCTGAATGTGAATTTATCGGAAGTGAGGATAGCCGATCTCATGCGCGATTGGTCCGAATCCTTCACATCCATAGCTCGCAAACGTGACATCAAGCTGACCATCGATATCGACATAGATTCTTCAGTGACTTTGGCCATCGATCCGGAAAAGATTGAGCGAGTATTCTTCAATCTGATGTCGAACGCCTTTAAATATTCGCCGGACAACAGCAAGATAATATTTGTGGCGAAATGCGTCGGCGACGAGCTCGTCTTCTCGGTGGAAGACACAGGTCAAGGCATTGCGAAAGAGGATATTGCCAATATTTTCGACAGATTCTATCAGGTAGATAAGATTCATCCCAACGGGTCGGGAATCGGATTATCGCTGGCCAAAGCATTTGTGGAGCTTCACGAGGGTACGATAGAGGTGGAGAGCGCACCTGGCAAGGGGAGCAAATTCACTGTCACACTGCCTGTTCGTCACGTTGAGAGGGATGAGGAGGTGGTTGTCGGCTCGACGATTACGGATAGCGATGTCTGTGCGGAGCTTGAGGAAATCGACCTTGACGTCGAGACGGCTGAGAACGATCGGCCTTTGCTTTTGGTGATTGACGACAACGATGACATCCGAAAGATGATACGCGAATTGCTGTCATCAAAATATAGGATAATCGAAGCGCGCAACGGCAAGGAAGGGATCAAGTTGGCATCTAAATACATCCCGGATTTGATTATTTGTGACGTGATGATGCCGGTCATGGACGGTCTGGAATGTTGCCGCCGGATCAAAAGTGAGATATCGACATCCCACATTCCGGTCCTGATGCTGACGGCGTGCAGCATGGACGAACAGCGAATCCAGGGATATGAGAGCGGTGCCGACAGCTATCTCTCCAAGCCGTTCAATAGCAAGATGTTGGAGATGCGTTGTGAGAACCTGATCGAGAACCGTAAAAGAATAAAGAACGTGCTCGGCACGGACATTGAGGCCGGCCGCCGCGAAACTCCTTCCGCCAATGAGCCGAAGGAACCGAAGCCGGCGAATATAGACAACGAATTCTATAGCCGTTTCCTGAGCATGATAGAACAGGAACTCGGCAATCCGGAGCCCAGCATCGACAACCTCGCGGCGAAAATGGGATTCGGACGTTCGCAATTCTATCGCAAGATAAAGGCGCTCACGAACTATTCCCCCGTCGAACTTCTTCGCAAGATAAGGCTTACAAAGGCGCGCGAGATACTCTCGACAACCGACAGGCCGATCAGCGAAATCGCATACGACGTCGGGTTCTCCGCCCCGGCCTACTTCAGCCGTGTCTTCCGCGAAATGTTCGGCGAAACCCCGACCGAACTCCGCTCCCGCCTCGGCATCAAAGAATAACATTACAACACTTTTAAATAAGAATTTATTCAGGCGAGAAAGAAAAAACCAAATATTTCACATATATGTGAAATATTTGGTTTGTCTTGGCGTTATAATAGAAAATAAGAGATTATGAGTGAAGTTGAATTACTGCTTTTGGATCAAACTGAGAATTGCACGGTTTACACTATACAGTTTCTTTCAGACGATTTGAACGAGTTTGAGAAATTCGTTGCAAAATTCCGGACAGACGGAGAACTGAACAAGGATTTCCGAATTATTGCTAAGTTCATAGATCAGATTCTTGATTTCGGTGCATTAGAAAGATATTTCCGACCCGAAGGAAAGATGAAAGATTCTGTTGTGGCACTTCCAACATTGCGATCAAAACTACGTCTATATGGGTTACGCCTCTCTGACCGCATCTTGATTCTTGGTAACGGAGGACAAAAGAAAACGCGCACTTATGATGAAGATGATACATTGAAGGGGTATGTTTTGACTCTCCAGCGTTTTGAAGAACTTCTTAAAGAAGGAGTTGCTAATGGTAGTGTGATAATTACAGAAAGTGAGATAGAAACAGACAAAACATTTGAGGTATGAAAAGGGCTAAAACATCTTTACGTGAACTTCTTGGTGATATAAAGCCTGAG
>CAYQQG010000169.1:0-4142 GCA_964419535.1 uncultured Sangeribacter sp.
TTTATGACGCGCCCTATTTTATTTTTAAACCTGGTTAACCAATATAGGGACGATTTTGTGTCACTATTGGCAAAAAGGGTCTAAGAGCCGACTTCATAGAATTTTTAAGATTTTCGGGCGGCTTTGGTCGGATAAGTTTAGCTCATATTGACCTTTTTTCTATTGGTGAAAAGACCCAAACATCAAGCCATAAGGAAATGGAAGTAGTATACGAAGATAATCATATCATCATTGTTAATAAAGCGCCGGGCGAGATCGTTCAGGGTGACAAAACCGGCGACACGCCTCTTTCGGAAACAATCAAGGCCTATCTGAAGGAGAAGTATAATAAACCAGGAAACGTCTTCTGCGGCGTCGTTCACCGTATCGACCGACCTGTAGGGGGGCTCGTGATTTTTGCCAAAACTTCAAAAGCATTGACCCGGCTGAATGAAATGCTGCGAAAAAACGAAATACACAAGACCTATTGGGCAATGGTTCAGGGCAAACCTCAACAGGAAAATGCGACCTTGGAATGTTATATGAAGTCTGACGGACGGATGAATAAGTCTTTCCCCTGCACGCCTTCCGACGCGGACGCAAAAAAGGCAATTCTCAATTATAAAACTATTGCAACAGGTGAACGGTATTCAATCCTCGAAGTGAACCTTATAACAGGACGCAAGCATCAAATTCGGCTGCAGCTCTCAAATATGGGAAATCCCATTAAAGGGGATCTCAAATATGGAGCCCGCCGCTCAAATCCGGACGGCAGCATCTCACTTCTTGCAAAACGCATCGAATTTATCCACCCCGTCAGCAAGCAGCTGATCAAAATCGAAATCGATCCGACTCCGGAAATGAAGAAAATCCTCTCTTAAAATGAATACCGGAGACAATAATCCCCCATCATAGTTACTTTAGTAGGAATAAGGGCAACCATGTCTCTATAAATGATTATTCGCGTCAACTTTGTTAAACCGCCAAACAATAAAGGCGCCTTCCGGTCGGAAGGCGCCTTAAATTTGGCTTTATCTTTCAGAGAAAGATTACTTAGCGTAACGGATTGTCACTGCGCGATCAAGGGGAGCTGCGCTCGGGCCGAGATCGGTAAGGTTCTCTGCGTTTGTAGTCTTCTGAAGTTTGCTGGGATCAACACCCTGTGAGATGAGGTAGTTGTAAACGCCGTCTACACGAGCTTCACGGAGGCGATCGTTGATTGCGTCTGTGCCGGTGTAAGAGTCAGCATAGCCGGTGAGGACATAGTTCTTGTCAGAGTTGTTCATAACAGAAGCAACTGACTTGAGGACAGTCTTTTCACGAGCTGAAAGGCCGCTCTGGTTAATGGGATAGTAAACAGTCACGAGACCTTCGCAATCCTGAACTCTGGGCTTCTTGCATTCGTTGCGGCAATCTTCGATTTCATCTTCGAGAGCCTTGTTCTCTTTAACCTTGGCGTTGAGTTTAGCCTGAAGAGCTTCGTAATCCTCGTCAGTATACTTCTGGGGAACGAGAACAGGAACAACCGGGCATTCCCATTCGCTGCGGCCGAGGTTGAAGTTAAGACCTACCTGAGCGCTGAGATCGTGAGTAGCACCCGGCTTGAAGTCGATGAGAGTGTACTGAACGTCGATGAAGAGGTCAACAACCTTAGAAAGACGGAAGTTGTTCTCAAAACCGGCAGCTACGAACATGATAGTGTTGTGAGCGCGGTGCCAGCCGATTTCGGGCTGTCCGTTGTATGAGCGCTTCCATGTCCAGTATGCACCTGCACCACCGTGGAGGATGAAGTTATAAACGCGATCGGGCTTGTAACCGCACCACCAGTTAGTGATGTCGATGAGCATATCGAATTCAGGACCAAGGCCCATGAATTTTTTGGGATAGTAACCGTTATCCCAGGGCTGAGCATTCATTTTGCGATAGAGGCCGTCAGCGCCGGTTGCGCCCTTCGGCATGATCCAGTTGGCACCGAAGCGGAAACCTACGATCGGGGATACCCACTTACCTACATAGAGGGCAGCGGCACCACCGAAACGATCCTTCAAAGGAGCGTTGATATCGTGTTTTTCCATAAGGAAAGTTGTACCGCCTTCAGCTGTAATGAACCAGTTGTCGCGGTTTCTGTTCTCGAGATAACCCTGAGAGCAGTCGGGCTCGAAAGTCACAGGCTGCTGAGCTGATGCAGTGGCACCGCCAAGAGCGAGGGCTGCGAGAGCGAGTAATACACTTTTTTTCATAGAACAACAATTTAAAAATAGTGGTAATTAATGATATGTCTAAATTGGGGCTACTCTTCTGAAAACGGATTTTGAATCTTTTTGCAATCCATAAACCCATTGAATTTCGCTTTTTTTTGTCATTTATCCCTATTTTCGGTCAAAATAGAGATAATTTTGACGGTGCAAAGTTAGTTAAATTTATTTAACAAACATAATTTACTCTAAAAATGTTTAACATTTTCTCTAAAAAATTTCATTTTTTTAAGTTTTTTAGAGTTTTATGCCTGTATGATACCGTTTTTTGCCTCCGTCTTATGCCTTTTTGAGAAAGGATTTCACCTCCCGGACGATGTTGTCGGGTGTAAATCCGAATTTCTCATCAAGCACTTTCGCCGGAGCGGAAGCACCGAACCGTGTCATGCCGAAGACTTTCCAATCTCCTCTCATAAGCGGGAAAAGTGTCGAGGGGAGCCCGGCGGTGATGCCATAGACTTTTCCGTCTGAGGGGATCACGCTGTTCCGATATTCTTCAGGCTGATCGAGATATTCTCCCATTGAAGGGACGGAAACGACCCTCGCGCCGATCCCCTCATTGGCTAATGCCTCGGCAGCCTTCATTGACAGCGACACCTCACTTCCGTTCGCTACAAGCGTGACGTCAGCATCCCCTTCGGGTTCATAGACCACATATCCGCCTTTAGCGACACCTTTTGCCTGTTCCTTTCTGTCCGCGGCGGGAATGTCTTCGATATCCTGGCGCGAAAGAATAAGGACTGTCGGACGGTCAGTCGTGGCCATTGCAAGTTTATAGCATTCAAGAACCTCGGCGGAATCGGCCGGTCTCAGGACGAGAGCCGCACGCTTCCCGCTGAGATTATGAAGCTCCTCAAGCAAGCGCATCTGTGCCTCATGTTCGACGGGCTGATGCGTCGGTCCGTCTTCTCCAACACGGAACGCGTCGTGCGTGAAGATATACTTTACGGGCAATTCCATGAGAGCCGACATGCGGATCGCGGGCTTCATATAATCCGAGAACACAAAGAATGTGCCGCAAGCGGCTTGCATTCCGCCATGGAGAACTATGCCGTTCATCAGGCAAGCCATGGTCAGCTCCGAGACACCGGCGTGAAGGAAGGCTCCGCTGAAATCACCGCGCTTCAGCGCGCCGGTTGCTTTCAGGAAACCGTCGGTCTTATCTGAATTCGCGAGGTCAGCACTCGAAACGATCATGTTTCCGACATGCTTGCCGAGATAATTCAAAATTGCGGACGAGGCCGTTCTTGTGGCTACGTTGGGTTTGATCTCAACTTCATCGAGATTCAATTCGGGATTTTTACCGCTCATGTATTCCCCGAGAAGTTTCGCATCCTCGGGATTCTCCTCTTTCCAAACCCTGAATTTCTCTTTCCATTCGTCAGCTTTGGCTTCGAGTTCTTTCCTGCGGGCTTCATACATCTCCTTGACGTCATCAAAGATTACCCACGGATTCTCCGGGTCGCCTCCAAGGTTGCGCACTGTCGAGTCCATGCACGCGCCGGCTTTTGAAAGCGGCTGGCCATGGGTTGACACGGCTCCTTCGAGAGTTCCCCCCTCTGCCTTGACAACCTTACGGGCCATGACCGTGTCACCTATAATAAGTGTAGGTCTTTTTTCCTCGGCCTGGGCGACTCTCAGGGCGGAATCTATCGCTTCGGGATCGCAGCCGTCAATTTCAAGAACATTCCATCCCCAAGAACGATATTTAGCCGCTGTGTCTTCTGTGGTAACTTCCTCAACTTTTGTCGAAAGCTGAACCTTGTTGGAATCATAGAACATAATGAGATTATGGAGTCCCAACGCTCCGGCTATGCGTCCGGCGCCCTGGGAAACCTCTTCCTGAACGCCGCCGTCGGAAATGAATGCGTAGGTCTTATGAGCGACAATCTCACCGAACCGCGCGGC
>CAYQQG010000170.1:0-4062 GCA_964419535.1 uncultured Sangeribacter sp.
TTTCTCCTTAATCCAGTGGCAGGCCAGCCACAAAGCCAGATAGCCGATCCCACTAATAATAAACACTATCCATATTTCGGGCATGATCATAGTCATCATGACGACAATCAATATGGCCCAGACGATTATTCCTAACATTATTTTCTGTAATTTTGAGTTTGTAAAGTTAATTAAAAATCCGGTTAATTCATCATCTCGGGCGGAGAATTTGCATTAAACCATTTTCTCGGATCCGGAAAATTGGTATGATGATCGTGGGGAGCTGATAAGCGGGGATAAATGGATATATCTTTCTTCTCGGCCTTCTCCGGTGGCCATTCGACGGTCAGGATGACTATTTTCTTCGCTTTCGGGATCGGATCTCGGTCCTTAGAGACAATATCATATTCGGGAGACTTTATCTCTTCAGGACCAGCGCCGATATTCTTTATAGGTGGCGCGGGATCCTCCAGAGGTATATCAGCATTTAGCGCTATATTTTCAATCTCAATCATCTTTGCGCACATTGCCAGAATAGCGCCTATTTTAGCGAAGATCTCTAATAGCTCTACAATCATATCAACCGTTTCGGAGTCAACGGTTTCAGGTTCTTCCTCCGGTTCTTCCTTCTTTGCGTCTGGTTCGGTAATGTCGTAATTGTGGCGCTTGAGTGCATCCACGACACCGGCGCAAGATCCGGAGTTCGACGAAGTGCAGTCTAACAACTGCATAGGCATTGTTATTGTGCAAGCCGTGTTTTTATTGTCAAACACGATCGGACGGCTCGGATCGGTAAACCACAGACAGCCGTTCCAATTCTTTGTGACGATTGACAGATTTAACGCATCTATCCCGAAAACGATGTCAATTTTCGGAGATCCTTTGACGGCGAATTTAACACATTTCTCGGCCTGATAAACATCATCAAAATAGATTGCCGTTCCTTCGGCTGAATAGGCCGGGATTGTGATCTTTATGCAAACTTTATCTCCCTTCTTTTCATTTGTCTGCTTGACGGTTGCCTTAGCAAAATTGGCAAGCGCTTTAATCCCCTCTTTTGTGAGTTCCGCCAATCCATCCCGGTTGACTTTGGGATAAACACGCCTATAATCGGGATAACGGCCGCGGATATTTTCACAAGTGTAAACATCCTCTTCCTCGGTTCTTATACTGATATTCTTTTCGGCGTCTTTGAGGAATTTAACCGCACAACGTTTCCCGGCCACTGCTTTTATGATCTTCGGATCTATTACCAGCTTCAGCGGTTCGCCCTCGGTCTCGGAAATAGCAACGGGCATCTCGGTTAATACATGTGTATCGGTTGCGACAATGCAACTATTTTCAGCGTCGAGAAGCACACCGGCCAGAAGCGGACGATAAAAATCAGCGCTACAATAATCAGTGATAAATTTTGCTTCCTTCGGAAATTCGACAACGCATGACCCTATAACCTCTGATTCCTCTTCCTTGACAAATACGGCCTTGTCGGCTGTCTTAATCTTAAATTCTTTTTCCCATTCGATCAGCTTTGCAAATACCAGGGCGGACGGCATTGAAGCGCGGAATGTGTCAAAAGAGATAGTAACGATGTCGGTTAAGCCGGTTGACTTTCTTTCGATCTCATACGCTTTAGCGAGATTATTCTCGCACGTTTTAACCCGTGCCAATGCGCAGTTGTATTCGAGCGCTGCTGTCTTGATCTGAGAATTTAACGATCTCGGCGTTGAATTTTTAGCGAGTTCAACACATTCCAGATGATAGTTATCATTAACCGCGTCGAATGCTTCGCGGGCCTCTGTCAGTCTCTTTTGGAGATCGGCAAAATTCAGCTGATTGAACGCTCCGAAAGATTCCGAAAGATTCAACGCTTTCTCAATCTCGGCCGCTGAATATCTCCCCGGGTTGAGTTCGAGCCGGTTAAAGATCGTTTGCGCTGCTTCTTTTAACTGAGCGTGGAGGGCTGCAATAATTTCGTTCTGTTTCATCTTTTAAGTTTTTATTAATAGTTCCCCGCCGACGTGCCGACCGTCGTTAATCCGCCGGGAGCTGGGAATGTAAGTTACGCTGTCAATTCTTCACAAAGAGCGCTAATTGCCTCTTCGGGGGCTTCATCGGTACGATAAGTGCCAAGTAATAATCCGCTTTGTGCTGTAATTGTTACGACGGTTAAACCGTGTGAGGCTGAAGCGCTAACGTTGTATTTGTGGCCGCTTTTGCTTGTTATTGTCTGTTTCATCTCTCTTGCTTTTGTGGGTTATGCTATTTTACGCGCTTTGCCGTTGCGGAAGATGTAACGACCGATTAAAGACTCTTCGATGTCGCACACCTGAAAATAAAAGGTCTCAGGAGTATGCAAGCGACCATTTACGCGCCTTTTGAGTTGTTTGTGTGCTGCCGTTATAATTTCGGCAAGATTGGGCGCCTTTGATATTACACAGCTTTTTATATGCTGATAATCCCAATATTCGCCGTCAGGGAGGTAGATGTTAACGGCATACTCTTTATTTTCTTTAACTTTCATGTCGGTTGCTTTTGTGGGCTATCCTCTCATTATGTCAAACATTCCGTATGTTAAGCCGTGGCGGTTTTCCATTAAGCGGGCCGCGTCCTGCCAACCTTCAAGCCATGCGATACATTCTTCGGCCGTTCCGCTGAAGTTTACCAGCGTTTGAGAAAGGGAGGTTATTAAATAAACTCCGTCGTATAGATCCACGTTGAAACCAGGGTTATAGATTCGGTTTACATAGTCTATTATTTGATTTAATTTTATTGCTTTATCTTCCATCGTTATTTCTTTTGTGCCGGTGGTTATTTTATAATGATCAATTCGATTCTCGGATATTTGCCGATCTCGGCATTGAACGCCCAGATGCGTTTTTTACCGCTTTCATCTCGGAGGATGTTTGCACCGGGGAATCTTTCGCAAGCCTCGGAATAGGTCCCGATGAAGTAACCGCGGCCGTTTCTGAGCGCCCGGGCATAAACCCAACTAATCTGGTTTGCTTTGTTCCTGATCCGGTATTGCTTCAAATCGGCGGCCTGTGATGTCATAAATTTTGCACCGTTGATCATTTGTGTATATGTTATTGCTTTCATGTTTAAAGAGTTTTAAGATTTATAACTTTGTCATCCGAAACGGGATCAACCGCAACGGACGGGATCCGCGGGCCCGTTCTGAGTGTGTGCACCCATTCAGAACGAAACAACGGAGCATTTAACCCAATGCAAAGGGAATGCACTGACGGAGCATTTCCGGCGGGTCTTTTGATTCGCTCAATTGACGGCCATTAAAGCGGGGTTTTTACGTCACTACCTCGACGGCCTTGTAATTTATACTCCACAGGTCAGGAGTTGAGAAGAGAGGGCAATTAACCGATTGCTTAGGGTTGCGTTCGTGCAACGGCCGCCATTTTTATCACTTTAACCGTATAAGGCGCGGAGGTGTGTCTAAAAATGTGGAAACGGATTATCACCTTTGCCCGCTGTGTTAGCTAACTTTGTGAGTATTGTCGCGAATCAACCGACAACACCCGAAGACGGAGAGATATTAGAGAGGTTGAATTTTGCGAGATCTAAAGTAATGTTTTAAATCTTTCTTTGAGATTGCAAATATCGTTGTGATATTTCCCGCTTCATCAACCAGATCAGCGGCGACATCGCAACCTTTGATTTTTCTAATGTTTGTGTATCTGAATTGCATTTTTTTACGATCTTAAAAAACCATCGATTAAAACTATAAGGACTATCAGGACTTTAAGCAGATAATTTGCAAGTAATCCCAGGACGGCGAGCAGTCCAACGGCGGCCGCCCTGGTGAGAAGTTTGCGGATCATATTGCTTTAATCAAGTTATTTTTCAGGAAGTATTCAGGAGCCCCGGCGATGTCGAGATAGAGAGCTTTCATTCTCTTTGCTTCCGGATCTTTTAATCCTCTGTATTGATCAGCCATATTACGGGCCAGAAGTTTAAGCCGTTCCGGTGTCTCCGTGTAGTATTTTGGGAGGTTGATTATTGCCGGTGCTGCCTTTTGCTCCAGCTTCTTTATATCTTCTTTGAGATATTCCATATTGCGGGCGCGGTCTT
>CAYQQG010000171.1:0-4047 GCA_964419535.1 uncultured Sangeribacter sp.
GGTGTCGGTGATGAAAATCTGGCCGAAGTTCGGGGAGCTGCTGACGAGTTCAAGAATGCGTTCGACTCTCGAGGCATCGAGTTTGTCGAAGATGTCGTCAAGCAGCAGGATCGGGGTCTTTCCGGATGCGTTTTTAATATAGTCGAAAATTGATAGCCGCAGGGCGAGAGTGAAAGACTTTATCTGGCCCTGGCTTCCGAGTCGGCGCATAGAGTAATCGCCGAGCGTGGTGATCAGGTCATCGCGGTGGACACCACGGGAAGTGAACCCCAGAACCAGATCTTTCTGGCGGCTGCTTTCAAGAATTTCCGGGAGCGGCATCTCGTTGAGGACACTCGAATATTCGATATTGACGCGTTCTTTATTTCCGGCAATCAGTTCGTAATAAGAACTCAGGAGTGGAGAGATCGCAGCAGTCCAGTTTTGGCGCTGGATGTTAATGGCAGCCGCGGCCTCGGCCATAGAATTTTCAACGGACTCGTAAAGAAGGTTGTCGCGGACGCCGGCCCGGAGCATACGGTTTCGGCTTTCGAGGGCGCGGCTGTATCGGATCAGGTGGGTCAGATAGGAACTGTCAGCCTGAGAGATGACCATATCCATGAGTTTTCGCCGTTCTTCGGCGCCGTCGGTGACCAACCGGGTGTTGTCCGGCGTCACGCTCACGAGAGGGAAAGCCCCGAAATGTTGAGAAATTTTAGGATATTCCTTTCCGTTGCGCTTGAGCGATTTCCCTTTCCCCTTCACAATTCCGATGCTGACTTTTTCCTCTGTCCCGGAGTCGGAAAGGAAAGATCCTTTGACGGCTAACATTCCGGCCCCATGGCGGATGAGGGCGCTTTCCGGCATGGATGACATTCTGCGTGCCAGACACAAGAGATGGATAGACTCAAGCAGATTGCTCTTTCCCATGCCGTTGAATCCCACGAGGCAATTGATTCCTTGTGAGAAATCCAGACGCGCTTCGGCAATATTTTTAAAGTCGAGGATGTCAATTGAATTGAGAATCATATTGAGAGAAAAAAAGGGCTCTAAAAGTGTTAGGGAAATCTCCGCTCGCTCAGGTTCGCGGCGTCATGGTCATTGTCAGTCTTTTTCGCCGTATGCGAGGTCGCCGGCGTCGCCGAGCCCGGGCACGATATAGCTGTGGGCATTGACTTCGTCGTCGATGGCGCCGACCCATAGCGTCGTGGATTCCGGGAAATTGGATTTGACATATTCAATGCTCTGTGCGGAGGCGATCACCGAAGCGATATGAATCTTCCCGGGAGTCCCTTTGGTCAGAAGAGCTTTATAGGCAAGCTCCATGCTGGAACCGGTTGCGAGCATCGGGTCGACGAGTATCAGGGTCTTGTCATCAATCAGAGGCGAAGCGAGATATTCAATTAGAACGTCGAAAGTGTCCCCTTTTTCCTTATATTTGCGATATGCGCTGACGAAAGCGTTCTCGGCGCGGTCGAAGAAGCTGAGGAAACCTTCATGGAACGGCAGACCGGCGCGAAGAATTGTGGCCAGGACGACGCGGTCCGCGATATCACGGCATACGCACGGGCCAAGCGGTGTCTTTATTTCCTTGTCCTTATAATCAAGATGCCGGGAGATTTCATAGGCCATGATTTCTCCGATTCTTTTTAGGTTGGTGCGGAAGCGCATGGGGTCGTGCTGAATGTCAACGTCACGCAATTCCATCATATATCGGCTCACAAGTGAGTCCTGTTCTGCAAAATTTACTATTTTCATATATTTTTAATTCACTATTACTTATTCACTATTACCTATCACTTATTACTTATCAACGCCTTCCGGGCCTCAATATCTTTCTGAAGCTGCGCCTTGAGATCATCGAGGCCGGGAAATTTCTTTTCCGGACGCATAAAGCTGATCAGACCGACCTCAATCTTTTGGCCGTATAGCGAAGGGCCGTCATATCCGAGGATATAGGTCTCAATCCTTGGCTCGGGAGTTGGGGCGATCTCGCTGACGCTCGGGCGGATGCCGATATTGGTCACTCCGGGCAATAAGCGGCCGTCCGGGAGCGTCACCTCCGAGGCGTAGACGCCGAAAGGAGGGAGGGATCTGTGGCGGGGGGAGCTCAGGGCGAGATTGGCTGTCGGGAATCCTATCCGGCGGCCGATGTGATCCCCCTCGGCCACCGTCCCGTCAAGTGTCAGCGGGTGGTCGAGCATCCGGTTCGCCTCTTCGATCCTCCCTTCGGAGATTAGCCGTCTGATCGCTGAGGATGAGACACCTTCCAATTCGGGGGCGACAATGACTTCGACTCCGGTCTGTTCTCCGAGCCGGATGTAATCGTTGGCCGAGAGCGAGCGGCCGTCATGGCCGAACGTGTTGTCATATCCGATGACTATGCAATCGACTTGATGATGCTCATGGAGGTTTCGGAGCCATTGGGCCGCCGAGAGCGATGCTTCTTCTGGGGTGAAGTCAAGAATGTGAATGCCCACGTTCCGGCTTCGGAGAGTCCGGAATTTCATTTCGCTTGACATAATGGCAGGCGGCCGGCGGGATGGCGCGATCACGCTCAGAGGATGATCGGCAAAGGTGATTGCAAGAGGTTCCAATCCGCGTTCGGAGGCGGCTTTCCGAAGAGCTTCAAGCACGATGCTGTGACCGAGATGAACTCCGTCGAAAGTGCCGACTGTCGCTGCGAATCGCTTGGGACACTTGGCCTTATTGTCTTCCGCCATTTCCGGAGAATGACCGCCGGATGAGGAAACGGCTATGGAATCAGAGTCTTTCATATTGATAATCAAAATGATTAACTGAGCCTTTAAAACTGAACCACATTTATCTTCCAAGTGTTAATCTTTTCAGAGATAAACGAATTCTTTTCAAAGATACAATATATTTGTCAAAAAACCTAAAAATTATTAAATTTGTAAATAATTTAAGTAACTATAGACTATGCAGAAGATAAAATCCATAGGCATTCTGACTTCAGGAGGTGACGCTCCCGGGATGAATGCGGCAATTCGTGCGGTTACGCGTGCCGGAATCTACGCGGGTTATAAGGTGTATGGCATATACAGGGGTTATCGCGGACTTATCACCGATGAGATCCAGGAATTTTCGACCCAGAACGTATCGAATATCATCCAACGTGGCGGGACCATTCTGAAGACAGCCCGATGCAAGGAATTCGAGACTCCGGAGGGGCGCCAGTGTGCGTATGACGTTCTCCGGCGTCATGAAATTGACGCTCTGGTTGTGATCGGCGGTGACGGCTCACTGACAGGCGCGCGAATCTTTGCCAATGAATTCAATTTCCCGATTATCGGATTGCCGGGGACGATCGACAATGACCTTTACGGCACAGACTCGACAATCGGATATGACACGGCTTTGAATACAATTATGGATTGTGTCGACAAAATCCGCGACACGGCGACCTCCCACGAGCGTCTGTTCTTCATCGAGGTCATGGGACGCGACGCGGGATTCCTCGCGCTGAACGGTGCGATTGCCGCGGGTGCCGAAGCGGCGATCATTCCCGAAATTTCAACCCAGGTCGACCAGCTGGCCGAGCTGATTCAGAACGGATTCCGCAAATCGAAAAATTCATCGATCGTGCTTGTGGCCGAAAGCCCGATCACGGGCGGCGCAATGGGTTTGGCAAAGCGTGTGGAAGAGGAATATCCCGGATATGACGTTAGAGTCTCGATTCTCGGACATCTTCAGCGCGGCGGCAGTCCGACAGCTCATGACCGAATCCTCGCCTCGCGAATGGGGTCAGCGGCGATCGATGCACTCCAGGATGACCAGCGCAACGTCATGATTGGAATAAAGAACGATGAGATCGTCTATGTCCCGTTCACAAAGGCCATTAAGAACGATAAACCAATAAATCAGGAATTGCTCGGAACGCTCCGTCGTTTGAGTATATGATTGAAAAGTCAAAAAAAATTAAGCAAAGTTTGGGCAGTTTCAAAAATTATTGTTAACTTTGCAGTGTCAATAGGGGACAAACCTCAGGCGACACGGGCGAATACCAGAGTGGCCAAATGGGGCAGACTGTAAATCTGCTGGTTTATA
>CAYQQG010000172.1:0-4001 GCA_964419535.1 uncultured Sangeribacter sp.
TATAGTAAAACTTCAGGAAGAGTAATAGAAATGTCATTTACAGAAAAAGAATAAAAATATGAAATATAATTCAAAGCGGCGCGGGCCGCTGTTAATGGCCGCGGCCTGTTGCGTGTTCGCGGTCTCTGTCGCTTTGTCGGCTGTTGATAACCAACCCGAACTGAGCCATGACGAGGCCTATCTGCGCAATCTTTCGATCTTCAATGCGCTCACCCGCGAATTGGAAGAGAATTATGTCGACTCGATCCGCACGGACGAGGCTTTCAAGGCTGCCATTCGCGGAATGTTGGCAACCGTCGATCCATACACTGAATATTATTCATACGAAGACAAAGAGGCTCTTGAACGTCTGACGACGGGCGAATGGGGGGGCATAGGCTCATACATAATGGAGCTGAACGGCAACACCTATATAAGCGAGCCGATCGTCGGTTCGCCTGCCTTCAAAGCCGGATTGAAAGCCGGAGACCTCATATTGAAAATCGACAGCGTTTCCGCTCTCGGTCTCCCTTCGGGAAAGACATCCTCACTTTTGCGCGGACAGCCCGGAACGGACGTGACGGTCGTTGTTAACCGTCCGTACGTCGGACCGGATTCAATCCTGACGTTCACACTCCAGCGCGAGAAAGTCGCTGATCCGCCGGTCCCCTGGAGCGGTGTCGTAAACGGTGATGTCGGATATGTCAAACTGAATCAGTTTGTCGAAAGTTCGGCCGATGATGTCAGGGCCGCGCTCGAATCCTTCGCCGGCAATCCCGATGTGAAATATGTTGTTCTCGACCTTCGCGGAAACGGCGGAGGACTCGTGGAATCGGCAATCGATATTCTCGGCAACTTCCTCCCCAAAGGGACTGAGGTTCTCAAGACGCGAGGAAAATCCGCGTCCGCCGAGCGTGTATACAAGACGCGGCGGAACCCGATGCTTCCCGATATTCCGCTGGCGGTCCTGATCGACGGCGGTTCGGCCTCTGCGTCAGAGATCACGGCCGGCGCGCTCCAGGATCTTGACCGCGCCGTGTTGGTGGGGTCGCGAAGCTATGGCAAGGGACTTGTCCAGGGCACACGTCCGTTGCCTTACAGCTCATTGCTCAAGGTGACACTCTCAAAATACTATACTCCGTCCGGGCGGCTCATTCAGGCTCTTGATTATTCTCACAGGAATCCGGACGGGAGCGTTGCGCGTACACCGGACTCTCTGACAAACGTCTATCACACCAAAGCTGGCCGCGAAGTCCGTGACGGCGGAGGTCTCACGCCCGATTCGACAGTTTCAGTTCCCAATGTCTCCTCATTGCTGTACGGACTGGTTGTGGGAGGACACATTTTCGATTACGCGACCAAGTATGCCGCCACTCATCCAGCTCCGGAAAGTCCGGAAGCTATCGCAATGAGCGATGAGGATTTTGAGGATTTTGTAAACTCAATCGACCCGAAAAACTTCAAATACGACAAGGTCTGCAACGAAATTATAGACCAGTTGCGCGAGACGGCAGAAAATGAAGGCTATCTATCACCCGAAGTTAAGGCCACAATCGAACAGCTCGAGCAACAGCTTGACCGTGACCTGAAGAGCGACATGCTCTCCAAGCGCGGCCAGATAGAGGAATATCTAACTGAGGAAATCGCCTCGCGCTATTTCCCCGGCGAAGGGCGCGTCCGCCGCGAACTCGTCACGGATCCCGGAATTGCAAAAGCCATAGAGATTTTCCATACTCCCGGCCTTTACAAAAAAATTCTAAAAATCAAGAAATAAGGCCCCTGAAAGAGGTCTTATAAAATAGAGATTCCCGGCTCTGAATAATTGCCGAATAGAATATGATGACATTGAGTGAGGCCGATGCGCTTTTTGCAACATCAGATCGCATCGGCCGGATACATAAATTACTGGCCGATCGAAAAATTCGGCGGTTGCGCCTTCGCGGACTCCCCGGGAGTTCGCCGGCGATGCTTTTTGCCGGCCTCAGGGAAAGGGCTCTCCCCTATCTGATTGTGGCCGACGACGAAGAGAGCGCCGGTTATCTGTATAATGACCTTGTCCATATCTCGGGTGAGGCCAATAGTGTCGCCGTGTTCCCGAGCGGATACAAGCGCAATATAAAATTCGGTCAGCCCGATCCCCCGGCGCGGATTCTGCGGACAGAGACACTCGATGCCATTCGCAATTCCTCATCTTTGCGGTGGATCGTGACCTCTCCCGAAGCATTGGCGGAGAAGGTGCCCGTTCCCGACACGCTCGCTTCCTCGACCCTCCAGTTGCGTTCCGGAACCCGGAATATAATGGGGGACACGGTCAAACGCCTTCGTGAATTGGGTTTCAAGGAGGTTGACTATGTCTACGAACCGGGTCAGTTCGCCCGCCGCGGTTCGATTCTCGATGTCTTCTCTTATGCTTTTGAATATCCATATCGTCTCGATTATTTCGACGACGAGATTGACTCTATACGATCCTTTAATGTCGAGACCCAGCTTTCAGTCGACCGTTTGCCGGAAATTTCAATCATCCCCGCCGATCATGCCGATTCGAAGACCGGTGTCTCGTTGCCTGAGTTCATCTCTTTGTTAGATCGGAAGAGTTCAAAAGAATCCGAACTGATAATAATTGCCAATTCACCGTCGTTCGCACTCGCCCGGGTGAATGAGATATGCAATGAAAAATTTTCGGAGGCGGCACTGATTGCCGATGAGGGAGAGCCGGACGCTATGGATAATGTTGTCGATTTCGAAAAATTCAAGGAAGCATTCACGGCGGCCAAGACAGTTGAATATGGGGTCAGCGGCTTGCCTTCGGAGAAAAATGAAACCGGCGCCTCAGTGGCAGAAATTAATTTCGACTGTTCGCTTCAGACCCTCTACCATAAGAATTTCAATCTTATAGCCGATTCGTTCTCTAAATTCATAAACGAAGGTTATGAGATTTTCATACTCTCGGACTCGTCGTTGCAGACGGACCGTCTTCGTGACATCTTTGAAGAACGCGGCGATGAAATCAAATTCACGCCTGTCGGCCCGACAATCCATGAGGGATTCGTCGATCGCGAGCTCAAGCGCTGTTTCTTCACCGATCATCAGATTTTCGACCGTTTTCATAAGTTCACTCTGCGGTCCGACAAAGCGCGGAGTGGCAAGTTAGCTCTCTCACTCAAGGAATTGAACCAGATTGAGCCGGGTGACTATATAGTCCATGTAGACCACGGAATCGGACGTTTCGGAGGTCTCATAAAGACGGATGTCAACGGGCGCCCTCAAGAATTGATCAAACTTCTCTATCAGAACGATGATATAATTCTTGTCAGCATCCACGCTCTCCACAAGCTGTCGAAATATAGGGCCAAGGAGGGTGTGCCGCCGAAGATTTCAAAACTCGGAACCGGCGCCTGGCAGCGCATAAAGGACCGCACCAAGCAAAAGATGAAGGATATGGCCCGCGACCTTATACGTCTTTATGCGGCCCGGCGGGAGGAACAAGGCTTCCGGTTCTCGCCCGATTCATACCTTCAGAATGAACTCGAAGCCTCGTTCGCTTACGAAGACACCCCCGACCAGCTCAAGGCGACGGCCGACATAAAAGCCGACATGGAATCGCCCAGGCCTATGGACAGGCTGATTTGCGGTGATGTCGGTTTCGGAAAGACCGAGCTGGCTATCCGAGCTGCCTTCAAGGCCGCTGTCGACTCGAAACAGACTGCCGTCCTCGTGCCGACAACTGTGCTCGCCATGCAGCATTATCATACCTTCAAAGACCGTCTGAAGGACCTCCCGGTCAGGGTGGAGTTCATCTCCCGGGCTCGCAAGCCCAAAGAGGTGAAGCAGATTTTAGAAGATCTCGCCGCCGGGAAAATAGATATTATCATCGGCACCCACAAACTTATCGGCAAACAGGTGAAATTCAAGGATCTCGGCCTGCTGATAGTGGATGAGGAGCAGAAGTTCGGTGTCGCCGTCAAGGAGAAACTGAAACAGCTGAAGGTGAACGTCGACACGCTGACGATGTCGGCGACGCC
>CAYQQG010000173.1:0-3980 GCA_964419535.1 uncultured Sangeribacter sp.
TCCAGGAGACCACCAAGGTGCTCAACGAAGCTGCTATCAACGGCAAGACCGACTATCTCGAGGGCATGAAGGAGAACGTCATCTGCGGTCACCTCATCCCGGCCGGTACCGGTCTGCGCGAATATAACCGTCTGGTTGTCGCTAACAAGGATGAGCTCGCCGAACTTCAGGTGACTGACGCTCCGGAAGCAATCATAGACGTCGAGGCTGTCGAAGTTCAGTGATTTCAACCGAAAAGTCAGACCTTGCTTTCAGATGTAGGCTATAATCTGAAGTAGGCTCTAACTAAAAATACCTTGTCGAGGATGAAAATCATTATGATTTTCATCCCCGACTTTTTTTATAGTGTCGCCACATTGGAGACATATTGTTTTGTAAATTAGAAAATTAAGTTTTACTTTTGCAAAAAGTTTAGACTTGGGAGGCACAATTTTTGACGTATAGGCAATTTTTGAACGAGTCTCCAAGTGGCAGAAAAATTAGAAATTTTTTCACTATAATATATCTAAAGAATGAAAACTTGTACTAAACTTCTTTCTCTTCTTCTTGCACTGGTCGTGTCAGGAGTGATGTTTACATCTTGTAATCATAATGATGAGCCAAATCCGGATCTTGCAGGAATGGTTGCCGGTTATTATATCGGTTCCGGCTCTTTGCAAATCACCGGCCTTGCAATTGACGTTGAGACTTATCCGGGCATGAAGATCAGAGTAGAAAGAAGCTCTGACGAGTATGTGATTGTCACACCGTATAACGCTGACAACACAACATTCTTCTCGAGCGGCGGCGGCACAGTCTATAAAGTGAGCCGTCTGACAACCGGAGAATTCATCCTTACTAACCCCGATGAAGTTCCAATGGCTCAGGTGACAATCTCGAAGAACAGAGAGATGTCTTACTACTATCCCTACGTGACCGTTGGCGGTGAGAGCGGATATGCCCTTAAATTCTCAGGCAAGAGACAGCAGTAATCATTTCAGTCTTTTCGTCTGAACAAAATATCAAAGTGGTCTCCGGAGAGAATCCGGAGACCTTCTTATTAAAATGAGTGCGCTATTAACGTAATTTTAATTATCTTATGAAATTTTTATCCGGGAAATATATTTATAAATTCTTAGTTTCGGTTTGTATTTCGGCTATGTGCTTTTCCGGTTTTAAAGCCATGGCGGTTCCGGCGAAACCGGGCGTGATAAAGTTCGAACAGCCCGGTGGGGGCTCTGTGGATGTAATTATATATGGTGATGAAAACGGCCATTTCATTACGACCGCAGACGGGTATGTGCTTTCGGAGCTGAATGAAAGATTATATTTTGCGGAATGCGACAGCATGAACGGCACTCTGCGTCCTTCACGGATCCAGGCTTCAAATCCGTCGGACCGTGACGCCGTTACAAATTCATATTTACATAAGATTGACAAAGCTCAGCTCCTCCGGTCCTCTTTCCAAAGAATTTCCGAGCTGAATGAAGTTTATAGCCCATTGCGCAAGGTGAACGGAAAGGATACGGGTTCATTCGGTTTGCTCCCGGATTCGGCCTTTCCGCTTCGGGGGGAGCAGCGGGGTGTGGTGATTCTTGTGGAGTTCTCGGATGTCGGATTCAATGAAGGATATGACCCGTATGATTATTTCAGCCGTATGCTCAATGAAGACGGTTTTTCGGATTGGGAAGGGACCGGCTCGGCCCGTGAATATTTCATCGAAAATTCAAGGGGGAAATTCCAGCCTTATTTTGATGTCTATGGACCGGTTATTCTCGGAAAACCGATGGCGTATTATGGAGGCAATGACAAAAACGGCAACGACATGAACCCGGCGGCAATGATTGTCGAGGCATGCATGAAACTCGACGACAAGATTGACTTCTCAGAATATGACCGTGACGGTGACGGAAATATCGACAATGTATTCGTTTTTTATGCCGGAAGAGGGGAGGCCTCCGGGGGACTTCCGTCTTCGATATGGCCGCATTCATGGGATATAAGGGCCGCATCCGAGACTCCGATCAGACTCGACGGTAAAATCTTAGGCAAGTATGCATGTACGAATGAATGGCAAAAGAAAGAGCCGGACGGAATCGGAACGTTTGTTCATGAATTTTCACATGTTCTCGGTCTGCCGGACCTGTATGCGACCTCATATACAAAAGCTTTCACGCCGGGAAACTGGTCGGTTATGGACCAAGGCTCGTATAACAATGATAGCCGGACGCCGCCGATGTATTCCGGATTTGAACGCTATGCTCTCGGGTGGTCAGAGGCGCCTGAACTTGCCGGAAACCGGACGATTGCAATGAAAAGTATCTCAGACGATGACGGCTATGTGCTTTCGACGTCAGACGATAATGAAAAATATTTTATCGAATATCGCGACAAGACCGGTTGGGACAAGTATATTCCCGGAACCGGAATGCTTTTATGGCATGTGAATTATTCAAATAAAGTCTGGAATCAGAACGTAGTCAATGACGATCCTGCAAAACAATATGTGGATCTGATCGAAGCGGGCGGCAAAAAGGATAGTGACTCCCGCGCATATCATTCCTTCCCCGGAGCGGGAGGGATCCGCAAGGTCACTGTCGACACTCATCCAGATCTTGAAGCCTGGAATGACAATTCATTCTTTCTCAGCATCTCCAATATTGAGGAGAGGGACGGCACACTCAACGCCAAGGTGTCGACTTCGGGCAGTGTGATCTCCGCTCCCACGAATCTCACCGTGTCGGACATTTCGGTCTCCGGACTGACAGCAAATTGGACGGCGGTCTCCAATGCTTCCGATTATATTGTCTCCGTATACGAACAAAAGGAGGGAGGAAGCAATTCGATCAGCAATGGTTTTGATGACGGACTGAAAAATCTCAAGGGGTGGTCAACAAATTCCATGATGCTGTCATATTCGGACAGCAATGTCGGTGAGTCGGCCCCTTCGTTGACGTTCCTGCAGACGGGAGGATATGTCGATTCTCCGATGATCAACGAACCCATAACGGCATTTTCATTCTGGTGCAAAGCCTTTTCAGAAGGGACGCCGGTGCTTCTCCCGGAAGTTACGATTTATATAAAGAGGGGAGTCGACAGCGTCTGGGAGGAATATGCCGCCCACGGACCGAAACTGAACGCCAACGGGAAAAGAATAACATTCGACAATCTTCCGGATGGTGTAAAAGCAGTAAGGCTCCGTGTGACGGGAATCAACGGAGTTCTGTATTATATTGATGACTGCGAGATCGAATATGGAACAAAGACCGTTTATTCGTTGATTCCGGGCTACCCGCTTCATGTCGGAAACGTAACATCATATAGGATTGATGATCTTCCGAACGGATTGTCCGGAGCATTCACCGTGACCGCAACGGACGGCGAGAACAGTTCTTATGAAAGCGCGAAAAAGTCTTTCAAACTTCCGGATAATGATTCCGGCGTCGGTGTGGTTTCAGACGGCGGGGATTCCGAGGTGGAATATTACACCCTCGAAGGCCTTAAGGTCAGCCGCCCCGTCAAAGGTATCTACATCTGCCGCCGAGGTTCTCAAATCAGCAAAGTCCTTTTCTGAACCCGTCTCAATAGTTAAGTCCGAATTGCCAGAGAGGAATTATGTTGGCATGACCGAACTCTATGTCATCTTTGACTATATACCCATCGGGATCGTTCTGCAATTGTTTCTGACCTTTTTTCGGACCTCCTATCTCGAAGCTGTATTTATCGATACGGAAGTCAGTATTTTTTGAGGAGGTCACTTCATTATTGACTCTCATTTGGTTGTAGAAAAACGTTTCGCGAACACTCCCAATATTTGTTGATTCTCCTTGCATCGCATACATGAGATTAGGATTATCAACAAAGATTTTATCGACTTTGCCTAATCCTCTGAACCCGCCGGTTTCATCTCTGAGCTGAGAAATCAATCCCGTTTTTTCAAGATATACCGCCTATTTGACCAACACCATTTTATCGATGGAAACGTGTTTATCTTGGGTGGC
>CAYQQG010000174.1:0-3854 GCA_964419535.1 uncultured Sangeribacter sp.
CATGGCCGCCATGCTTGAGAACAATCACACTCCCGAGGGCATCATCGTGCCTGAATGTCTGAGGAAATATACCCATTTCGACATCATTAATTGAGAATAGCCTCATAGCGGGTTCATCAATTTTTGCAGTTTGATTGTTATAGATTACAGAATATAAGTCAATATCGGACCGGTCTGCCGGCAAGACCGGTCCGTATAACTAAAAAACACACTTATGAGCGATACTAATTACCCCGGTTATATAAGCAAGGAAGAGAAAAAGATAGCGATCGACGATCCCACAGGGAAGTGGAGCGACCTGACGTTGCTTCCGGAATGGGAAGAGGAATTCTATGACGTCTACACAGTTCGCAAACACGGGAAATGGGTTATGCTCAAAGCGCTCAAGAAACAATATGCGGACAACCCGAAATATATCGACATGCTCGAAAAGGAATTCGAGACGCGATATAACCTTGCCCACCCGAATATCGTCATGGTCAACGATTTCGAGGACGTTCCCGGGGTCGGGAAGGCTATCATCACCGATGACGTCTATGGATATAGCCTCAGACGCCTGATCGACGAAAAGCGTCTGACGCCGAGAATCGTGCATCGATTGAAAACCCAGTTGCTCGACGCGCTCGATTATATACAGGAGAACCATATCGTTCATCATCCGATCACTCCCGATTCGATTATCTTCACGGAATATAATGAGAATCTGAAGCTCATAAATGTCGGATACGACCAGACCTCTTCGCTTTCCGAACAGGACACGCGTGCCGACATCGAGAGCTATGGCCTCATTCTCACCGAAGTCCTCGACAATCTGCCGGAGTCACTTCCGCGGTTGCGCAAGATAGCCAACAAGGCTATTGACAAGGCACATCCTTACCGAAGTTTCATGGATCTGCAGCTCGATATGAACAAGCGCTCGTCGACGGCCCTCTATCTGTTGCTCGGCGCCGTCATCGCGCTCATTCTCGTGGTCGTCTTCCTCCTTGCCGGATAAAGGGAAAAAACTCCGTCCGAGCCTCTCAGAATCCGGTTGAGAAAGCCGGTTTATAAATTTTTTAAGATTTTCGGGTCTCAGGTTTGATAAAGCCGGGCCTTCTTAAGGTAGAAAATCCGTTATGGTAGAAATAAAGAAAATATCTACTGATAAGGGCGATCTGAAAAAGTTCGTCAAATTCGGTATCGATCTGTATAAAGGGAATGAATATTTCGTTCCGCCGTTGATAATCGACGAAGTCGCGAGCCTCGACCCGGCCAAGAATCCGGCGTTCGACTTCTGCGAGGCCGAATATTTCATGGCTTATAAAGACGGAAAACCCGCCGGACGCATCGCGGCCATTATCAACCGCCAGGTCAACGAATCCTCCGGAATGAAGGCCGCGCGATTCGGATTTGTCGATTTTATAGATGACGAGGAAGTTTCGGAAGCATTGCTCACGACCGTAGAGAAATGGGCGCGCGAGAAAGGTATGGAGAAAGTCATCGGGCCTCTCTCGTTCACCGACCTTGACAAAGAGGGCTGTCTGATCGAAGGCTTCGACGAGCTTTCGACAATGGCGACAATCTATAATTATCCCTATTATGAACGCCATATCGAGCGGCTCGGATATGAAAAGGAATCGGATTGGATCGAGTTCCTGATGCCCGTGCCCGACGAAGTCCCGGAGAAGCATCTCCGCATCGCCGAGATCGTCAAGAAGAAATATGGACTTAAAGTGTTGAAATACACCTCCAGAAAGAAAATCAAGGAGGAGTATGGCCGCAAACTTTTTGAGCTCATAAATGAGTCATATAAAGACCTCTATCAATTCTCACGGCTATCGGACCGTCAGATAGACAAATATATTGATGAATATCTGAATCTTCTCGATCTCGATCTCGTGACTCTTATCGTGGATTCCAATGAGGAATTGGTTGGTGTCGGCATCTCGATGCCCTCAATGAGCCGCGCGCTTCAGAAATCCGGCGGAAAGATGTTCCCGTTCGGCTGGATTCATCTGCTTAAGGGCCTGAAAGGCAAAAACGATAGAGTCGACCTTCTTCTTGTCGGCGTCAAGCCGGAATATCAGGCAAAAGGCGTGAACGCTCTCCTGTTTGTCGACCTTATCCCTCAATATCAGAGGAAAGGGTATAAATTTGCGGAATCAAACCCCGAAATGGAGACCAATTCCAAGGTTCAGAACCAATGGGAAGCGTTCAATCCGCGTCAGCACCGCCGCCGCCGCTCATTCGTCAAGCATCTTTCCTGAGAACCGTGATTCATAACGGATAAGCACAATGGAAAATATCGAGAAAGAAAATACCGGCAAAGAGGGCGCTGAAAAAATAATGCCTTACGGCGGCGATTCGGCCAAGGGGGGACAGGTCGAACAGATGTTTGACTCCATAGCGCCGGCCTATGACCTTATGAATAGCGTCATGAGCTTGGGAATGCACACTCATTGGCGCAACCGGGCGCTCAAGATCGCTTCCGAATTGTTGGGTCACTCTCCGGAGACGATTCTCGACGTCGCGACCGGAACGGGCGACGTGGCTTTCGCTCTCCACCACCGTTTCCCTCATGCCCATATCCACGGTCTCGACCTGTCGGAAGGGATGCTCAGGATTGCGCGTGAGAAGCTATCTGCCCTGCCCGAGCCGGAAAGGGCTCTTTTCTCGTTCGTTCAGGGAGACTCTCTGAAGATGAATTTTGAGGATGACAGGTTTGATCTTATAACTGTCGCTTACGGCGTCAGAAACTTCGAGAATCTCCGTCAGGGGTATTCCGAAATGCTGAGGGTCCTAAAGCCCGGCGGAGTCCTGTGCGTAATCGAGCTTTCACAGCCGACGGCATGGCTTCCGCTTGCAGGCTACCGGATCTATACCCGGGGACTTATTCCTGTGGCCGGACGTCTTGTGAGCGGCGATCCGAGAGCCTATTCCTATCTTCATGAAAGCATCGAGGCCGCTCCTCAGCGCGCTGCGATGACCCGTATTATGACCGAAGCCGGTTTTGACGGCGCCCGATGGAAATCTATGACTCCGGGTGTCGCAACTATCTATACAGCCAAGAAACCAACCAAACAGCAATGAATCGTAAGGATTTTGAAATAATGGCTCCCGTCGGGAGCTGGGAATCTCTGAGCGCCGCGCTGAAAGCCGGCGCGGACGCGATCTATTTCGGAATCGAAGGACTGAATATGCGTTCGCGCTCGAGTTCGAATTTCTCAATCGAGGACATGCGGAAGATTGTCGAGACGTGTGAAGAGCATGGTGTAAAAACCTATCTGACCGTCAACACGATCATCTATGACTCTGACATGGAGAAGATGCGTTCGATTGTCGATGCGGCCAAGGAGGCCGGTATTTCGGCCGTCATAGCCTCTGACATCGCGGTCATTCTCTACGCCCGCGGCATCGGTCAGGAAATTCACATCTCGACTCAGGTGAATGTCACCAATATCGCTGCTGTCAGGTTCTATTCTCAATTTGCCGACGTCATGGTGCTTGCCCGCGAGCTTAACATGGAGCAGGTCGCCGAAATTCACGCTCAAATTGAGAAGGAGGGCCTTCGCGGTCCCGGCGGAAAGCCGATCCGCCTGGAGATGTTCTGCCACGGCGCTCTCTGCATGGCTGTCAGCGGCAAATGCTATATGAGTCTCCACCAGATGAATTCTTCGGCAAACCGCGGTGCCTGCAATCAGATCTGCCGCCGTTCATATGAGGTCACTGACCGCGAGACCGGCGAGCAGTTGGCCGTCGAGAATCAATATATAATGTCTCCCAAGGACCTCAAGACCATCCATTTTCTCAACAAAATGGTCGACGCCGGCGTGAGGGTGTTCAAAATCGAAGGACGCGCCCGCGGGCCGGAATAT
>CAYQQG010000175.1:0-3849 GCA_964419535.1 uncultured Sangeribacter sp.
GACCGTCCCTGCAATTCGTGACTGAAAAGATTCCTCAGATCTTAAGCAATCAAATATTCTCCTCATTCATTACATAACACTTTTAAAAACTATCAATCATGAAGAAACTCTTATTTTTCTCGGTGCTCCTTGCCCTTGTGTGCATGGGATGCGCCAATGAGATGCCTGAGTTGGCTCAGGGCGCTCAGCCGGAAACTCCGAAAACAAACTTGGAGTATGCGTTGGCTTATGCCGAAGAATTGTTAGGTCAGATTGATCCGCAGACACGCGGTGTCTCGCGTCAGCCGAACGTGCAGGTCGTATGCTCAGAGGCTACGCGTGCCGGCGAACAGGACACTCTGCTCTATCTGGTCAACTACAGCGACAACATGGGCTTCGCCCTGCTCGACGCCGAAGGGAAGAACGGCGGCGTCTACGCAATCTCTCCCAAAGGCCATCTCGAATTCTCAGACTCTATCGACAACCCGGTTCTCGGCAATTTTTTCCGTAATGTTTACACAGCATCCTCCTCAGATCCTGTTGTCATTGACACTGTTCCCGGAACAATCATCTGGCCCGATCGGTCAGTATTAAGAATCACTGACAAGTCCGGAGAATTCTTATGCGATCGTTATGCAGAATGGACTTGTGATGATATCAAGGGAGCTGGACCGAACGGTTCGACCGCGACAGTAACTACTGCCGCAACCGCTCTTGCAAAGATGCTTGCTCTTTATCAAACCACTAACTCTATAAATGGAACCATTATAAATTGGAAAGATATAGTAAACAGCGGTTCTTATGTGAAATCTGAAGTTAAAAAACTTCATGCAGCTCTTAACTCGCAAGACTTTTTAGACGATAGAGGCTATGGCGGTACGGGAACAGAGGATGTGACAAGGCGAGTGCGGCCTTCTGTTTTGGAGGCGGCTCTCAAAAAACTTAATTTGGACACCATAAATTTAAATTATTCTGCCGGTTCTAATCTCTTCTCAACTTATGAAGAATGCCGGAAAATGAAATTAGTCCTTGGCAGTCAGGCGTTAGTTCAAGCAGGAGGACTACCGAAAGCACCTGTCATTGCATTCTGTCAACCATATGAAAAAGATGAAAATTATACATGGGGGTATTTCCAATATTGGATAATAGATGGATTCATTGACAGAGCGAGGTTTCATGAAAATTTTCCTGTTTATCCCGGCATGCCGACAAATCTTCCAACCTTATACCACTGTGTTTGGGGAATGGATGAATATTACAACGGATACTATGCATACACCACTGAGTGTTATATCGATAATAATGCAGTGGAATTTTACACCGAACGAAACCCAAATAATGGGCATGTTGCCGCTAAAGATTCTCTAAATCACAGAGGAAATCAATATCTTTTTCCTAACCCGGGTATCTTAGGAGGCTTCCCCAATAAGCCTAAAGCTCAGCCTTAACGATGTGTTTATACTATAGACTAAACATATATTTATGATCCCTATGTGTTGAGTCTATCCTTTGTCTAATCTTTCAAACTCCATCTGGTTATGAAAAAATTATTGATATATGCGATTGCATTTTTGACGGTCTTCTGCATCTTCCCGGCAAATGCCGCGTCAGAAAATTCAGCGGACTCCGATGACTGGTATGTTGAAATAATACCGGGCAAAATCACGCTTCTGATTGGTGAAACATTCAGTGTGCCACTGAGATTCTATCCGGAAGAACCTCAGAATTATCGACTCGAATGGTCATCTTCGGATCCTGAAGTGGCAACAGTGAACGAAAGCGGTGTGATTGAAGCTATCGCCACGGGTCAAACGACCATCGCTGTCAGACCCGAAGGGAAACCGCTGATCCCCTTTGGATCAGAATTAACTGTTATTGTGGATCAGAATGATGTCAACCATATAAAAATCAAACTTGAATCCGAGTCTTTGAGCGATTGGATGAGTACTGACAATGTTACTCTATTCGCTTCAAGAGTGCCGTATGCCTATCCTTATGAAGCTTGGCTAAAAGGTAAAAACATAACTTCCGAAGCCAAGTGGACAAGCTCTGACGAGAATGTTGCGGTTTTAACCTCAGACAAACTCATAAAAGTCATAGGATATGGCGAAACGATAATCACCGCAAGCTATAATCTTGACGGAACTGACTATTCTACGTCTGTTAAAATCGTTGGCCTTGAGAAACCCGATCCCATCCTCAATCCCGCAACTGATGTTTCGGAAAATGGATTTACAATTTCATGGCAACCGTCTGAAATGGCTGATCGGTACATCGTTCAGGTATGGTATTATAGTGAGGAGTTAGAAAAGTGGCAATATTACAAAAGGTATTCCACAGATGCTCCTGATTGTTCTGTGAGTGTTTCCATAACTCCGGGGTACACTAATAAATACCGCTATAGTGTCGAAGCAGTCCTTGCCGGGGCTTATGTAACAGGATATTCAGGAACAGAAACTGTGGAGATTGATCCTTCGGGGGTCGAAGGGATTGAGGCCGAGCAGCCGTCTGCCGCGGGCATTGACTATGCGCAGCCTTACGAAGTCTACACGCTCGACGGCCGTCTGGCCGGCAATACGCTCGCTCCGCTCGCAAAGGGCATCTATATCCTCCGCCAGAACGGTGCGGCCGTAAAAGTCGCTAAGAGGGACTAAAAGTATAAGATAAGCTCCGGTCCGACTGGACCGTAACCCTCCGGCTTGCGCCTCATAAGCGCAGACCGAACTCCTCCATCAGCAGGGCGCAAGCCGGAGGCTTACGATCCAGACGGAAAATATGTACTACGGCAACCGCAAGCCGGAGGCTTACGATCCAGTCAGAAAATCTGTGCTACGGCAACCGCAAGCCGGAGGCTTACGATCCGGACGGAAAATCTGTACTACGGCAACCGCAAGCCGGAGGCTTACGATCCTGTCGGGTACTAATCGCCGGTTCCCGGGTATCAAGCACAAAAAGTCCGTTAAAGCATCATGGAGTCGTGAGCTTTAACGGACTTTTTTATTGTATTAATATACTTATGGTTTTAGCCCCCTTTCCACAAAAAATGTCAATGCGGGGGATCTAATCTAATTCAGAAGGCGCTGCGGATGATTCCGCGCTGAGAGTTCTCGACAAAGTTGAGAATTTCGTTGCGCGTCGGAGACTCCGGAATCTGTTCCCGAATCTGTTTGACCGCGTTCGTCACGTTCAGGTCGCTCAAATAAAGGATTCTGTATATATCGGTTATCAGTTTGATCTTTTCTTCCGGGAAACCGTGGCGGTGCATACCGACTGTATTGAGACCTACGTATGAGATCGGCTCGCGCGCGGCCTTGACAAACGGAGGGATGTCTTTGTTTACAAGCGCACCGCCCTGAAGCATTATGTTTTTCCCGAGGTGACAGAACTGATGAACGAGACTTCCGCCACCTATGACGGCGCAATCATCGACTATCACCTCTCCGGCAAGTTGGGTCGCGTTGGATATGATCACGCCATTTCCGATCTTGCAGTCATGGGCTATATGGGAATATGCCATGATCAGACAATTGTCGCCGACTTCGGTCTTTCCTTTTGAGGCAGTTCCACGGTTGACGGTCGCACATTCTCGGATAGTAGTTCCGTTGCCTATGATAGCGAAGGTTTCTTCTCCACGAAACTTTAGGTCCTGAGGGATGCCGGAGATAACGGCCCCGGGGAAAACCTTCACATTGTCTCCGATTCTTGCGCCGGGGAAGATCGTAACATTGTTTCCGATCTCACAATTGTCGCCGATCTCGACATTGTCGTATATGCAGGTGAATGCTCCGATTTTTACGTTCTCACCGATGCGCGCGTCGGGATGAATCTGATTCAGTGTACTCATATGGATGGAGCCTTACTTGTTTTTTA
>CAYQQG010000176.1:0-3816 GCA_964419535.1 uncultured Sangeribacter sp.
TGACATGTTTTTTGATTCGGCTGACCACTTCATAGCCCGCTTCGAGATTGACACCTGATTCCTGATATGATTTTGCCATTTTCAGTTCCTTGGGTTTATTTAAGATTCTTAAGACGCCCGTCGATCTCTTCGTATGCTTCGATAACGTTTCCGAGATCGCGGCGGAAGCGGTCTTTATCGAGTTTCTCATTGGTCTTGGCGTCCCAAAGGCGGCATGTGTCAGGGCTGATTTCGTCGGCGAGAACGATCTTGCCGTCTGCTGTTTTGCCAAACTCAATCTTAAAGTCTATGAGACGGATGCCGATTTCTGCAAACATATCCTGAAGAACCTTGTTGATCCGGGCTGTCATATCGTATATATCCTGGAGTTCTTCGTATGTTGCAGCTCCGAGGGCAACGGCGTGATGATCGTTAATCAGCGGGTCGCCGAGTTCGTCCGCTTTATAGCAGATCTCGAATATTGTGTGGGGAGCCGGAGTTCCCTCCTTGATGCCGAGGCGCTTGGCCATAGATCCGGCGATAACGTTGCGGACGATCACTTCTAAGGGAACGATATCGACCTTGTAGCAAAGCTGATCGCGGTCATTGAGAGTCTCGATATGGTGAGTCGGGATGCCGGCTTCCTTGAGACGATTGAAGATGATGGTTGAGATCTCATTGTTGAGACGGCCTTTATTATCGATGTCAGCCTTCTTCTCACCGTTGAACGCCGTTGCGGCGTCTTTGTAATGGATGATTACTTTATCGGGTTCATCAGTTGAAAATACCTGTTTTGCTTTCCCTTCGTAAAGCATTTCTCCTTGTTTCATCTTAATTGATTTTTTATGTTGTTATTTTTATTTTTTATTTTTGTTTCTTTGTCATTCTGACATTTTGACAAATTGACATTCTGACATTTTGACAAGATGACAAATTGACTTTTTGTCTTTATGAGTTTTTGAAATATCTGACGGCATTTGCGAACAGATTCTGGTTCTTGTCGCCGTGTATATTCTTCATTAAACCTTCAGCATAACGTTCTGAATGACCCATTTTGCCGAGAATCAAGCCGTCGGGTGAAATGATTCCTTCGATCGCGAACGTTGATCCGTTCGGATTGAAAGGCGAGGTCATGGTTGCGTGGCCTTCCGGATCGGCATATTGGAAAGCTATCTGTCCGGCATTCATCAGTTTTTCCGCCAGTTCATGCGAACATGTGAACTTCCCTTCGCCATGTGAGGCCGCGACTGAATGAAGCTGTCCGATTTCAAAACCGTCAAGCCATGGAGAATTGAGAGTGGCGATGCGTGTCGTGACAATCTGAGAGATGTGGCGGTTGATGTCATTATGGAAAAGAGTCGGCGATTCTGACGACAATTCGCCGATGCGACCGTAAGGGAGAAGTCCGCTCTTCACCAGTGCTTGGAACCCGTTGCATATCCCAATGATCAGACCTTTCCTCTCCAAAAGCCGCTCAATGGCACCTTTGATTTTTTCATTCATGAGAACCGATGCGATGAACTTGCCGCTTCCATCCGGTTCGTCTCCCTGTGAGAAGCCGCCGGAAAGCGCAAGGATATGACATCCGTCAATTCCCTTGACAATCTCTTCCACCGAGGCGTCGATATCCGCAGCGGTCAGATTCCTGAAAACACATGTGGATGTCTTGGCACCTTCACGCGTGAAGGCTTTGATCATGTCATAGTCGCAGTTGGTTCCCGGGAAAAGAGGGAGGAAGACTTTCGGATGATCAGTCGGCTCGCCGGGCCATTTGCCGGTGAATTTTGGTCCTGAAGCGTTCGGAGCATCCCCTTCGACTCCGGATCTGTCGGGATATACTTCATTGAATCTTGACTGATTGGCTTTTTCAAGTTCAAGAATCGGAAGCCTTTCACCATTGATCCAAAGCTCGGGGTCTGAAATTGTCAAACCGATTTTCTCGAATGCCGGATCCGATATTTCTTCTCTGCTTTCAAGAAGGAAAGAACCGGGCATAAGATTGAACAGATACTCTTTTTTGACATCCAGTTCCGCACCGACAAGATTGCCGAAACTCATTTTCGAGACGGCTTCCGCGAGACCACCGGCCCCGAGAGCGTAAGCACTGACAACCTTGCGGTCCGCGATCAGCTTTTCAAGCTTTCGGAAGTTTGATTGAAGCTGTTTCGCGTCTGGGAAATAATCTTTACGGGGCTGATGACGCAAAAGATAGAGATGATGGCCCGCCTCCTTGAACTCAGGTGAGATGACATTTCGTGAATCGACCGTGCCGACACCGAAAGCTATAAGCGTCGGCGGGACGTTGATGTCAGCGAACGTTCCGCTCATTGAGTCTTTGCCTCCGATCGAGGGCAACCCGAGGTCAACCTGCATGCGCAATGCACCGAGCAAAGCGGCCAAAGGAAGTCCCCAAGCCTTATCGGAGTTCATCTTCTGGAAATATTCCTGATATGAGAACCTCATTTTTGAATGCTCCTGACCGGCGGCGACAGCCTTGGCGACTGCATCCGCAACGGCGTATGCCGCGCCGTGATAGGGACTCCACGCGGAGATATCCGGATTGAATCCGAAAGCCATGAGTGAAGCCGTGTGGGTCAAATGATTGCCCACCGGAAGTTTCTGGACACTCACCTGAGCTTCTGTCGCCTGTCTTTTGCCGCCGAAGGGCATCAGAACCGTCGAGGCTCCAATCGAGGAATCGAACATCTCGATCAATCCTTTTTGGGATGTGACATTAGGCTGAGAAAGTGTTTTTTCAACTTTTTCCTTGAGATCTTTCCCTTCAGGTTCGCGGAGGAACGGATCCTTATCATCGATTTTTCCGATTATGGCTTTTGCATAATGCGGCGCACCGGCTGAATCAATGAAATCGCGGCGCAAATCGGCTGCAAGCTCACCGTTATAGAACATTCTCATTCTCGCGGTGTCCGTCACATCCGCAACATGGGTGACTTCCAAATTCTCTTCGGCGCAATATTTCTCAAATTCTTCACGATCTTTCGGGTCGATCACAACGCTCATGCGTTCCTGAGATTCGGAAATGGCAAGTTCCGTGGGATTGAGACCTGAATATTTCGTCGGTACGCGGTCGAGATATATGTCGAGTCCATCGGTGAGTTCACCGATCGCTACGCTCACACCTCCGGCACCGAAGTCATTGGATTTTTTTATTAGACGCGTAACTTCCGGACGGCGGAACAATCGTGCGATCTTGCGTTCCTCGGGCGCATTTCCTTTCTGGACTTCCGAGCCGCATTCTTCAAGTGATGATGTCGTATGCTCCTTGCTCGAGCCGGTGGCTCCGCCGATGCCGTCACGGCCGGTGCGACCGCCAAACATAAGTATCATGTCGCCGGGAACGGGTGTCTCGCGTCTGACGTCGGAGGCTTTGACAGCACCGACCACAGCGCCGACTTCAAGTCTTTTTGCGACATACCCGGGATGATATATTTCACGAACATGGGTCGTTGCGAGACCGATCTGGTTTCCGTAAGAGCTATATCCGGCCGCTGCGCGCAACGAAATGACGCGTTGGGCGAGTTTCCCCTCCATAGTCTCACTGACAGGCTGCCAGATATTGCCGGCGCCCGTCACGCGCATTGCCTGATAGACATAGCTGCGTCCGCTCAGCGGGTCACGGATGGCACCGCCGAGACATGTCGACGCGCCGCCGAACGGTTCGATCTCTGTCGGATGATTGTGGGTCTCGTTCTTGAATTGGAGAAGCCAACGCTCAGTTTCACCGTCGACGTCAACATCAACAAAGACGGAACAGGCATTATTTTCCTCGCTCTGCTCCAAATCATCGAGAAGACCTTGCTTGCGTAGATAGCGAGC
>CAYQQG010000177.1:0-3813 GCA_964419535.1 uncultured Sangeribacter sp.
AGGTCGTGGAGCTGCGCCGGCGTTTAGCGCTGACTCCGGCCCGCTTTGCCGGTCCGTGTGATGTCATTCTTCTTCTTGACCCTCCGATTGAAGGGCGTGCCGCTAATGAAACTACCTTTCACGAAGACTCACAAAGAGAAACGGGCGAAAACAGGGATTTCTTTTCTAAAAATATAAGAATAGTTATGCCCTCAGAGACCGTATCTTTTTTCAATGAGATCAGACGGGGATATTTTCTTGATTATAAGATTCAGCCATGGGGTTGGACACCGGCCTTGAAACATAAGCTCACCATGTATGGGTGTCCGGAAGAACTTCTGCCCGAGGACAGTGAATTGATAATAATCCGTCGTTTGGCTCACCGTTCTACGGCCATTAGTTTCAATCGCGTTTTGAACCGCAATCTTGGCGCACGTGGATTTAATCCGAAACACCTCTCCCCTCTCCCTGTCGAATTTTGTTCAACTGCCGGCGCTTTGGAATGGCTTGACAAGAATCCGGATGCATATCTCAAACTCCCTTTGAGCAGCAGCGGAAGAGGAGTCATCTCGACCGGTTCAATTTTCAGAAAAGAGTCAATCCGCGAATGGATTGACGGAGGGATTCGCCACCAAGGCAGCGTCATGGCGGAAACTGCTTTTCCCAGATCGCTCGACTTCGCGACTGAATGGGAAATTAAAGACGGCCAACCGGAATTTTTAGGCGTCTCGGTCTTTATGACAAATCCACGCGGACGATATATGGGAAATTACACGACGTCGCAGTCCAATCTCATGAATATCATTCACAAGACAGCACCGGACTTCAATGATGATTTCATCACATGCCAACGAGAGGCCCTGAAGGAGATTGCAGAGGGATATTCCGGATTCGCCGGCATCGACATGATGGCTGACCCCAACGGAGCCATTAGAGGGGGTGTCGAACTCAACTTCAGGATGACTATGGGGATTGCCGCGCTTCTTGAAAACAGACTCCGGAGCCTCAAATAGATCCCAAATTCGTAAGCTATTACAACTGACTAAAAGATTCTCAATGTGCGAAATATTAATTATAGGACAAGGAAATGTGGGGACTCACCTTGCAAATGCTTTTGAATCCGCCGATTTCAAAGTGACACTTGCATCCTCCCGAAATTCGAAACCTTTTTCCCCTTCTCGCTATGATTTTATTATCTTAGCTGTCCGAGACGATGCAATTTCCTCATTATCTAAAGATTTAGGAAATAAATTGAGGGCGGAATCCGAACACCATGATTCCGGGACTAAGAAAACCCCGATCATCGCGCACACCTCCGGAAGCGTTTCTTTAGAAACTCTTAAGCATCTTTTGCCCTCCGCGACGCGTTGTGGTGTGTTTTATCCGATGCAGACTTTCACCAAGGATATTGCGATGCGCTATGATGACATTCCGTTCCTCATTGAAGGTTCAGACCATTACACTCTCGAGATGCTCAAGTCGTTGGCCGGTCGGATATCTGAGAATGTCATGGAAGCAGATTCTTCCGTCCGGGCTGACTATCACATTGGCGCCGTCTTCGCTTGCAATTTCACAAACCACCTTTGTGCATTGGCGGATGAATATCTCAAATCTTCCGGGCTTCAATTTTCAACTTTGCTTCCCCTTATCCGCCAGACGATCGCAAAACTGAATGATTCCTCACCGGCTGATGTCCAGACAGGGCCGGCCTCCCGCAACGACATGAAAGTTATTCAATATCATCTCTCAAAACTTTCCTGCCAACCGAAACTCCAAAAAATTTATTCACTTCTTACAGAATCCATAAATGAGCAAAATAGCGAAAGACCTGTCAAAGATTAAAGGTTTTGTATTCGATGTTGACGGCGTGTTGTCAGCGACGACTCTTCAGATTGGTGAAGACGGCCAGCCGCTGCGGACAACGAACCTTCATGACGGATATGCCATTCGGGCCGCCGTCAAAGCCGGTTATAAGATCTGCGTAATAACCGGGTGCAAGACAGATCGGATCGTCAAAAGGATGCACTTTCTTGGCGTAGACGATGTTTTTATTCGGGTCAGCAAAAAAATACCTGTTCTAAACGAATGGCTTTCGGAACAAGGTCTCACTCCGGAAGAGATCGCCTATATGGGTGATGATATTCCCGATCTTCCGTGTCTTCGGATCGCCGGCCTTTCGTCCGCACCATATGACGCCATGCCTGAAGTATTGCAAACGGTTGATTTCATTTCAAAATTCAGCGGAGGATATGGATGTGCCAGAGATCTGATTGAAAGCGTAATGAGAGCTCAGGAAACGTGGGCACCGACAACCTCAGCCGTTGGAGCATGACCACACATTTCAGAATCAAATGGTAAATCACAGATAATATTTCAACTCAATAAAGATGTTTCAGAATATTGACAAGTATCATATTTTTCTCGGGAGCAAATCGCCAAGAAGACGAGAGCTGATGCAGATGATGAGAATCCCATTTAATGTCGTGACAATTTCCGGAGTCGAAGAGACATATCCCGATGACATGCCGGCTGTTGAAGTTCCGGTCTTTCTGTCAGCAAAAAAGGCGGACGCATACCTCAAGCGTCTTCACGACAGGGAGATGATAATAACAGCCGACACACTCGTCATTCTCGGCGAAAAAATTCTCGGGAAGCCGAAGGATGCTGACGACGCGTGCCGGATGCTGCGGACTCTGGCGAACCGGACTCATAAGGTTGTGACCGGAGTGACGATCGCAACTCTCGACCGAAGATGCTCTTTTTCCGTCACGACAGAAGTCACCTTTGCAAATCTCTCGGATGAGGAAATCAGATATTATGTTGACACTTTCCGTCCTTTTGACAAAGCGGGCGCATACGGAATTCAGGAGTGGATCGGAGGAGTCGCAGTCGAAAAGATTGACGGAAGTTTCTATAACGTCATGGGTCTGCCGGTCCAAAGGCTATACGCCGAACTCAGAAATTTCTGACTATAATAGGTCAAAATAAAGATGAGAGCCGCGTTATTGTTTGCAACTCTCATCTTTTGATTTTATGGGGCGTATCAAAAATAGCTCGAGCCATGTCCCTACATATCGGAAATCTCTTTATTTTGACACACCTTCATTAATTTTCACTTGCTTTTTCGGTTCATCATTTCAGAATCCTCGGTTAACCATTTTGATAAGTTCTTCGAGTGTTTTGTGCCCGGTTTCACGCATAAGTTCTTCACCCTTTTTGAACAATATCCATGTCGGATAAGCCTTGATGTCATATTGCTTTTTCAGACGGTGATCGAACGAGGCGTCGACGCGCATAATATTGATGCGGTCGCCGAAATGCTTGCGCAATCCTTCAGCCAGATATTTGATCTCAACAGCGTTCTGGCTCGCCGCATGGATGAAGACTGCCAATGAAGGGATGCCTTCGCCTATTCTTGATTCAAATGTTTTCATATTCTTTGATATTTTTATAATCCTCGGTGAGCAAACAATCATATTTCTCAATGGCCGCTTGCTCACCGAAGAACGTTTTTATTCATTGCGGAATTCGAGTTCATCTCCCTTACGGTCGATTATGATCGGATGAGAGTTGTCAACTTTCTGTGCAAGAATATCCTTAGAAAGCTGATTGAGCACCATTCTCTGGATTGTACGTTTAACCGGACGGGCGCCGAACTCGGGATCATAACCGTCTTCAGCAAGCAGTTCGAGAGCCGGTTTGGTGATTTCCAGCTTGACTCCGTTAGATGCAAGCATCTTGCGGACGCTGTTGACCTGAATGTCGACAATTTTCTGAATGTCGTGCTTGTCGGGAGGTGTGAAGATCACGGTCTCATCGATACGGTTCAGGAAT
>CAYQQG010000178.1:0-3799 GCA_964419535.1 uncultured Sangeribacter sp.
ATCACCACCGGAACGAACAGCAGCAGCCGCATATTTCGCATTCTCGAATTCATATGGCAAATTTAATATAAATTCGCGAGTCAGCAAAGAGCGGACGTCGGCCGCAGGCCGGTGCGCGGTGCAAAAGCACTTTGACATATTGCAAACTTAATTGGATCATGTACATTATACCGTTAAAGACTGCCTGCTATGCAGGCAGTCGTAATTACCAGTCTCCGACTATAAAGCGAAAGCCGTTTAGCTCATTACCATGTTTCTACAGGATATGGAAAAGAAGGAATGGGGAAACGCTTTTATTGTCCTTTTATAAGAACCTCTCTCATAAATTAAGATACCATCTTCTTTAATGAACTTTTGTACTTGTTCATAAATTGTCATTGCTGCTTGAATGTTTCGTAATTGAAGCAAGAGATGGTGCCCTTATGGAGTTTGCGATAAATTGAAGGGTTCATATATAGAGAGAAATTTTTTTCGGAGAATGTGATATTTCCCGTGTGATTGCTAAGGTGAATGTGAATATTCGATTGTGAGAGCCTTTAAAATATTCCAATGTCTTGGTAAATGTCTATGGAATAGTAAAATAAGATATTTATTGACAATCGGTGAAAGAGAGGGCTTTTAGACCGTTATTTTTGTATTTTTTTGTTCAGGCCGTTTTTTTCGTCAATTTTGAGAGCTCAGAAATTGAATTTGCAGATTTGAAGGAATTTTGCTATTTTTGTGAGTTATATCTCCCGGAACTCTTTTTCCCATGGAATTTGAGAATGAATTTTTGAAAATGGATTTTGAGAAAAGGAGAATGAATTTTAAAAATAGAAAATGATAATTTTTCAAGCTGATTCGGTTGAGATGCCGGAGATCGATGAGCGGCGCGTTGCGCGCTGGCTCCGTGAGGTTGCGCACTCATATTCAATGACAGTCGGTGATCTATGCTATAGATTCTGCTCTGACGAAGAAATCATCGAGTGCAACCGTCGCTTCCTTGAGCACGATTATTTCACGGACATCATCACTTTTGATTATACCGAAGGGACGAGGATAAACGGCGATATGCTTATATCTCTTGACACTGTAGCTTCCAACGCTGAGATGCTTGGCGTTGGTTATAAGGCTGAGCTTCTGAGGGTTATCGTTCACGGAGTGCTTCATCTGTGTGGCCTTCATGACAAGTTGCCCGGTGAGAGAGAGGAAATGGAAACGGCTGAAAATAAGGCTCTTGAATTGTACGATAAAGTCTCGTAGGCTTATGAAATTTGAATATGACGTTATCATCATCGGTGCCGGGCATGCCGGATGTGAGGCGGCTGCCGCCGCCGGTGCGCTCGGTTGTTCCACACTTCTCGTGACGCCCGATCTGAACCGGATTGCACAGATGTCGTGCAATCCCGCCGTCGGTGGAATCGCGAAGGGCCAGATTGTCCGTGAGATAGACGCCTTGGGCGGCCGGATGGGTATCGTGGCCGACAAGACAGCGATCCAATTCAGGATGCTTAACCGAAAGAAAGGCCCCGCCGTTTGGTCTCCAAGGGTTCAGTCGGACCGTACGAAATTTACCGACGAATGGCGCCGCATTCTTGATTCCATACCCGGATTGGAATTGTTTCAGGATATGGTGTCCGAACTTATCGTGGAGCCCGCCGATGGTGAATATCCGCATAGAGTTATTGGTGTTAAAACAGCCTTAGGGATAGTATTCAGGGCCAAGAAGGTTATCCTGACGGCAGGCACCTTCTTAGGCGGCATGATGCATTTTGGCCGGACTCAGATTAAGGGAGGGAGAATATCCGAACAATCCTCCGAAGGATTGACAGCACAGCTGAAGGGACTCGGCTTTGAAGTCGGAAGAATGAAGACAGGAACGCCGGCTCGTGTTTCCGGAAAATCTATAGACTTCTCACTCTGTGAGCGTCAGGACGGCGAGGATCCAAATCCGTGCTCCGGGCCTGAAGCCGCTGAGCCGTCTTTCCGGGATCCCCATAAGTTTTCCTTTATGCCCGATGTTCATAGGGAGCTGAAGGTCAGAGGATGTTATATCACGCATACGTCTCCGGAGGTGCATAAGGTGCTTCACGATAATCTTGCGGATTCGCCGCTATATAACGGTCAGATCCGGAGCATTGGTCCGAGATATTGTCCGTCTATCGAAACAAAAATAGTGACCTTTGCTGATAAGGACAGTCATCATCTGTTTCTGGAGCCGGAAGGGGAGACGACAGATGAATATTATATCAACGGATTCTCGAGTTCATTGCCCTGGGAGGTTCAGCTGAGGGCGCTTCAAAAAATTCCTGCGCTCAGAAATGTTCATTTCTATCGCCCCGGCTATGCGATTGAATATGATTATTTCCCGCCGACCCAGTTGACTCATGACCTCCAGACAAGATTGGTTGAAGGCCTCTATTTTGCCGGTCAGGTGAATGGCACAACCGGATATGAAGAGGCGGCCGCACAAGGCCTGATGGCCGGAATCAACGCTGTGCGTTCGATACGCGGTGAGAACCCCTTGATTCTGAGGCGCGATCAGGCGTATATTGGTGTGTTGATAGATGATCTGGTCACCAAAGGTGTTGACGAACCGTATCGCATGTTTACGTCCCGTGCGGAATATCGGATCCTGCTGCGTCAGGACAATGCGGATATGCGGTTGACTCCGATCGGCTATGAAATCGGATTGGTTTCCGACGAGAGACACAGGGTGATGATGTCGAAGCGCAGCGAGTGTGAGGCATTGATCGAATTCATATCGAAAGAGAAGGTTCACCCCGATGAAAGCGTCAATTCATGGCTCGAATCTCTCGGAACGACAAGGCTCGAAGCCGGCACACGGATGTCTGAATTGCTCAAGAGACCCCAGATCACAATTGATATGCTGACCGAATTTTTCCCGCGTTTTTCGGAAAGGGTGGGGAAGGTCGAAGAGATTCTTCGTTCAGAAATCCTTGAGGCCGTTGAGATTTCAGTTAAATATGAAGGATATATCAACCGTGAGCGCGAATTGGCTGATAAAATGATCAGGCTTGAAGACGTAAAGCTCTCACCCGAATATGACTATTCGCCGATTAAGGCGCTGAGCACGGAAGCGCGTCAAAAATTATCCCTCCATAAACCGCGCACACTTGGTGAGGCAAGCCGAATTCCCGGTGTTTCGCCTGCGGATATAAGCATATTGATGATGCTTCTCGGAAGATAAAGATGTTTATTCGAATATTCATAAGGCTGCTGGAGGAAAATTTGAGCGATTGTTCCACGTGGAACAATTTTGAGCTATCTTGAAGATTTTCGGACATTTTCGTAAATTTCCCGAATGAAAAACTTCGATGAAATCGGGATTTTTTTGATTTAACAGGGACATTTTAAAATTTAATATAATTATAGAGAAATGGAATTAATAGATTTGAAGGCTATCATCCGTGATGTGCCTGATTTCCCTTCGAAGGGTATAATCTTCCGTGATCTGACGACAATGATCAAGAACGGAGAGGCGCTTCAGGTAATGAGCAAGGAGATGGCTGAGCTTTATCGTGACAAGGGTGTGACAAAGGTTGTCGGCATAGAAAGCCGCGGTTTCATCGGAGGTTCTATCCTCGCTTATGAGCTCGGGTGCGGTTTTGTGCCCGCGCGCAAACCCGGAAAATTGCCGTCCGTGACGATCAAGGCATCATACGCGAAGGAATATGGAGTGGACACGATTGAATTGCACAGCGATGCGATCACTTCGGACGATGTCGTCGTGCTTCACGACGATCTGCTCGCGACCGGCGGCACGATGAATGCGGCCTATCAGCTTGTGAAGTCAATG
>CAYQQG010000179.1:0-3716 GCA_964419535.1 uncultured Sangeribacter sp.
TTCCCTCGAAAATCCACCGCCCTGAATTTAACATTTTTTGTTAGACGGGGTCTAAGATGCCTAAAATGCCAATGTTTCATTCCGGCTCATTATTTTCTTTAATAAGGTTTGCCGTGGAGGCTTTAGCCACTCTCATCAATTCCTTTGGATCCAGTTTGAGCTGAAGTCCGCGTTGGCCGGCGCTGACATAGACATAATCGAAATCGATCATCTCCTCAGAGAAATAGGTCGGAAACTGCTTCTTCATGCCGATTGACGTGCATCCGCCGCGTATATATCCAGTCACGCTGAGAAGATCTTTCATCGGAATCATCTCAGCTTTCTTATTGCCGGACGCTTTGGCCGCTTTTTTCAGATCCACCTCATGGTTGCCGGCTATCACACAGACGAAATATCCGGTTTTGTCACCATGCAGGACGAGGGTCTTATATACGCGCTCAATCGGTTCGCCCAGTTCAGCCGCGACATGGTCGGCCGCCAAATTATCAGGGTCAACCGTATATGGAATCAGTTCATAAGCCACCTTTTCCCGATCTAAAATCCGCGCCGCATTAGTCTTCTTCTCTTTCATAATATTGTCTACCTACTTCTTAGCCCCCTTCCCGAAAAGTTCTGAATGTGAACCGAGACGCACCAATTTGATTATATTTATCTCATGATCAAGCCAAATAAGCAGAACATCATTTTCAATGTGACATTCCCGATATCCTCTATAGTCTCCGGATAATCTATGTGGCTTATTTTCTTTTGGTATTTGAAATTCTTTTACCAAACAATTAAGGATATACTCTAATTTATCAATTACAACGATATTGTGTTTATATTTTTTGAGATCCTTTTTGAATTGAGATGTGAATTTCAAACTTTTCATAGAGATTCTATAAAGTTACGAAAGTTAGCTAAATCCAAGGTCTCGAGGTGGTCTGATGTTTCAGCTTCCTCCATGGCGCGTAATGTGATTTCGTTTGGCTTGTCCGCAACGAAAGCCATCAATACACTCTCTACAAGATTGTTAAGACTTCTGTTATGGCGTTTTGCCTCTTCCTGAAGGCGTGAAAGCAAGTCTGTGTTCAAACGAAATGAAGTTTGCTTCCGAATAGAGGTTGCTGTATTCATATTATTTAAATTTTAGATGTATATTTAAAGGATAGTAAAAATTGAACTTTACGATATATGACGTCGTAAAACTTTTATAGTGCAAATATAATACATATGTATAACATCTGCAAATCATTGTCGGTTTAAAAATCTCTTGATTGATTTTATGAAATAGGCTAATGATTTAAATTTTGATTTATTTGAGGATGCCGGAGATGAGGATTATCAAGATCAGAAGAGGGGCAGGATAGCGGATGATGAAGGACATGACGGGCCAGACGTAACGGGAAACAGTTCCGTCGTTGGTGATCTGATTCTTTAGTGTCCCTTTTGGTGCAAACCAGCCGATGAAGAGTACGCCGACCAAGGCTGTCAGCGGGAGCATATAATTAGTGGTGAAGGTGTCGAGGAAATTGAATATCGACAGTCCCAGGATCTTGAAATCGCTCAATCTTCCGAACGACAGCGAGCAGAGAGAGGAGAGGACGACGAGAGGAATCATCGCGATCAGGGTCGCCGCGAGGCGGGATTTGCGGAAGCGCTTCTGAATGAAAGCAACCGTAACCTCTGCAATAGAGATGGTGCTCGTCAATGCGGCGACAAGAAGCAACGTGAAGAAAAGAATAGACCACCAGCGCGCACCCGGCAATTGTGCAAAGACTTCAGGAAGGGTGACAAAAACAAGCGTCGTTCCTCGGAGGGAATCGAGGTCGAGTCCGAAACTGAAAACGGCCGGGAAGATAATCATACCCATCATGATGGCAACAACCGTCGTCAGGATTGAAACCGTCACCGAAGTCTTTGTCAGCCGGGTGTCGGCGGGATAATAAGAGGCATATGTGATCAGAATGCCTGTGCCGAGACTAAGGGAAAAGAATGTCTGGCCGAGGGCGTTGCCGATCATCGTCCACGAAATCTTTGAGAAGTCAGGCTTGAAGAAAAATTCCACACCGTCGCGCGCACCGGGCATAGTCATCGCATAGCCACAGAACACCAACAGCAGGATGAAGAGCAGAGGCATCATGATATTAGAGGCTCTTTCGATCCCTTTCTGCACCCCGAGCATAAGAATCCCGATGTTGAAGGCGATTACGATAATAGTAGAGATCAGCGGATTCCAGTCTGATGAAATATAATCTTCCATGCGGGAATGGAAAGTCGCTTCGACTGCGGCCGCCGAATCGGTGTTTAGAGAGGAATAGAGTGATCCGGTGATGGAATCCCAGAGATATTCAAATGTCCAGCCGGCGACGACCATGTAGAAACATAGAATCATATATGAGGAGATGACACCCAAAAGTCCGGCGGTCCACCACGGTGTCTTAGGCCTAAGATTTCCGAACGAACCGACAGCATCCGATCCTCCGGCGCGTCCGATTGACATCTCGGCTACCATAACCGGTATGCCGAGCAGAAGGACACAGATCAGATAGACAAGCAGGAAAGCTCCTCCGCCATTTTCCTGAGCCTCGGCCGGAAATCGCCAGATGCTGCCGAGTCCCACGGCAGATCCCAAGGTAGCGGCAATCAGTCCGATCTTAGTATTAAATTGTCCGCCGGAGGCTGAATCTTTATTTTTAGTCATAACTTTTTTCTACCGATTGAAAATTCTACCTGTTGTAAATTTTATATGAATAATGCAATAAAAATTGCAATTATTATTCACAAAGTTATCAATTTTTTTGCAGATAAACAAAAATATGTGTAAGTTTGTAATTATTCTACAGGATTACGTACAGGATTACAAACAGGATTATCTCTACAGGTTCAAGACAGTGATTATGGAAACTCAGACAGTTCCCTCTCTTCCCGCTAACACACCGGAGTCCGGAAACCGGGCATCCCGTAAACTCACAATCGACGAGAAGCGTGAAATACTCTCTCTTATATCGGAGATGGAGGATTTTGCGGCCAATGTCATCTCAAGTGAGGAAGCCCAAAGATTCAAACAATTATGGCGTGAAGCAGTGGCGCGTCATGAATCTCCTGTCGATGAACATGATTTGCCGAAGGCAATTCTGACCTTAAAGGCGGCTTTGCTATTTGCAAAGGATGTGGATCCCGATCATAATATCCTCATGGCAATTTTACTTCATCCTCTTCACGAAGACGGACTTTTAGACATGAAGACTGTCAGAAAAGAATGGGGAGAAGACGTCGTTTCGCTGCTTGAAGGGATTTCAGCCGTTGAAAAATTCTCAAACAAGAACAACGCTGTCAATCAAGACAATTTCCGGGGTTTGATGATTTCACTGGCAGACGATATCCGCGTGATAATCGTCATGATAGTCAAATCTCTCGTGCTTATGCGTGAAATCAACCTTCATCCCGATCAAGAGTGGGTGCGCAATGTTGCTTTCGAAGCCAATTGCCTTTACGCGCAGTTGGCTCATCGCCTTGGCCTATACAAACTGAAGAGCGAGCTGGAGGATCTTTCGCTGAAATATACGAACCGTGAAATCTATTCTCAGATAGCGCATAAGCTTAATGCTACGAAACGATCGCGTGACGCATATATCAAATCATTCATCGACCCGGTGAAAAAGAAACTTGAAGAGGCAGGCCTGAAGTTTTCGATCAAGGGACGCACGAAGTCAATCTCTTCAATCTGGGGCAAG
>CAYQQG010000180.1:0-3665 GCA_964419535.1 uncultured Sangeribacter sp.
TAATTTTGCGGTCTGTCAAAGTGCTTTTTGCAACGCGCACCGGCCTGCGGCCGACGTCCGCTCTTTGCAGACTCGCGAAATTATTTTAATTTTGCGGTCTGTCAAAGTGCTTTTCGCAACGCGCACCGGCCTGTGGCCGACGTCCGCTCTTTGCAGACTCGCGAAATTATTTTAATTTTGCGGTCTGACTGATATTTTAGACCCCCGCATTAACATTTTTGTGGAAAGGGGTCTTAGACTCGATTTTATAAAATGAAACAAAAATTGCCGCTTTGGCTATTCTGGATAATTGTCTGCATAATATATTGCGCGACGGTCACGGTCATAGAGTTTTCCGATCAGCCCATTGGAAGCTTCTATAGCTTGGTGAGAACCGGGCTCCTCTACGGCCTGGTTTCGTTGGCGACATGTGCCCTGCTGGCCGTTATCTGCGCGTGGCGGACGGTCTTCGTGGTTGTTTTTCCTCTTCTCTCCGCCTTTTCAGGGGGGATGTGTTTTCTGGCGCTGACAATAGGCAGCCGCCTTTCGGAGACGTCGCTGGAGATTGCGATGGAAAATGATGCCGAAATGTGGTTCTCGGTGATTTCACCTTCGATTATAATGACAGTCCTGGCCTCGTTAGCGCTTGGCATATTCCTTGCGTGGGTCAGGTGGAAAAAGGTCACCTCATCGCGCCGTTCGAGTCTCATCATGGCCGTCGGTGGCGTGACCGTTGCGGCCGCCTCCATGTTGGTGTCGTCCAAAGCTAACCTCACAATCCGCAGCCGGCTTCCATATTCGATTTTCTGTTCCACGGCCGACTATTTAGCCAACCGGCGCGAAGCCTTAGAGGTCAGAAACACCTATGCCGGCACTCCGGTAAAAGCCGATGACAACGCCCCGGACGTGATTTTCGTTTTGGGCGAATCCCTCCGCGCTGACCATTTGCCGATGAACGGCTATCACCGCAACACACTGCCGACAATTTCGGCCGACTCAATGCTGATCAACTTCCCGGAATATCACACGGATTATACGAACACCAATCATGCCGTCCCGGCCCTGATGATCGCCAATCCGGAAAAGCGGCTCGAGGAACAATCATTCATAACCCTGTTCAAGAATGCCGGATACAACACAGCGTGGTTTGCCAATCAGAATCTTACGCGATATTATTCATATTTTGCCAATGAAGCCGACACTCTGGTCTATTGCAATGACGGGAAGTCGGTTATGCGCTATCAAACACTGCTTGATTCGGATATGCTTCCCGCTTTCCGCCAATGGCTGAATAGCGGCGATTCACGCCCGCGGCTCGCGATTTTGCATTGCATAGGCTCTCATTGGTGGTATCCCCTCCATTATACCCGCGACGACGCCCGATATACTCCGGAAGTCACTCATAAGGAAATCGCTGGTCTTGACCGCAACGAAATCATCAACTCCTATGACAACACGATTTTGGCCACCGACCGCTTCCTGACCGAGCTCCGCGATATTGTCGGCAACCGCAATGCCATTATCGTTTTTGTCTCAGACCATGGCGAGCTGCTCGGCGAAGACGGATGCTATCTCCACGACGGCGACCAGGAACCCCTTCATCATCCGGCGGCCTTTATGCTGCCGACGAAAACGTATGCAGCGCACTTCCCCGACTTGGTTGACTCCATACGGTCAGCATCATCCAAGCCGGTCACATCAGCCTCAAATTTCAAAACAATGATCGACGTGGGGCGCCTGAAAGTCAGTCCCCAACACCGAACTCGGTAAACGAAAGAGGGAGGAGCGAGGCGACCGAAGGAAGGATATAGATTTCATCACGGCCATAGAGAAGAACCTCAATCGGCCCATAGAGGTGCTCATATTCGAGAAGCGATTGACGGCACGCGCCGCAGGGCGAAATCGGAAGAGCCTGAAAATAGTCTTCCCAATCCAGACCTTCCGGGCGCCCGTCCTTTGTCCAGGCTGCGACAGCGATTTTCTTCATCGGCACGCCGGGATAACGGGCCGAAGCATAGAAAGCCGCCGTCCGTTCGGCACAGGTTCCGGAAGGATAGGCCGCGTTCTCCTGGTTCGAACCGGCAACGATCTCTCCATTGTCCATCAGCACCGCCGCACCGACATGAAAATGGGAATAGATGGCCAGACTCGTGCGCGTGGATTCCTTGGCCATTTCCACAAGACGGCGGTCGACCGCATCAAGCTCCTCCAGACTGCAGCTTTTGATTTTCACCGTTATATCCTTTTCTTTCATATTGAGATTTTAAGAGTTTTTTATGCCTTTTTAAGATTATACACCTTTCCTAGCATTAACATTTTTTGTGGAAAGGGGCCTAAATCTTTATATTTCTCAAAATTAATTAAAAAATCCTAAAAATGCAATATCCGGCCCGATTTTCCCGTAATATATAAGTGTGTGCCTATAAAAAACAGGCCCCAAACACACCGTCAAAAGGGAATCTACTCCCTATAAAACAGAGAGAATCTCTCCGAAAATCTCAAAAACCCATGGCAATTCATAGTTTATTTAATACTCACAAAACCAATTGTTTATCCAATATAAAAGTCAGCCGGTTCTTTCGTGTGCTGATGCTTCTTCTGCTTGCGACGGCTTTTGCGTGTCCGTTCAATGCCTCGGCCCGCAACCAATATGAAGAATATATCGAAAAATATGCTGATATGGCGGTCGACCAGATGAACATGTATGGCATTCCGGCCTCTATCACTTTGGCTCAGGGAATTCTCGAGAGCGGCGGCGGCCGTTCTGCTCTTGCCCGCGAAGGAAACAACCATTTCGGCATCAAATGCCATAAGGAATGGAGCGGTCCGTATATGCTGAGAACCGACGACAAGCCGAATGAATGCTTCCGCGTCTACCGCAGCGCGGCCGACAGCTTCAACGACCATTCACAATTCCTCAGACGCAACCGTTATGCCGAACTCTTTGACCTCGACCCAAAAGACTACAAAGGATGGGCCCGCGGTCTCAAGAAATGCGGCTATGCCACCGACCCGAACTATGCCGCGCGCCTGATTTCCATTATCGAGCTCTATTCCCTGAACACCTTCGACTCCGGATTTGTACGCTCAAACAATCATGACACGGCCGAAACGGCAGAATTTATCCACAAGATGCTCCAAAGAAAGCATGTCGTCAGACGAAACCGCGGTCTTCATTATGTCATCGCACAACCCGGCGACACATATTCCAAAATCGCGCTCGAGCTCAACATCAAGACCTCTAATCTTCTGAAATATAACGATGTGGCTAAAGACGGAGAGATCAAGCCATGGGAAGAGGTCTATCTTCAGGAAAAACTTGACCACGCGCCTCAGAACGCATACAAGGCCACAATCGGCGAAGGCGAGTCCTTCCATTCTCTCGCCCAGCGATTCGGAATCAAGCTGAGCGCCCTCCAGGAACTCAACCCCACCACTCCCGACAAACCGGGCCAGACCTTGCGCCTTCAGCCCGAAGCGAGAGCAGAACGCTGATGCCCCCATATCACATGCTTTATGCCACACGGCTATATGACAAGAAAATTAACCTTTTTTATAAAAATTTGAGTCACGACTCTTGATTATTAGCGAAATATCAGCTATATTTGCACTTGAATAAATTAAGTTGCTAAAAAACGCCTCTGTAGTTCAACGGATAGAATAGAAGTTTCCTAAACTTTAGATAG
>CAYQQG010000181.1:0-3638 GCA_964419535.1 uncultured Sangeribacter sp.
GCGTAATCACATAATCGACCGGCACATCATGTGGTTCTGTCGGAAGTTCGTCGACAAGCTGAAATTCATAACCGACTCCGATTTTAGTGGCCCTCGCTTCTGATAGGAGCCGGTCATAAAAACCTTTCCCGCGCCCGAGACGATTACCACGGCGGTCGTAGGCGACTGCAGGAACGACAATAAGTTCGATTTCATCAACGTCGACCGTGTCATTGCCTGTCGGTTCCTCAATATGAAAAGAACCCAATTCCAACCGGCTCTCATCATAAGGGAGAATGTCAAGATTGACACCATTCACTCTCGGAAGATAAAAATGCTTTCTCTCACCCCATTTGCGAAGGAATTCGAGCGTTGACAACTCATCCGGCAGAGAATGATACATCAAGACTTTATCGGCCATTAAAAAGGCCGCTGTCTGTTCCAGACGGTCAAACACCTCTCTGGCCGCCGAGATCTTCTCAGCTTCGGAAAGCATCTGACGCATAGTCTTTATCTTTCTTCGTATTTCTCTTTTTTCCATATCAATATAGAGTGTTACTTATTTTTCGTTTTATTTTGATTTTGCTTTGATGTCTTCGCCGGAGTTATGAGTACAGGCGACTGCCCAGTTGTCAGAAGATTATATCCCTTATCCACAACCGGATCAGACTCATTCAGCAGCTGTATGAAAGCGGAATATCCGAGAATATCACGTGCGATTACAGCCTTGAGCTGTGAGAGTATCAGATCACTGCTTTTCCGGATATAATACCAACGCGCCGGAACACCATTGGACGCTGCATAATCAACAAATCCTTCAAGCAGAGTGTTGTCACGCGGAAGCACTTTTTTGAATTGTTCAATATTTTTTGCATTCTTAAGCACATTACGATAGTTGGCGGCGACTTTATAGGCATATTTCTGAATCAATCCGGCATTTACTACCTGAATATAATAAGAGGTCATGCCGACGGTGTCCTCCGGCACGAAGACATCCGGCATAATGCCTCCGCCGCCATAAACGGTTCGGCCGTTAGCAGTCAAGAATGTTTTTGACTTATCCAATTTGATGCTGTCAGGATTATAGAACTCTCCTCTTTTGAACCGTTTGACAATGTCGGCTTCATATTCTGAATATCCGCCGAGCTTATAATCCTTTTGAATCGATCGGCCCGAAGGTGTATAATAACGCGCTATTGTCAATCTGACCGCACTACCGTCCGGAAGTTCAGTCTGGTTCTGGACAAGTCCTTTGCCAAAGGAGCGCCGTCCGACAATCAATCCTCTGTCGTTGTCCTGAATTGCACCTGCAAAAATTTCGGACGCCGAAGCGGAGTAATCGTCTGTGAGCACGACGAGTTCATTATCTTTAAAATCGCCGTCCTCTTCAGCAATGGCTATGGAATCATATTCTTTCAGTTTTCCCTTCGTAAATACAATTCCATCACCCTCCTTGAGGAATTCCTGAGCCATAAGAATTGCCTGATCCATATATCCTCCTGAATTTCCGCGAAGGTCAATGATATATTTTTTGACACCCTTCAATTTTAAGTCGGCCAGAGCATTATGGAACTCGTTGGCTGTCGTACGCGCAAACTTGCTCACCCGTATATAGCCGGTGTCGTCATTCATCGCATAAGAAGCGTCCACACTGTGAACAGGGACGTCACCGCGGACTATATCATATTTCAGAGGTTTAGCGGAAGTAGAGCGCAGAATTTCAAGAGTCACTTTTGAACCTTTAGGTCCGCGGAGATATTTATATACATTTTCAGTTGTGGCGCTATTGCCCGTAAGAGAAACTGTGTCCGCCCTCAGTATCTTATCACCGGGCTGGATTCCGACCTTTTCCGACGGACCTCCGGCAATCACTTCGATAACTGTCACGGTGTCGTTCATAATCTGGAACGAAACACCGACTCCACTGAAGGATCCCTCGAGCTCATCATTGACGGTTTGCAATTCAGACGCAGGGATATAAGCCGAATGTGGATCAAGAAGCTCAAGCATCTTCGGATAAAGCTGCTCGAACAGAGAATCCATATCGACGTCATCAACATATTGTTCATCAATCATGCTTAGAATGGCATGCATCTTGTCCTCATATTTCGAAGTCGATGAGGAGAACATATATTTGCCCATCCAAATGCCTAATGCTATGCCGACGGCAAAAAGCAAAGGCAGGAGCACCATTGACCATTTCCTTTGTTTAATCATCTTTTATACCTTAGAGCTCCTCTATTATACCTTAGAGTCTATAATAGCTTAAAGTCTTTTATAGCTTAGAGTCCTTTATAGCTTGCTTTTCTTTTAAGAACCCATTTCGTCCGCAACCTGTATGTAATCAGTCTGGACACCGGAGGACGCAAGGAGATCAAGTCCGTCCGTGATCCTGTACATTTCCGAGAAAACAACTCTTCTTATGCCTGCCTGTATGATCAGCTTGGCGCATTCCATGCATGGCGACGCCGTCACATATAGTGTCGATCCCTCGGAGGAATTATTGCTTCGCGCCACTTTTGTAATCGCATTCGCCTCGGCATGAAGAACATAAGGGAATGTCATTCCATCCGGATTTTCACAAATATTGTCAAAGCCGGAAGGAGTCCCGTTGTATCCGTCTGATATTATCATCTTGTCTTTCACAATCAAAGCTCCGACACGACGACGGCGGCAATAGGAATTTTCACTCCATATCCTTGCCATCCGTAAATAGCGGATATCAAGTTTCATTTGCTTATCATCCTTCTCCATAAATAAAGGATTTTTCGTTCAAGTAATGACAATTCCAAAATATCGTCAGGCATTAGGTTTACCTAATGCCTGACGTGAGCGATTTAATGTTCCATAAGAAATTTTTCAGCGTCAAGAGCGGCGCGGCATCCGGTTCCGGCAGCCGCGATTGCCTGACGATAGGTGGGATCTGCACAGTCACCCGCTGCAAACACGCCCTCCACATTTGTGCGCGTCGACGGAGCCTTGACGATGATATAACCTTCACTGTCAAGATCAATCTGACCCTTGAAGATATCTGTATTCGGGTGATGACCGATTGCAAGGAAGAATCCGTCAATCTCGATATCGAAAACCTGTTCCCTTTCAGTGCCCTTGAATTCAACGATCTTTGCACCTTCAACCACCTCGTCACCGAAGAGGCCGACAGTGTTGCAATTGAACAGGATTTCAATGTTCTCTCTCTCCCTCACACGGCGCTGCATAACCTCGGAAGCGCGAAGATAGTCCTTGCGTACGATAAGATAAACTTTCTTGGCCAGTGTTGACAGATAGAGTGCCTCTTCACATGCTGTGTCACCACCGCCGACAACTGCGACATTCTTCTTGCGATAGAAGAAACCGTCACATGTTGCACACGCACTGACACCCATGCCACGATATTTATCCTCATCCGGAAGACCGAGATATTTGGCTGATGCACCGGTCGAAATTATGACCGTGTCGGCTAAAAGCTCATTGCCGTCTTCATCCTTGATCTTGAAGGGGCGCTCAGAGAAATCGACCTCCGCAACGGTTTTAGAGATTATTTTCGCGCCGAAACGTTCTGCCTGAGCTCTGAATTCCTCCATCATCTGAGGGCCTTGAATACCCTCCGGATATCCCGGGAAGTTCTCTATCTCAGTGGTCTGCGTTAGCTGACCGCC
>CAYQQG010000182.1:0-3463 GCA_964419535.1 uncultured Sangeribacter sp.
GGCTTCGCCCAGTGTATAGACAACAACTGGAACTTCGCAGTCTACGCCCAGGATCCCGGAGTGAGCATCTATCAGAATGAATACAATGCCGGATATGTGCAGGGTAAGGTTCAGACCAACCATCTGATCAAGGCGACCCGTAACAACACCTGGCGGTGGTATGTGCTTGATGAAGGTCCCGGTGCCAACTCTGTGACCCCGCCGGCCGGAGCGGTTCAGCTCGCCACTGACGCTCTCGTCGAAAATTACAATTACCTCTGTCAATGGGCCGAGGAAAATCAGAAAGATGAGAAGACCCAGTCGATTATCCGCCTGATGTTCCGTCAGCTTGGAATCTACCACGGAGCAGCCGACAAAGAGCCTCTTGCGGACGTGAAGTTCGATGACCTCAAGCTCTCATCGATGGATCCCGAGGACGCAAAGATGCATTCCGGTGATGAACCCCTTACATTTATCGACATCTATTTCCTCAATGCCCAGATGGACCTGTGGGACGCTATCGCCAAACCTCTCGGCAAACTCTTTGCTGACGAAGGCCGTGTTGCCGAACCTGACATGAGGGAACATAATTCCGGTTCTGTCTGTCACCCCCACCAGCTTAAGGTGGACAGTTGTTCAGGTTTCGTGAAGAAGATGGAAAACGGTGAGATATATTGGGTTCACACGTCATGGTGCTGTCTTCTCGCCCAGAGCTGCGCAATGACATACGTGATCGGATCTGACTTCCTCACTCAGAATTCATTCTGTCCGGGTCAGTTCGGTTCCAATACCGACTTCGGTTTCAACGGCCACGGGATCGGATTCAACGAGACCACCGAGACTTATTTCTATAACGAATCGAAGACGAAGGGTGTCTGGATCACATGGCGTGCCGCGGCCGCGGAAATGTTCTCGAAATCGATCGACGATTTCTATGATTACATCTCTATCGACAACACGGGCACATATCTGAATGCCTATATGCTCGTGGATGCCTTCAAAGATGAATTCGGCATGATCGACATGAGTTATGCGCGCTTCGTCCTCTTCAAAGGGAATGGTGAGAAACTGACCGTGAAGGATTCAACAGGCTATGAACCGATGTTCCTCGATTATGATCATCACATGATCAGCGAGAATTATGTTCTTGGCTGCAACTATCCTATCTACAAGAGGATATGGCGTGAGCTCCAGACCATAGACGGTGCGCCCAAGCGCCGTTATCAACTCTATCGTAATCTCCCCAATGTCCACGACATGGACAGCGCCAAGGCTCTTATCACATATAACGAAAGTCTTGAGCCAATCTCGATCGCCGGCCGTTGGGACAAGAATTACGGCACTTCTGAATTCCTGCGTTATCAGCCTCACGGCTCGATTGACGCTAAGGCCTTCTCGACTTCCGAAATCCGGGAAGTCCTCTCTCAGCTCAGCATGAAGCCGAGCATCAACGGCAAAAAGACATCCTTCTGGATGAAGTATGGTTCGCCGTATATCGACGGCACTCCGTTCATCTGGTCAGATTCAATTTGGGCCGATTTCAAACAACCGGAAGAGGTCGACTGCATCCCCGATGCGATCGACGGCAACTGGAATCTCGTTAAAATGTTTATGGAATAAGAATCAGAGTTATGGCTAAATACACCCCCAATTTCAAAAACACTCCGGCCACTCAATTCGTGCTGGACGAATATACCTGTGGATTCGCACAGTGTATAGACAATAACTGGAATTACGCGATCTATGCGCAGAATCCCAATGTGAGCATTTATCAAAATGAGTATAACGCGGGTTATGTTCAGGGCAAGGTCCAGACCGGAGAGACAATTCTCGCCACGCGAAACAACTCATGGAGCAATTTCCTTGTCGGTTCGACTCCTCAGGACAACATCTCGATCGAGGTGAAACCGGAATATCTTTCGGCCTGTGGAAAAACAATCGTTGAGAATTATAACTATCTGTGTGACTGGGTGGCACAACGCAAAGATGACCCGAAAGTCGAAAAAATCATCCGGCTGATGTATCGTCAGCTCGGCATTTATGACGGAGCCGTCAACGCTGAGCCCAAAAAGGATGTCAAGTTTGAGGATCTTCTTCTTTCGTCATATCCCGAGGAACAGAGTGTGCTCCATGCCGGCAATGACCCCCTCACGCTGTTGGATGAGATTTTCATCAACTCCCAGTATGACCTCTTTGACGCCGTTGGTGACAAGATCGGTCTCGTAATGGGCTATGGCACCGCCAAGAAGCTGTCGCCCGAGGAGAAACCAGACCATTGCACTGCCTTCACCAAGATAATGCCTGACGGGAATGTCTTCTGGACACATAACTCCTGGTGCTGCTTCTGGGCCCAGTCCTGTGCCGTGACATATTGCATCGGTGATGACTTCGTCACCCAGAACGCCAACTGTCCGGGCCAGTTCGGTTCCAACACCGACTTCGGTTTCAATGGAAACGGTATCGGTTTCAACGAGACGACGCATGTCGATCTCTATGACAAGACCAAGGTGCTCGGTGTCTGGCTTACGTATCGTTCGGCCGCCGCTGAACAGTTTGCCCGCACTATTGATGAGTTCTATGAATATTGCGCACTCGATAACACAGGCACATACCTCAACGGTTATCATATCATCGACGCCAACACCGGAGAGATCGGCCTGCTCGATATGAGTTACAACCGGTTCGCTCTCTTCAAGTGCAACGGCAAGGATGTGACGGTCAAGGATTCCACCGGATATGTCCCCAATCATCTCGACTATGATCATCACTTGATCACCCCGAAACATATCTTCGGTGTCAATCAGCCGGTCTACTTCTGGGTTGGATATGAATTGGAAAGCATGAACCTGCGTCCGATGCGGCGCAATCAGCTTTGGGCACGCATCGACACTGTTCAGGATATTGAATCTGCCAAAGATCTGATCACATATACCGAGGATCGCGAGCCGCTTTCAATCTACGGTCGTTGGGATCTCGGATATGGCACCACAGAAATGCCGCGCACACGTCCTGACGGTTCACTCGACGCCAAAGCCTTCTCTCGTGAGCTGATTCTCGACACACTCAAGAATCTTTCGCGTGTGCCTGATATCAACGGTGAAAAGACATCGTTCTGGATGAAATTCGGCACGGCTCATGTGCGCCAGCTGCCGTTCATCTGGAGCCAGTCTCAATTCAAGAAGTTCAAACAGGATGAAAGTGTCGACAAAGTGCCTGATGCACTTGACGGACGTTGGAATCGTGTGAAGATGTTCATGAAATAAATCACCGTTCTGAAGCTTTAAAAGCGAATAATAAGATTATCAAAAACAGAGAAACTGCACTCCGCCGCTCGGGGTGCAGTTTTGCATATTCGGTTTGGTGCCAAGAAATAAAGCGGCATAAAATAAAATTGTATAAAATAAAAAGGACTGCCTAAGCAGTCCTTTTCTTGTAGCCGATCCGGGACTCGAACCCGAGTCTCCACCGTGAGAGGGTGGCGTGC
>CAYQQG010000183.1:0-3444 GCA_964419535.1 uncultured Sangeribacter sp.
TTGTCTGGCGAATGACCTCTTTTAGCAGACTGAGATCCTCATCGCCGTCAGCTGTTTCGTCATCAGCGGTCTCTCCATTCTCGTCTGAGAAGTCAGACTCGGAATAATAGTTTTCGTCTAACATATTAGTCCAGACATCGTCATTCTGTTTGACACTTGACCGTGCGTAATTATTGCAAATTACGGCCACGCAAATAATCAGCACTATGATACCTGAGAAAATGATGTAAAGATTGTTGTTGCGATTCCAGCTCCATTCGGTTTCCATATAGTCCCAGCATGAAACACCGTTTTTCCTTATATGAAGAATAGCCCACCAGACCAATATTGAAAGAAGCCCGGTGATAGCAGCAACCGCATTTATATTTAGGAAGGCTATGTTTGAAATCGTTCCGATAACGCATGATGCCGCCAATAGATAGAAGCCGGCTCTGTTCCATTTAAGGAGCATAATGCCTCCCAAAACATTAACAACGCCGAGGGCAGAAAGAAAACCGAAGCCTAAGATGTTGGATGACATTATAAATGCAGGCCGGTTGAGCAAGTGTACAAAGTAATAGATTGCACAGATTGAGTTGAGGATAATCCCCAGCCAAATCCAGAAGGTGATGAATCCGTTTCTCTCTTTTTGATAATATTCCATAGGTTACTTATTTTGGGTTAGTCTTTACTATGATTTAATTCAAGTACTTCAACCATAAAGAGTCCGAAACAGGTATTAATCTATCACCATAAATGAGCCTATTCCATTATTTTATATTTTAAGGGAATAGGCTCTCAAATAGTTTCGCAGACAGAGGGAATGTTATTTCATGCAGATGTAGTCGAGGGAAACCTGATAGGGTATTTCGCTATTTTCAGACATGTGGGCCCCGTGTTTCCTATCTGACTCCCCGTTTCCGTTCGCCGTTATGAGCGAAAGAAGAAAATTGCGGAAAAGTTTTGAAAGGCGGATGATCAGATTCATTGTTTTGACGGCGATGTTTATGAGAGTGTGGAATATCATTATAACTGCGTTTACGGCAAAGCGGAACATCACTTTGAAAATAACCTCGATAGGTGAAAGAACAAGATCCTGAGCAAGATCCTTCTCCGAATAAAGTTGACGATAAGCATTCATAATTTTCATAAAATTTAGCTTTTAGACATTATTTTGGATTACGAGTGCAAAATTATCATGCTTGACTGCAATGAGGTTGCACGAAAATCTAAATAAATGTTAAAAATCTCATAAAATATACTTATTCACTCAGTGGAGACAAATTTAGTTGCAAACTATTATTTTACAGATAATCAATTAATAACCCCGCATCATTAAGATCATGATGCGGGGTTATTAATTGATTGAAAGGGGAGAGATCAGTTGTCGCGGTGGATGACCGATCCGGAGGCCTGATGAGTGGCGAGGATCAGCATCTCGGCTATCTGGACGTGATCCGGAGCCTGACAGGCATAGAGCGCGGCGTCGGCAATATCAGCGCCTGTGAGCGGCACGATGCCCTTGTAGACGTTGTCGGCTCTTTCGTCGTCACCGTGGAAACGAACGTTGCTGAAGTTTGTCTCAACAAGACCCGGTTTGAGCAGGGTCACACGAATTTTCGTCTTGGCGACGTCGATTCTGAGACCGTCCGTGATGCTTTTGACCGCCGCCTTTGTCGCGCAATAGACATTCCCATTGGCGTAGGCTGCATCTCCGGCAACGCTGCCGATATTGACAACGTGACCGCGGTTGCGTTCAACCATTCCCGGCACAATAAGACGCGTCATCGTGAGCAAGCCCTTGATGTTAGTATCGATCATTCCGTCCCAATCGGCATAATCTCCTTCATATTCAGGCTCCAAACCGAGAGCGAGGCCGGCGTTATTGATCAGTATGTCGATCTCTTGCCATTCCGCGGGGATAGATTCTACGGCGAGTGTGGCGGCTTGCCTATCCCGAACATCGAAAGAAAGCTGAAGACAGTCATCTCCATATCCGGCGAATATATCATTCAGCAATTCCCGGCGTCGACCGGTGACAATCACCCGATAGCCCGCTTCAAGGAATTTTTCAGCACAAGCACGACCGATTCCGCTCGTAGCGCCGGTGACCATTACAATTTTTTTCATCTCCATTAATATTGTTTTTTCAATTATTATGTGAGCTATTATTGAACTTTCAGATCGAAACTATAGGACTTTCCGCTGTGGGCCGTCATTGTTCCAGTGAAATTTTTGCCGACGATTTTGCCTACGAAATTGCCCGTGATAACACCTTTCTTGTCATATTCCTCAAGGGTGATCTCGCCGGTGTTGCGGTTGAATCCCTTCACCTTGAGCGTGAGAACTGATTTGGAACCGTTTTTGTCATAATAATACGATCCTTCCTTCATTCCCTTGTCGAGGTGCATGTGGATCTTCATATTCTTGCCTATGACGCCTGCAAAATCGAAAGGTCCGTTGCCAACCTTTTCTCCGACCTCGACATCATCACCATGAACGGCAACATAATCGGCATATTCATCCCCTGTCGGCTGATACTTGCTGAAGAAATCTTCCTGAGAAGGAGTGTTCATTGTGATCGCCTTGATCACCTTCTCATAATGCATAGTATAGGAAGCTGGAACCTTCGCAGTGCCATTTGCGGGTATATCCACTCCGGGTTCAACTGTATTTTTACTATCCTCTAAATCCGCATAAAACCACTCGCTATGCCAAGTAATGTTATACTCTGAACCGGAAATAGGTTCGTCTGTCATATTACGGAGTGTATAATAACCCTTACCTTCATCCATTCCATACATTGGAGTGTAAGTTTCCGTATACCCTAAATTCTTGATTGCGTTCTTGCGTTTCTCAACATATTTGTTGAAAAGGTCGGTTGACATATTGTCAACGATAATCAGACGCTTTGCGAGGTCCGCATCATTCTCCACACCTTTCAGTGCGCCGGTATTCTTAGCGAACTTGAGCTTTCCGGGGCTGACTTTCAGCAGTCCGTTGGATTCCAAAATTTTAATTTTGCCCTTGTCCCCGACCTTAACCTTCATATCGGTCTCATCATCGAAATTGACAATGTATACGCCTTCCTTATCACCCTGTTCAATCTTCACCGTCTTAGGATCATAGTCCAGTTTCAGAGTGTCCATAAGCTCAGCTTTCGGATAGTAGGCAAGGATAGAATCTCTTTCGTTGTCCTCAACAAAACCGGCGAAGCGTTCGGTGAAGTCCTTCACCTCTTTCTCTTTGTTGTTGCACCCTGTCATTATCATGGCTGACAACAAAAGGCCGCCACAAATAGTCAGTAATCCAGATTTTCTCATTGCTATTAATTGTTATTGTTTTCAAACTGCAAAAGTATAAAAAATTTCGACATGTAGTATTGGCTGTCTAAAGAAATGATACAACTGAGACCCCGTCCCACAAAAAATGTTAATTTCCGGGTCGCAGATGTGCCCCGGATTT
>CAYQQG010000184.1:0-3332 GCA_964419535.1 uncultured Sangeribacter sp.
GCGGTTTTGGAATTCTTTGCGCAGTCTGAGGACATCTTCATCATAAGTGATTCCAAGGTCGTTGCGCACCTTGTTGCGTTCAATGTCGAGAGCGGAGATTGCAATTACTATTTCTGCCTGATCTTTAAGTTTGCTGAACATCCGGAGCTTGCTGTCGGGCTGAAATCCCGGAAGCACGCGGCTTGCGTGATGATCGTCAAAAAGTTTGCCACCAAGCTCAAGATAGAGCTTATTACCGAATTGAGCGATACGCTCCCTGATGTGTTCTGATTGTATCTTCAGATACTTGTCATTATCGAATCCGTATTTCATAACGGATTGCAAAGTTAGCTATTTTTTTTGACTTCAACAAACCATTTGCTATAAAAGAGCCTGATCAGGAAGATCGCTCCGCGGAAACAAAGTTCAATGCACATCGCCATCCAAACTCCTCGCAAGCCCAACGATTTCGATAGGATCCAGGCCAACGGAACGCGCACGAGCCAAATACTTCCGAAGTTCATCATCGCCGGCAATTTCGTGTCTCCCACGCCGATAAAGGCACCGTATGCCACAATCGAAGCGGCGAACATCGGTTCGGCCCAAGCCTCGATTCTGAGCACCTCTGCGCCCAGATCGCGTATAGCCTCGACGGGTGTGATGACAGCCATAATATCCGGTGCAAAAATATACATCAGGGCACCCATGACGGTCATAATGGCCATGCCCAGGCCAACGGCCATGAAAGCGAATTGCTTGACCAGACGGAAGCGTTCCGCTCCATGACTTTGGCCGGTCAATGTGGTCGCGGCGTCTCCAATTCCATACCCGGGCATATAGCAAAGACTTTCAGCCGTGACAGCGAAAGCGTTGGCAGCAATTGCTATCACGCCGAGTGGGCTTACAATCATTGTTATTGCGATTTGAGCACCACAGATAATTGCGTGCTCTAAGGTCATCGGTGTCGAGATTCCGGCCGCTTTGCGAGTGATCTCACGCGTCAGTCTGAAACTTCCGTGAAATCCCTTAAGACGGATTTCACGCTGGCGAAAACATGCGTAATACATCATCACTGCGGCACATATGGCTTCCGCCCCGACGGTGCCCAACGCCGCGCCGAGCACTCCGAGTCCGGCGCCCGGAATCAGAATCTCCGTTCCACAGATGTCTATGTGTCTTGTCGGAAATATCAGTAAGAAATTCAAAACGCAATCAAGCACGCACATCAATCCGCTCAGAAGGCTCGGAATCTTCATGTTGCCGACACATCTAAGCATGCCCCCGGCCAGATAGTTGAGCGTCAGAAGTGGCAAGGCGGCCACGAAGACTAAGAAATATAGCGTCGCGGCCGGTGCTATATCGCTTTTCCCGCCAAGCCAATAGGGGAGCATGGGAGAGATCGCAATCCCGATGACGGCAACAATGACACTGAAAATTATTGAAGCTGAGATTCCTTGACGGAAAACTTTCCGCGCTCCCTCTTCATCTTTGGCGCCGACTTTATGAGCAACCTGAACTGAATAACCGGAGGTCATTGCGGAGCATATGCCCCAGAAAAGCCATAGGCTTGTTGACACCAGACCGATTGATGCGGAATCGTCGGCGCCCAGGCGTCCCACCATAGACGCATCTATATATTGCATCGCTATACTCGACAATTGGGCGAGCATAGCCGGGAAAGACAGCTTGAGCGTCAGAATCAATCGTTGACGCCGATCCAGCTCTTTCCCTTCTCTGATATATTCAATATTGGCTGCCAATATCTAATCCTTATAATTGTTCCTTCTCTCCAATTTATGGAGCTTTTTGGAGCAGAAACATGCGGAACGTTATTCCAAAGTATTAAGCGTTTTTTGGATTCGTGCAATGGCCTCAGCGAGTCGAGGACGCGGACACGCATAATTTAATCTGATGAAATCCGGTGCGCCGTATGTTGAGCCGCTCGCAACTCTCACCCGGGCCTTTTCAAGAAGCAGTTTTTCGATTTCATCTCCTGTGGCTTTAGGCCCGTTAATCATAAATCCCGAAACGTCTATCCAAGCCAGATAAGTGGCTTCAGATTCACAAATCTGAAGATCCGGGAAATCTCTTTTATTCAGTGAATCCCGAAGAAGCTGGTAATTGCTATATAGATAGGAGTTGAGTTCTTTTAGCCATTCTCGGCCTTCGTTATACGCGGCCTGAAGTCCTATGACCCCGAAAGGGTTGACATCGCAAACTTCATTGTCGTTAATCGCGCGGTCAATTCTTGAACGGACTTGTTCATCGGGAGTCACGATGTTCGCTATCTGCAGCCCGGCGGTGTTGAACGCCTTGCTCGGAGAGATACAAACTATAGCTTCCGGATCGATTGTCGCATATGGGATATATTTTCGGTCCCCGGGATGAACCAGTTCGCAATGAATCTCATCGCTGACAACTCTGACTCCATTCCTGTGGCAAATATCCCGGACCTTCATCAACTCTTCACGTGACCATACGCGTCCGGAAGGATTGTGGGGATTGCAAAGAATCATAAGGGTCGAAGAGGGGTGAGCGGCTAAAGTCTCGAGTTGATCAAAATCAATCTCGTATGTAAACCCTAAAGCTGTGTCCACTCGTTTCAACGGATTTTCCACCATTCGGCATTTATTATTCCGGATTGAGGAGAAAAAGCAATTATAGGCCGGAGTTTGAAGAATCACGCCGTCTCCGGGTGAAGTCATAGCTTTTATAATTGCTGACAGAGCCGGGACAACCCCGGAGGTATAGATAACACTCTCTCGGCGTATCTCCCATCCATGGCGTTCAATGTTCCAACGTATGAGGGATTCGTAATATGAATCGGATACATATGTATAACCGAATATCCCTGTGTCCACACGTTTGCGAAGTGCTTCCACAATTGACGGAGCTGTGCGGAAATCCATATCAGCCACCCACATCTGGATAACATCGGCGTCGTCTCCTTCCTCGTCCCATTTCATAGAACCGGAATTACGGCGGTCTGTCAATTCATCAAAATCGTATCGAAGGTATTCTTTCATTATATTGATTGCATTTTTCTTCTGCAAAATTACAAAAACCGCAGAAACTTTACAAACCTTTGCAAGAGTGTTTGTGGAAAGTGGTCTAATAGAAAAAGTAGATGTTTAAGACTAAAGGTCAAACCGATAGCTTGTTTTCGTTGTTCTTAATATATAGATTTTGAAAAACTTTGAAATATAAGTAACTCTTAAAAATTAGAAATACTTTATTTTTAGAATATTTTGAGATAGATTTTAATTTTAAATGAAGGAGCTTATCGGGCTAAGTGACCGATATTTAAAATTAAAAGATACTCAAAAGATTCAAAAAGAAAGTGTTTCGCTCTG
>CAYQQG010000185.1:0-3306 GCA_964419535.1 uncultured Sangeribacter sp.
AGCAGATCACCGTTGACTCCGCCATGACGCGGAGCATTGCCCTGTCCGCGCAAAGTCAGAACGTCACCGTCACTGACACCGGCAGGAATCTTGAAGCTGACGATCTCATCTTTCTTCTCTACGCCCGTGCCGTTGCAATATGTGCACGCTTCGGAAATGATCTTGCCTTCGCCGTTGCAATCCGGGCACACTCTCTGTGTCTGATGTGCGCCGAAGATAGATTGCTGAACTGAGGTGACATATCCCGTTCCGTGACAACGTTCACAAGTCTTGAAAGCCGTTCCGTCCTTGGCACCTGTTCCCTTGCAATGCTCACAAGCCACCAAGCGCGGAATCTTGAGTTTTTTCTCGACTCCGTTCATTATGTCTTTCAAGGTGACTTTGACTGTGATTCTGAGGTCAGTGCCTTTATTTACGCGCTTGCGAGGAGCACCGCCTCCGGCCGCGCCGCTGAAGCCTCCGAAGCCACCGCCATATTGCGAACCTCCGCCAAAGACGTCTCCGAAGATATCTCCGAAGTTGGCGAAGATGTCCTCCATGCTCATTCCGCCGCCGGAGTAATAACCACCACCACCGGCGCCGCCAAAGCCTTGCGGTCCCATGGAATGGCCGAAACGGTCATACTTCGCACGCTTCTCCGAATCACTGAGGACATCGTAGGCCTCAGCCGCTTCCTTGAATTTCTCTTCAGCTTCCTTGTCATCCGGATTGCGGTCAGGGTGATATTTCACAGCCATCTTTCGATAGGCTTTCTTTATTTCATCTGCCGTGGCGTCTTTTCCGACACCAAGCACTTCATAATAATCTCTTTTTTCTGCCATAATGTGGAATCTCCTTTTATGGATAAGCGTCTGATAAACTTATATCTATCAGACACAGGATGATTAATCTCTTAATTAGTTATCATTGATATTTAGAGCCTGTATCTTTATCTAGGCTCCGAGCAGGAGCAGGATTATTGACCGACAACTACTTTCGCATGGCGAAGCACCTTATCATTGATCATATAACCTTTTTCCACCGTGTCAAGAATTTTCCCTTTTTTATCCTCATCCGGAACCGGAACAACGGAGATGGCTTCATGTTTGTCCGCATCATATACATCATCATCCGGATCAAACTCTTTCACACCGTTGGCAGCGAGATATTTCACAAGCTTATTATAAATCAACATCATCCCTTCGTCAACAGCCTGACCGTTCCCAGCCTTTTCGGAGGCTTTGATTCCGCGTTCAAAATCATCGACGATCGGAAGGAGGCCTTTGAGAACATTCTCACCGGCATTGCGGATAATTTCGGATTTTTCTTTAAGTGTGCGTTTTCGGAAATTGTCGAATTCAGCCATGAGAAAAAGATACTCCTTCTTCTCTTTCGCAAGCTCTTCCTTGAGCTTTTCGACTTCATCAACCTCATCAGCCGTAGCCTCGTCAGAAACAGCGTCTCCTTCTTCGGCTTCGAAATCATCGCTGATCTCCACATTCTCAGGCATTTCCACCTCGGGATTCTCAGCTTGATTGAATTTATTCTCTTCCTTATTCATATTGTTATGTCTTTTATTCCAATATTTCTTATTCTTTTTCATAGTATTATAGCAAATTTTAAGCCAAGAAGCGTTAATTTCCTATTTATTTAAACCTTCATCTCTCCTTTATTTCATCACTGTTTTGCAAGTTCAAAAACTCGCTACGATCTAAATTTGGGGATTAGTAATGGTTTATCAGTTATATAACACGTCAATTACTTTAACGGTTTATCTGATCTTTCAAGAATACAATATTCAAACATGATCAAAACCTAATCTCACATCTACTTATCAGATCTACATTTTATCAGATCTACATTTCACAACTTTCCGACAAAACAATGTTGGGCCATAAAAAAATAACTAAATTATCGAGATGATTGTCGCATTATCTTTCATAAAATACTACTATACAGTAACGACATATAAACGTTTGAAAATATTGAAAATAAAATATAAAAATCAATATAGCGAAGAAAAAAAGACATAACTTTCCTATAACAAACAGGAACTATATTGTTAATTTCTTTAATCTATACCGGTAGATAATGTATAAATTAGCTTGATAGAATATACCTATCAAGAATCAGTATTACAAATCTAATGAATTTTCATTTAACAGAAAATCATAGATACCGATCGTTGTAATTCCTGCCTCGTTTCTCAAAACAGGAGTATCCTCACCGACGATTATTACTTTCTTAAAAGAATCATTTATATTAAGAAGAGAGGCTTCCTCCTGTTTCATCTTTTCTTCATTTGGCATTCGGTAGGCCGATTGTATATAATAACGCCTGCTTCCCATATTGCAGACGAAATCCACCTCGAACTGTTTCCTTTCCCGACTGCCATCTTCCTTTCTAAGCTGTACCGGCACTACTCCTACATCAACATTAAAGTCTCGCACACGCAATTCGTTGTATATCACATTTTCCATCAGATGAGAAGGCTCAGATTGCCTGAAATTAAGCAACGCGTTACGAAGACCGCAATCAGTGAAATAATATTTATGAGGACTATCGATGTACCGCTTCCCCTTCACATCATATCTGCTTGCCTTCTCCACAAGGAACGAATCGCAGATATACGCCAGATACGAAGTAAGAGTCATGCGGTTGATTTTCGTATGTTTCACACTCTCGAATGTGTTGGTGAGTTTAGTCGGATTTGTCAAGGCACCGATGTCAGATGCAAGAATATTGAGCAGTTCATCAAGCATCTCTGTGTTCTTGATACCGTATCGTTCTTTTATATCCTTTATATAAGTATGGGTAAATAGTCCCTTCAGATTCTCACTCTTTTCTTCATCGGTGGATTTCAGAACTACCTGTGGTAGCCCCCCGAAAAGCATGTAAGTGGTAAATGCGCGGTCTTTCTGCATGTTCATATAAGGGAAGACCTCGCCGAAACTGAGAGGATAAAGCTTTATTTCGTCCCCTCGTCCTCTAAATGTGGTGATAACATCCTTTGAAAGAAACCGCGCGTTACTGCCTGTTACATATACGTCAGCGTTTGGCATGTTCAGATAGCTGTTCAGCACGTCCTCAAACTCATTTACATGCTGGATTTCATCAATCATTATATAATGCACGATGTTATCCTTCAGTTTAGAATCAATGAAATCAAGCAACGCGTCCGGATCACGCAGTTTTTTGTTTCGCCTATCCTCAAGATTAATCGTGATGATGTGGTCGTTGTCCACACCTTGTTCCCTCAGCCATCCGGCGTAAAGAGTTGACAATAGGAACGATTTGCCACAGCGTCTTACTCCTGTGACAATCTTT
>CAYQQG010000186.1:0-3298 GCA_964419535.1 uncultured Sangeribacter sp.
CTATCTCGTCAAATGCGACGGAAAAGGATATACAATCACCAATCAGAACACGGCTGAGTCTTATCGCCTTGATTTCATTGAGGAAGAACAGACCTGGACAGCGACAATCAATGGAGAAACATACCCGCTGATGACATTTGTGGATGACACCCATGTGAAGATGATTGCACCGGACGGATGTATGAGAGTGGTCGAACTCACTGAGCAAGGCGTGATGGCATACGAACATGAAGTCCGTTTTGCGTCTCCAATGGCATGTAGATAAATCCGGGGGATTTTTTAGCCTTTTATATAAAGGTCTATAAAAATCTACCTTACTGCGGAGATCTGTATGAACTTTTAATGCTTGTATATTGTTGGAATTAATGTAAGGCAAAAAGTTTTACATAAAACGAATTTAAAACTATAAAAATATTTGAATATGAAACCACTTCACATTGTATGTGCTGTTATTGGTGGTGCAATCGCCGGTGCAACAGTCGGACTTCTTCTTGCCCCCGAAAAAGGTACGAATACCCGTAAGAAAATCGCAAAAATCCTCAAAGAGAAAGGTATTACTCTCAAGAAAAACCAGATGGAAGAACTGGTTGATGAAATCGAGGATCAGATTGAACAGCATATCTAAAAAATTTAAAATCAGAATAAAATGAAGGCACTTAATATTCTTTATGCTTTCCTTGGCGGAGCCATCGTTGGTGCAGGAGCGGCAATCCTCTTTGCTCCTGAAAAGGGTGAGGAACTTCGTGCAAGAATCGTTAAGATTCTCCGCCGTAATGGAATCAAAATCACTGAAGACGAAGTCGATGCTCTCGTGGCTGAACTTTCAGGTGAAGAAGCATAAAAATTTTTCCGCTTATTGCGGATCATGAAAAAATGTCTAAAAGGACATGAGAGACAATATTTAATGACTGCTCTCATGTCCTTTTTTTAAGCCTTATCTAATTTAATATTTTTTAGTTGGCATTAAATAACTGTTATGAAAGATAATATCACAGGAAATATAAAAAGCATATATGATAATGTCAAGCATTGGTTAGAGCTTGAAATCGAATATGCGAAGTTGACGGCCACCGAGAAACTGACAGTCCTTATGACGACTCTTATTTTGGGCGCTGTCTGTCTATTGCTCGGAATTGTCGTGCTCTTGATGTTGGCATTTTCATTAGTTCATGTTTTTGAATCAATCCTTTCCCCCGCGTTATCTTATTTATGTGTAGCCGGCGGAATCGTAATTCTTATATTGATTCTGTTCCTTCTCCGCAAACCCCTGCTTGAAAATCCCATTTCGAGATTGATAAGTAAATTAATTCTTGACCTTAAACCCAGCGATGAAAATGAGCAAAAATGAAAATATGCATCTTCCTGATGTGCCGGCAGACCTCGTGACCCCGAATCCTCGCCCGGTTAAAGGACTGACAATTTCTGAAATAAGATATCAGCGTGCACTCGTTGCGCTCCAGAAAGAATTCTGCAAGGAAAAAATCGGTGTCAGCGTACGCAAACTTAAGAACGCATCTCCATTCAGCAAGAATTTCAACTCAAAGAAGGTTCCGGCCGGCCGAATCGGTGCGCTCGCCGGAAAGCTGATCAGTGGGATGAATTATCTCGATTATGCGGTTATCGGTTTTTCAGCCTTCTCAAATGTTCGCAAAATTCTCGGATTCTTCAAAAAGAAAAAGCAATGAATGATTATGTGAATCTCAGGTTGAATCTGAATCCTTGTGATCAGGATATGACGGATCTTTTGGCTTCATATCTTGCTGATGTGGAGTTCGAATCATTTGTTCCCGATGAAAACGGACTGACAGCATATATTCCGGCTGACAAATTTTCGAAAGATGCAGTTGATGAAGTAATCTCACAATTCCCTATTCCTACTGAAATAGATTATGGATATGAGATAGAAGAGGGAAAAGACTGGAATGAAGAGTGGGAGAAGAATTATTTCAAACCGATCATAATCTCCGATAAATGCGTGATCCATTCTACATTTCATAAAGACTATCCGACCGTTGAATATGACATCACTATTGATCCCAAAATGGCTTTCGGCACCGGACATCACGCAACCACATCAATGATGATTTCTCATATCCTTTCGAGAGATCTCAGTGGAAAAACGGTTATAGACATGGGAACCGGCACCGGAATCCTCGCAATCCTTTCAAAAATGAGAGGAGCCGAAGGCGTATACGGAATAGAAATCGACCCCGGAGCAGCCGAGAATGCTTGCGAGAATGTTCTTTTAAATAATGAAAAAGAACAGTTTAAGGGTAAGCTGAAGGTTGAAATATTGACCGGAAACGCTTCAAAACTTTCCTCACTTCCAAAAGCGGATGTATTTTTGGCTAACATTAACAGAAATGTGATTTTAGCTGACCTTCCTCTATATGTCGATTCAATGAAACCCGGAGCCGAGATGATTCTCAGCGGTTTCTTTGAGGAGGATATACCGATGATTGAACGGGCCGCATCGCTCTATGGTCTCTCATTGAAGGAGAAGTTAACCTATCCCGGTAATTGGGCTTCAATTGTTCTTAGCAAATCGCTATAATTTTGAGATATGTCGAAATGGAGGCTTGATTGATTCGGGTACTCGTAAAATAATTGTGTCTAAAGATTCTCTTTTGATTGAAATTCAGAATATTAAAGAATCATAAATAAAGCTTTTCTAAAATTTTAAATTTAGATTAACAAAGATTAACACGTCCGACATACTATAAAATTTGGAGATTCCGGTTTTTTGTTGTATCTTTGCATAAAAGTAGAGACAAGAAGCCGGAATCTTCCGATAACCGGATTTTAAAAGCGACGATTAATATAATACGAAAAAAATTAAGAGTTGCTTAAACCAAATAATAAAAAAACAGTCACTACTCATTAGAAACCAAAATTCAACACAATTCAAATTTAAACACTGTTGCCTATAGAAAAAATTTACTTAACTCGAACGTTGCAAAAAAGCAACTTCCCAAATAATCTATAGAATGGCAAATTACGCAAATATGTCCGACGAACAGTTGGTTAAAGCATATGCACAAGGCAACAACGAAGCATTCGATGCTCTTCTCAAACGTCATCAGGATAGAGTTTTCAACTACATCCTTAGAATAATCAAGAATGAGGATCTTGCTAACGATATTTTTCAGGAGACCTTCGTCAAGGCTATTTTGACTATTAAGCAAGGACGATATACCGAGAACGGACGTTTCCCGGCTTGGATCTCCCGCATTGCGCATAATCTTATAATTGACTATTATCGTCAGGAGAAATCCGAAAACCGCCAGTCTGCGGATTC
>CAYQQG010000187.1:0-3271 GCA_964419535.1 uncultured Sangeribacter sp.
AGGGGAAGCATTGCCGACTTACCCATACCGCCGGTGAAGATGAGAACCATCGCCCATGTCAGAACACTGGCGCCCATGAATGTCTTTCCTCCGGTTTCAGCGAGAACACGCATCGGGTCGGAAGTCATATCGACAAAGTTGAACGTGTTCGTGAAATATGACAGCGTCAGAATGCCGAGAAGGAAACCGAGATCGGCAAAACGGGTGACGATGAAGGCTTTCTTTGATGCAGACACTGCAGACGGGAGACGATAGAAGAATCCGATCAGCAGGAATGAGGAGACACCCACAAGCTCCCAGAAGATATACATCTGGAAAATATTGGTTGCAACCACAAGTCCGAGCATCGAGAAGGTGAAGAGCGAAAGGAACGCATAATAGCGCTGGAATCCGCGCTCACCCTCCATATATCCCCATGAATAGAGGTGGACCATAAAGGAGATTGTGGTGATGACGACGAGCATCAGCGCGCTGATCGGATCGAGAAGGAAGCCGATATTCACCACGAGATTTTTAGTGAAGGCGATCCATGTCGTGTCGAACACCATGAACTGCTGGCGGACACCGTCAACTATAAATGCCGGATCGCCGCTGAAGAAATAAGTGAAAGCCACAATATAGGCAAAGGTCGTGGTTGCACCCATACCGAGTATGCCTAATATTCCGGCCACTTTGCGGCTCATCTTCACGCCCCCGATTCCGAGAAGCAGAAACATGAAGAATGGCAGCACCAGAATAAGAATAGGAAGTGTAATGCCCATATTAGTGTTTCATTTTATTGGTTTCTACTATGTCCGTGCTTCCGATTGCGCGATAAATGTTGATTATTATCGCGATGGCGATGGCTGTTTCTGCGGCCGCAATGGCGATTGCGAACAGTGAGAAGACCATGCCCTCCATCTGATCCGGGAAGAGGAAACGATTGAATACTGTGAAGTTCAGATCGGCGGAGTTGAGCATCAGCTCGAGCGACACCAACATCGCGATCATGTTTTTACGGGTGACAAACCCATAGACGCCGGCGCAGAACATGATTACGCTCGGCACGAGATACCAAAGAATGCTAAGATCCATTTTCGTCAAGTATTATCTGTGGGATTATCGATTTAACGTTTACGGGCAACGGTGACGCCGCCGATGATGCACGCGAGAAGAAGGACACTGACAGCCTCGAAAGGAAGCAGATACTGGTATTTCTCAGTTCCTGTGAACGCCGCGCCGATCATCTTCATCGAGATGTCAGGACCACCGGCAAGAGCCTGATAAAGACTGCGGGTTCCTTCGGCCGTCGAAAGCATCGGCATTGTGAAAAGCGCCCAGAGCAAAAGACCGCAACCGATCACTGAGGCCAGGATTCCGGCAATCTTGCGATGTGAATTGAGCGGATTTTCATCCGCATTCGGTTTGTGCGTGAGCAATATCGCGAACACGAACAACACCATAATTCCGCCCGCATAGACTGCGATCTGGATCGCTCCGAGGAACTCATAGCCCAATTGGAAATAGAAAATGGCCGCGCCGATAAGCACGAACAGAAGATAAGTCGCCGCGCGAAGTATCTTCTTTGTCGTCACCGCCATGATAGAGAATACTATCATCACGAGAGCCACCACTAAGTAGAGTATTATGTTTCCTACCATGATGTTATATTAATTCTTTACTTGTTTTCAGTCTCAGATTCCGGAGCGGCCGGCTTAACTTCGGTTGCCGGAGCGGCCGGCTTTGAATCCGCCTCAGCAGCGGGCTTCGCCTCGGTCGAGGGCGCCGAGCCTTCGCCGGCGGCAGCTTTTGCCGCAGCTTCTTTCTCCGCTTTTATTTTGGCCGCCTTCGCGAGAGCTTCGGCCTTTATCTTCGCGAGTTTCTCGGGATCCATAGCCGGTTTCGGAGCGGCTGCGCCGGGAGCGTCAGGAACCTCCGGCCGATAGTTGAGCTGTTTCACGAGTTTGTCACGCGTGAAGACTGCCTGTTCAAAATCGTTCGTAAACTCGAGAGCATCCTGAGGACAGGTCGTCACACAGAGCATACAGAATGTGCATGACCCGAGATCATACATATATTTGTCGAGTTTTCTTTTTTTCTTGCCGTCGGGAAGATCCACCATTTTTGTCGTGATCTTGATCGTTCCGTTCGGACAGTTCATCTGGCAGATTCCGCAGGCAATGCATTTATGACGGCCTTCGGCATCATACTTCAATGTCAATTCGGCACGGAACCGATCGGCAATCTGGAGCGTATCGCGGTTCTCGGGATACTGCTCGGTGACCTTCGGAGTGACGAACTCCTTTCCGGTCACGGCCATGCCGGTCACAAGGCTCTTCAGCCCTTTTCCGAAGCCTTGGAAATATTCTTTTACACTACTCATAATCTAATTATCTTTCCACTTGATCTTTTTTCATGCTGATGACCATGCAGAATCTTTATCTTTCTACCTGACCGCCCACGATGTCGAGCAACTCAGTAGTAATGGATTGCTGGCGAAGCTTGTTATATTCAAGTTGCAATTGCTCAAGAAGTTTATGAGCATTGTCATTTGCACTCTGCATCGCCATGACACGTGCAGCCTGTTCGGACGCGCGGTTTTCGATCGTGATCTCCTGCATCGTGCTGATAACAAACATCGGGAGCACGGCATTGAAGATGTCATTCGCATCCGGTTCGAAAATATAGAGCTGATTCTCGTCAGCTTTTGACGAATCCCCGGCGAGCAAAAGGTCGGCCCTCACAGGGAACAGCTGGTCAACACTCAGTCTTTGGCGCGCAATCGAAATATAGCGCATATAGACCACTTCAACGAGGTCCAGATCGCCTTTGGAGAAGGATTCACGCAGGTTCTCAGTGAAGTTGTCGACAACTTTGCCGTTCATCTTTGAATCCACGCCTTCCGTCTTCACGACCTCCACCTTGCCGGCTGACTCTATCTTCATGCACGCCTTGAAAATTTTCTTGCCGACGGGATAGACCGTTATGACAACATCTTTGCCGTATTTTTCATACAGCTTGTTGATTTCCGTGACGAGATATTTGAAGATATTGATGTTATAAGCGCCGCAAAGTCCATCGTCCGAACCGTAGACCACAATTCCGATCTTCTTCACTTCGCGATCAACAATCAGCGGAGAGTGAAATTCCACTCCGGCGGAGAGGATGTGACCCATAATTGTCTGAATCTGCTCTTTGAACGGAAGAAGTTCACGAAGCGAACGTTCAAATTTATGGACTTTTGCCGACGAAATCATCTTCATCGCGCCGGTGATTTTCTCACTCGATGCGA
>CAYQQG010000188.1:0-3235 GCA_964419535.1 uncultured Sangeribacter sp.
CAACTTATTTTTGAATCGGCAAAATATTTTTGATTTTTTTTGAAGATTATTTTTATTTTCCTCTTACTTTTCCGCTTTCCATATCCAGGCTTCCGAGAAAGCGGCGCGAAATTCGGGTGAATTCAGTATCGTTCGGAGGGTGTCGTGATCACCGTGTCCGGCCGACACTCTCCAGACTCCATTCTTCCCGACGGCTTGCAAGGGATATTCCCCGCCTTTCCTCCGGTCGATATATACAAGTGCGTCATCACGGCTGCGGAAGGTGGCCACAATAAGATAGCTTCCTGTGGGCCGGTCTTCAATCAGCGGGGTTTGGGATTCTGCGTCGCCTTCACTCATGCCGTCGTTTCCGCCGGATTTTGAGCCTTCTTCGCCGTCCGTCTCTTCATCGTCGGGACACGGGGTTATGTCGGTTTCAATATCAGGTGTCTCAGGTGACCGAGTGGAAAGTGATTCGGCCGGATTCACGCTCGCTTTGACTTCGTTGCCGCGATTATGATCCGGAGGCATGATAAAAGATACGGCTATGGCCGTAATCACAATGACCGAAGCGGCGCATCGGGCAAAAATCTTATTTATCGGAATATAATAATTTTTGTCCGAAAGCAATTTGAGGTATGTGTGGGGAGGAAGCTCCTGTTCTGTTCCGGTTTTGACAGAATGAATCTCTTCGGAAGATGAGCTGTTTTCGGAAACCTCTGTCTGTGTCCCGGATATCCGGGCTACGGGTTCAGGCATAAGCTCACTTTTTCTGGAAGAATTTCCGGATTGAATGGGTTCTGATCCGGCTACGGCTTTGACGGCCTCTTCATTGGCAGAGTCACCGGCTTTTTCGTGTAACCTGACGACCGGATTTCCGCAGAGCATGGCGCGACGCATGGATGAAGCGCGCGGAATGAACTCAACCTCCCGGGTCTCTTCATTGAGCACGAAGCGGCCGAGATTACCGACATTATATTCACCAACGGTTCTCAGGCACGCTTCTATATCGTGAAGCTGGCTCTGAAGAATTTTCAGGGCTTCGTCTGCCGTTATTTTCTCTTTTCGGGATATCGAGGCTGTCAGAATCCCGTCGTTTTGGCTAATGGCCGGATTGAAGCTGATTTTTCTCAGCGGCGGCGTGATCGTTCCGTTTGCATTATTTATTGAGGCCGGCACATATTCAGACACGAAAGCCCCCAATCCGGGAATGATGACGCAATCGTGCCTGAGAAGCAGGTATTCAATATGTAATACAAGAGAAGTCACTGAGTTAGGGAAATTTGTTATACCCTCCGCTTCGCAAGGTCAGCGGATGGGGCCTGTTCCTTGAGACAGAGTGACCGCAAAGTTACTGAAAAATTTGGACTTTTGAAAGTATCGGGATTTGAATTATTTTGAAATTTTCGGAAGATATTTCTCAACCGTTTGTGGATCAACGCCATATTCGATTGCATATTTTTTATCAATTTCAACATCGTTGATCTGATGAAGCTTTTTATGAAGGATTCCTCTCAGAAGATAGAATTCTCCCACGGTGGGATAGATTATAAGTGCTTCTCTTATAGCGTTTTCAGCGTCATAATACTTAGTCGCTTTAATCATAGCGTTGATTAACGACATTCTTATGTCGGGGGAATCGGAGAGCTCAATGGCGCGCTTATAGAGCGGTATGGCTTCTTCGAGTCTCCCTTTGTTTTCCAGCGCTTCGGCCTGTCCGGCATATGCCCATGCATCATCGGGAGCAATCATTGACAGCCTTTTGAAATCATCAAGCGCCTTGCCGTCATTTCGGTCGATTAGCATCAGCTGGCCGTGCAAACGGAGTGCCTTGACATCTGTAGAGTCGGATGCAAGAATTTTCTCGAGATCCGCTTCGGCCCCATCGAAATCCAAATATCGCGCGAGAGTCCGGGCTCTGGCATATAAGATGGGATGAGAATCCGGTTCCTTGATGAGCGCTATTGAATAGGCCTCGAGGGCTTCCTCAAGCTGATTCAATTCCGTAAGGCAAAGACCAAGATTGGCGAAGATCTTTGAATTGAGAGGTGACGAAGGATTCTTACGCAATGCGCCGCGATAAAGTTCCACCGCCATTTCCCAATTCTCGCGGTTCGCATAGCTCTCGGCTGAATCTATAAGATCCTCGTATGTGACGGAATCTGCCGGCAAGAACTTTTCCGGTTCATTTCTGGATGTCCGGAGGGGGACGGAAGCTGTTTTGGGACCGCTGAGGCCGGGAGATGCCATAGAGGCAAACAAGGATGCGAGAAAAAGATTTATTGCGATTAACCGGAAAGATTTCATACTTGGACGGGGAATAAATATAATTACTCTATTATAGACAGCAATAATTCAGGGAGTATAAAAAAGACTCCGCTATAATTAGATAACGGAGTCTTTTTTGAAAATCGTATTATCGGTCAATTTTTGCCTTTCTCGTAATTAGTCTTGCCCATTTCGAGGAATGCCTTATATCCGGGGATGTCCTCCTTGTAGGCGAACGACGGAGCGAGAGGCTTGCCGTTCTGATCGACGATCACATGGAAGGGCTGGGCGTTGGCGCCGAACTTCGAGCGCTGGAGATAGCTCCATTTGTCGCCGTATGTGCGGAGAGTGCGCTGAGTGCCGTCTTTTTCCGTGATCTTTATCGGTTCGGGGAGTTCTTTCTTCTCATCGACCATGAGGGTTACGAGCACGAAATCGTTGTCGATAGAGGCTTTGACGTCAGGATCGGTCCATACGGCCGCTTCCATCTTGCGGCAGTTCACGCAGCCATAGCCTGAGAAATCGAGAAGAACGGGTTTGTTGAGCTGTTGAGCGAGCTTCATGCCCTCCTCAAAGTCATCGACCTGGGCATGAACGTCACCTTCATAGAGCGAGAAGTCCTGAGTGCTGATCGGGGGTGAGAAAGCGGAGATGCTCTTAAGCGGAGCGCCCCAAAGACCCGGAAGCATATAGACAGCGAATGCGAACGAGATGCAGGCGAGCATGAAACGTCCGACACCGCATTTCTCAACTTCGTCGTCGTGCGGGAAGCGGAGCTTTCCGAGCAGATAGACACCGAGGAGGAAGAAGATCACGATCCACAGGGAAACGAACACTTCGCGGTCGAGGATTCTCCAGCCGTAAGCGAGGTCAGCAACAGAGAGGAATTTGAGAGCAAGCGCGAGCTCGAGGAAGCCGAGAACCACTTTCACTGTGTTCATCCAGCCGCCGCTCTTAGGCATAGCCTTAAGCATTGTCGGGAACATGG
>CAYQQG010000189.1:0-3201 GCA_964419535.1 uncultured Sangeribacter sp.
GCACCTTTTCATTGGCTGACATATCCTTCATCAGCATATAGTGGCGGTCCTCCTTTATTCCCAGCCCGGAAAGGAGTGCGGCCGCATCGCTCTCGGCGTTCCAACCCTCGAGCTCGGCAAATTTCTCTTCGAGTTCGGCCGCGCGGATTCCGTCTTCGTCCGTGAAGTCCTCTTTTGCATAAATCGCGTCCTTTTCCTGTTTGATGTCCCACAGGACGGTGTGACCTCTGAGCACAGTTTCAATGACCGTGCACTCGTCAAATTCAAAGTGATCCTGTGACAGTACGGACAGCCGTTCTCCGGGTCCGAAAGTGACGGTCCCGTGTGTCGGGGAGAGTTGCCCCGAGAGTATACGCATTAGAGTGGATTTGCCGGCACCGTTAGCACCGATTATACCATAACAGTTGCCGTGAGTGAATGTCAGATTCACATCCTGGAAAAGCGTTCGCTTGCCGAATTGAATACCGAGATTATTGACTTGAATCATAATTTGTAGTCTTAAGATTCGGCTGCACAATTATGCGCATCCGAAAAATCTTTGCAAAATTAACAAAATTTTACGATATGGCCAAGTTTAGTGAACATTAGTGCATGCATAGTCGTAATAGTTATGTGGAGAGTATGTTCCTTCATCTTTCCTCATTTCCGGTGATAAACCGATTTTGAATTCCACTTCATCTAAATACCCTTATTAAACATTATATGACAACTATAGCCTTGCGATTAAATCCGTCTGATGCTGTCAGGCGCTTTCTGTATATGGGTCTCGGCGCCGCTGCTCTTATGGCCTCGCTCTCTTCCTGCAGTGATGATTCCGCCGAATTGCCCGATTTGAAATCAGGTGTATATACCTCTTCCACACTTTCTCTCTCTTATAATGGAGAGCTTATGCCCGGAAAGTCAGTGCGCCTTGATGTTTCGCCTTCGGCGGATGGAAAACCCGCAGAAGGGAAACTTAAGCTATATTCTGAATTTGATCTTAGTCAATTGTCAGGCATGGGTCTGACCGGAGCAATAGAGGCTCCCGGTGTGATACCCGGCAGTGAGAGCGTAGAACTTCCCGTGACTCTCACTCCGTCGGACGGGAGCTATACGTTCACAGGCAATGGAAATACGGAATATGCAGAATTCAGTTACTCCGGCAAATTGGAAAACGAGAAACTGACACTAAATATAATTGACTGCAAGCTGAAGTCTCAGGTTTTTGCCGGGCAAGTCCTTTCGCCGGCTCCAATTGTCAAGGACGGACTTTTGAATTATTCTTCGCTCCCGTTCCATGTGGTTTGGGAACTTGATCCCTCTGCTGAAGTTCAGATCCCTCTTTCCGGAATTTTAAAAACCGTTCTCACCGCGCCGGTTATACCTGTATACAATAATACGGCTTACACTTCCGTTGCACAAGTATATTACAGCAGTGTCAAGACCATTGCGATGACGCCGGGCGGCAATATGCCGATTGTGTATGTGTCAAACGTTGGCGGTGCGGCTCATCTCGCAACATCCTGTGGCAATATGCTGCAGTATGTCCCTTACGGTTCAGGAATCAAGCTTTATGTCAATCCGCTTTCAGCTCTCAGCCAGGTGCTCGTGACGCTTTCAAAACCTCAGGAGGACGCTGAATTTGTGACAAAGGCCGATGAGAGTTCATCTTCAACGGAAAAGATTGATCCCGCTCTTTTGAATGCTATTGTCAAATCATTGATTGCGGCTATACAGCCTTCAATAAGCGGAGGTATACCACTCACGGTGTCCGGCTCCGGATCGGGCATTGACTTGTATCTTGACACGAAAACAAGCGTTGTCTTTCTCTCTTCTCTAATGAAGGATTTGCTGACAGATCCCGTGATTGCCTCTAAAATCAAAGAATATCTCATAGGTTTGGATATTCCCGAGATGTCGCCAGAGCAGCTTGACGGACTCATCGCTCAGCTCCCTTCATTCCTCGAAAAGACTACGCGCCTTGAAATCGGCCTTTCATTTGTGAAAGCAGAATCAAAATAACAGGCAATTTAATTAATTGTATATCTGCCTTTTTATAACGACATTAGGCTAAGCGGCTGAATTTCATCATCCCTAAGACTCTAATATCATAATATACCAAACATTATCTGACATCATGCGATTTTTAAAGATTACCTATCTGGCCCTGTTAAACTTGTTGCTGCTTTCATGCAGTGCGAACGCTTCTTCAGGAACGGCGGCAACAGATTCCTTAAAACAGGCAGAGGAAAAAACGAATGGACCCGCCGAAGCCACTTTGCTCTTCGTTGGAGACGCAATGCAGCATCAGAATCAGCTCGATCAGGCTCTTTCTGAGGGCGGCGGAAAGAGATATGATTATTCCGATTGCTTCTCACTCCTTGCGCCAATTGTGAAGGAAGCTGATTATGCAGTTGTCAACCTTGAAGTGCCGCTCGGCGGAGGGCCTTCATATACCGGATATCCTTGTTTTTCCGCTCCGGATGCATATGCCGAAGCTCTGAAAGATGCCGGATTCGATATGTTCCTGACTGCCAATAATCATTGCCTTGACCGTCGAGATAAGGCAGCGCGCAGGACACTTACGGTTCTCGACAAAATGGGAGTCGATCATATCGGAACTTACGATAGCGCGGCTCAACGCGACAGTCTTGTGCCATTCATAAAAGATGTAAACGGCATTAAAATCGGGTTCCTCAACTATACTTACGGAACCAACGGAATCCAACCGACGAATGGAATCGAGGTGGCTTATATCGACCGCGACAAAATCAAGAAGGAGATTGAGAAAACGAAAAAAGCGGGTGCTGAGCTCATATGTGTGGCCATGCACTGGGGAGTGGAATACGTTCTTCACGAGAATAAGAACCAGCGTGACCTGGCGGATTTCCTTGTTGATCAAGGTGTCGATCTTATAATAGGGGGGCATCCGCATGTGATCCAGCCGATGAAGGTTGTCCGGAATGAAAAAGAAAATAAGGATGTCTTGGTCGTTTATTCACTTGGAAATCTGATAGCCAATATGAAGACAACGGACACGCGCGGCGGAGCTCTTGTAAAGGTTAATGTCGCAAGAGATGAAAACGGCAAAGCCGCTTTCAAGAATGCAGCCTATGATATTTTCTTCTCCGGCAAACCTCACGGAAAAGGCACTAATCATAAAGTTTATCCTTCAAAGGATGCAGACAAAATTCCGGCTGCTCAGCAGCAGCATTGGAAAAT
>CAYQQG010000190.1:0-3063 GCA_964419535.1 uncultured Sangeribacter sp.
AAGATGACCTGCTTGGCGGCGGGACCCTTGCTGACGGGCTTCACGATGTTCTCGATGTGATAGATCGGATAGGAAACACGAGTGTTCTCAGTCACGCTCTTGTCGGCGAAGTCGGGCTTGCCGTCGGCTTCGACAGTGACGTTCTCAAGGAGGGCGTCGCGCTTGATAGCGTTATAGATGTCGGGCTCGTTCTCTTTCGAGAGGTTGATGACTTTGGCATAGCATCCGCCTTCATAGTTGAAGACACCTTCGTCGTCCCATCCGTGTTCGTCGTCGCCGATGAGCTTACGCTTCGGGTCGGTGGAGAGGGTTGTCTTGCCGGTGCCGGAGAGACCGAAGAAGATAGCAGTCGAGGTCTCGTCCATGTTCGTGTTGGCAGAGCAGTGCATCGAAGCGATGCCGCGAAGGGGGTTGAAATAGTTCATCATTGAGAACATGCCCTTCTTCATTTCGCCGCCATACCATGTGTTGAGGATCACCTGCTGGCGTTCCTTGATGTTGAAGGCAACGACAGTCTCGGAGTGGAGACCGAGTTCCTTATAGTTCTCAACCTTAGCCTTCGAAGCGTTGAAGACAACGAAGTCGGGCTTGAATTCCTTGAGTTCCTCTTCAGAGGGACGGATGAACATGTTGGTCACGAAGTGGGCCTGCCATGCGACTTCCATGATGAAGCGGACGGCGAGACGTGTCGCGGGGTTCGCGCCACAGAAAACGTCGACAACATAAAGAGTCTTGTCGGAAAGTTCCTTGACGGCCTTTTCGCGGAGCTCGTCCCAAACTTTGGTTGTAATGGGCTTGTTGTCGTTCTTATATTCGTCGGAAGTCCACCAAACGGTATCTTCTGTCACCTCATCCTTAACGAGGTATTTGTCTTTAGGCGAGCGGCCGGTGTAGATGCCGGTCATCACGTCGACGGCGCCGAGGTCGGTTTCGATGCCTTTCTCATAGCCTTCGAGTTCGGGATTTGTCTCGTCCTTGTAAAGTTCGTCATAAGAGGGGTTGTGGATGATTTTCTTAACATCCTTGATGCCATATTGGCTCAAATCCAATTCTGCCATAATTTTAAACAATCTTTTTTATTTTGTGTAGATTTATCTGTTAATCTTTTGGGTTATTCCGCTTTATTTAGCGTTTGCGCGTATGCGTTTGCGCGATTTTTATCTTATTTTCCACCTGTATAAACAAATCGGAGGGCACGGGTGATTGATCCGGAATGTTAAAAAATCCTAAATTTTTACCTATGCCCGTTCATGAGGCGCTATTAAAGCGTTCCGGCATGTCCGTCATGAAATGTCCGCGGGGTCAGTTATGAAGCGACCCGGGCGCGTCACGAAGGCTTCCGGGCCGGACATCACGCATGGGTCAGAAGCTGAGCTGAATCATGGCCTGAAGGCGGTTGGCATGCGCCTGAGAACGGTCGTTATTGACACGACGGCCATAGATATATTCGACGCCGGTCGTGAGTATGGAGTTCACGTTCCAGAAGACATTGGCCACGGCGTATTGGGCATATTTGTATTGTCCGCCCCATGAGGCAGAGTTCAGAGCGGGATTCCAGCTGTCGGCATAGTTTCGGACGTGGGAGTAGCTGACGGTGGCATAGACATTTTTGGTGAAGTCATATTGCAGCCCGCCGAATGCGCCCCATGTTTTGGTGGCCTTGAGCTCTTTGTCATCCTTATAGGGCATAAGGTCCATGTACATTCCGTTAATGTCCTGGATGTATGAGGCGATTCCATGACCGTAGACGCCTGTCCAGTATCCGCGGAGGTTCGGGACAATCTGAGCGGTTCCGCTGAGCTGAATACCCCAGCCGAAGACATCTGTGTTTTTGTCGGCGAAAGTCGGACGGTAGCACAGATTGCGGAAGATCGCGGAGAATTTCAGCCAATCCTGACTTTTATTCCATGAATATTTGAGTGCGACGGGGATGTCGGGGACAGCCTGGTTGACGCTTCTGGAATAATTGTTGGGGGTTATTGAATATTGCGGAAGCTCGAGGCCTGCGGCCGCGCTCCAGTTTTTGTTTTTCCCGAAGTTGTAGGTATATGAGATCATCGGGGTGGGGAAAGCGGTCGCGGCGTTGGGGCCTTCATAGTCGATCGTGGCGGGCATGGCGCCGTTGTCGGAGAAGGTCGAATAGTCGTAGCCGGCTTTTATTCCGCGCCATTTGAGGTATGCGTATTGCAAGACGGGCACATAGTTGTTGAGGAAGTTCATTCCGATGAAAGCGCCGATCTTGTCTTTGCTGTCGGGGAGAGCGACGAAGTTCAGATAGAGCGAAGACTGTTGGGCCGAGATTTGGAATTTGGTTCCGTCGCCGGGTGCCACGGGTGCGATATCGGAAGTGATGAATTCGTTGGGGTTGTCGATCGGGGCTCCCCAATCTTCACCGGCAGTGACCTTGACAGTGCCGCCGATTCCGAGATAGAACTTCCCTTCCTTGCCGACAATTGCGAAATGGGGGACGGCGTCTTTGAGGCCGTCAGGCGCGTTGTCGGTGAAGGCCTCGTGAGAGGAATTCTTCAGGTCGGAAGGATGTTTGGGTTCCTGATGATGAGGTGGCGCGGCCAATGCGCATGCGGTTGCGGCACAGGCAATCGCGACAGAGACATGACGTTTCATAGTGTGGATTGAGTGAGCGTGTTCAGGCGTCGATATTGGCGTATGTTGCGTGGGCTTCGATGAAGTCGCGTCGCGGGCCCACCTCTTCACCCATAAGGACAGAGAATGTGTGGTCGGCTTCGGCGGCGTTCAGCAGAGTCACCTGTTTGAGCATACGGTTTTCAGGATCCATGGTTGTTTCCCAAAGCTGTTGGGGGTTCATTTCGCCAAGACCTTTATAACGTTGGAGCTTAAGTTTGTTCCGGTCGCCTCCGCAGCGGGTGTCGATGAATCTCTGGACCTGCTGTTCGTCCCAGGCATATTCTTCAATCTTGTTTTTGCCTTTGGCTTCGCATTTATAGAGCGGCGGCGTGGCGATATAGAGGCAGCCCTGGTCGATGAGGTGATGCCCAAAATTAAGAAAACTTTTCGGAATTTGCAAACGAAAACGCGGGCAAG
>CAYQQG010000191.1:0-3007 GCA_964419535.1 uncultured Sangeribacter sp.
AAAATTAGCTTTCAAAAACTCCACGTGGAAGTCGGATTATTTCGGATGCTTACTAAGATTTAAAGAATGGTCAGCTCCATTCCGTCATAAGCCGGAGAGACATTCGGCGGCAGAGTTGCATCGAAGGCATGATGATGACCGACTTCGTGACAGAGATGAGTCAGATATGCACGCTTCGGCTTGACTTCTTCAATCAACGCCAAGGCTTTATCAATAGTGAAATGAGCGAAATGCTCTCGCGCCCGAAGCGCGTTGACAATCAATACGTCCAAGCCGTAGAGTTTCTCCTTTTCCTCTTCATCAATATATTTAGCGTCTGTAATATACGCGAATTTGCCGATTCTAAAGCCGAGAATAGGCAGTTTCCCGTGAAGAACTTCTATCGGCCGGATCTCAACACCTTTGACAAAGAACGGCCGGTCTTTACCGATTTCCGTAATCTCAAATGACGGCACACCGGGATATTTCTTTGAATAGAAGCAATAGTCTATTCTCTGCATAAGGTGTTCCTTCACATCCCGCTTCATATACATATCTATAGGCCCGGACATACAGAAGGGCCTGAGGTCGTCGATACCTCCGACATGGTCATAGTGCTCATGTGTTATGAGAACGGCATCCACATGTCTAAGGTCGGCTTTCAAGGCTTGTCTGTGAAAGTCAGGCGAGACATCTATCAGCAGTCTCACCCCCATTGTCTCAACAAGAATCGAAGAACGCAGGCGATGATCAAGTGGATTTTCCGAACGGCACACACCGCAATCGCACAACAATTCAGGCACGCCTTTAGAGGTTCCGCTTCCAAGGACGCGGACCTTAATGGCGGAATCTATGAAATTCACTTCGGGTTGTAGCGTCACATGGAAATATTTATTGACGGTATGAGTGATCTCAGATGCGAGCGCCGTGACATCTTCTGCCGTGGCGCCGCCACGATTTGCGATTACAAGACAATTTTTCGGATATACCTCGGCGCCACCGACTGAGGCACCTTTCAAACCGGCATGCTCAATCAGCCATCCGGCGGGAATTTTCACATGATCGGGGTCATCCTCGATGTCATAATGTGGAATCGAAGGGTCATGGTTCAGCATCTCCCATTCATAATATTTTCTTCTGACAATGGGATTCTTGAAAAAGCTGCCTGCGCTTCCGACCACACGCGGATCAGGCAATTTGGAATCACGCTGAGAGATGACAAAATCGCGGACCTGACGGATTGTCAGATCTCTGCCGGATTCCTCCGCCAACCTCTTAAGCGAAGCATATCCGAGAAAAGAGGCCTTATCACTGCGCCGGACCTTGAAGCTGACACGCAGGATGAAATACCGGTCTTTCCATATTGTCTTGAAATTGGAATCCCGATAGGCAAAGCCGCACTCCTTATTTGTCAGTCTGACAACCTTTAAAGTCGTGCGGTCAAGACATTCAACGGAATAGATCACATCCTTAGCCTCAGCACCGTATGCACCGACATTCTGAACCGGCGCAGCTCCGACCTCTCCCGGTATGCCCGCCATATTCTCCAATCCGGCAAGATTGTTCTCAACGCAATAATCCACCAGCTGCGCCCAGTTTTCACCAGCTCCTGCGATCACATAAGTTGTTTCCGGATCCTTGTCATATACCGTTATGCCCTTGATTCCGGAATGGAGGACAAGGCCATCGAAATCACGTATAAACAGAAGGTTGGATCCTCCTCCAATATGAATGACTCTATTTTCACGATATTCTTCCGAACGGCAAATTTTGATGAGTTCCTTCACATCTGCATACTCAGCGAACAGCGACGCACAGACCGGTATACAGAATGTCGTAAGTGAAGTTATATCCTTATTTTTTTCAAATTCCATTTCAAGTAATCCATTATTTACAAATCACGATATTTGCTGAAGCATTCTATTACCAAAGACAGGGCTCTAATAGTCCCGATTATCCTTGGGAATAGCATTTATCCCATTTAAAATATCATCGACAAAATATAGGACCATTCCGTCCTGATAAGTCCATATCATAACTGTATGCTGATACCCCTTGCCGTTATTGACCTCCTTAGGATTTCCCTTTGCCAATCGGCATTCATCCTTTGTCATCCCCGCAATGACCTCTCCCCTTCTGACGGCTTCCCAGACCTTATCGGAAATCGCAGGATAATCGGCTCGCGGATCCGTGAGCCGGAAAAGATTGGCGAACCCGCGCGAATCATTACCGGAATTACCTAAACTCATAAGCATGCTCCCTTCGCGTCCTCCTTCATCCACAAAAACGACACGCGCCGGGAAGACCATCGTTCCCGGAAGGAGTTGACGGACGGTGACCTTCTCATATTTCCGCCCCTCGATCATTTCACCTTCCGGTGATTCCCACACCGGAGAAAGGGTCCAGAAAGTCTTCCCTATCATCAGTTTCCCCACCTCCTCAAGAAGCGACGGGTCTACAATCCCGGGAATCTGGTCGCTGGATATGGATTCCCGTTTACCGTGGGTTGGAGGCATATAACGGAAGAGATCTTCGTCACGCATAAATTCCGGTGCACTGACAATATTTCCGTCGGGAAGTTTTACAGTTTTTGAGTCGACATATCTCAACGTGTCACCTGTATGAAGCGTGAAATCTCCGCTGACAATCCTTCGGGGCTCAAAAAGCAAACCCGCACGTTCTCCTGTCACAATAAAAATTTTACCCGCCGGCCAATCCGGATTCTCAGTCGGCCGTATATTCGCCAGATAAAGTTCTTCCGCAGTCGGGGCCGCTTCTTTTTGCTCCGATTTTGTCATCGTTATTTTTTTTGTCGACTCTATTCCGGTGAAACAGCTGCTGAAATAGACAGACATGAGGAGATATATGGCCCCCAGACAGATCTTCGCATTTATTTTAGCGAAGCCCCGGATATTTTCAATAGAAGATAAGCTGAAGGCCATATTAAAAATTTGCGTATGAGAGATGGGGGTTAATTATGGCCGGAGGCCAATACAGAGACAAAATTACAAAAAAAATATCAATTTTA
>CAYQQG010000192.1:0-3003 GCA_964419535.1 uncultured Sangeribacter sp.
TAATGCTTATTTCTGTATTTTCCAAATTCTCCATTGTTTTTTTGAAAATTTTATACTTTTTTCACATTATGAGTCCCGATTTTTTAACTTATCCGCGAATTTTCCATTTCAATATCCTCATTTCTCAAACTTTTTAATTATCTTTGAATGTCATTAGTCCCCGATCAAAAAAAAATGCAAATGGAATATCTCTATCACTATGTGTGGCATCACCGCATGTTAGGCACGTCCTTCACCGACATCCGGGGAAGGGAAATAGAGGTCCTATTCCCGGGGCGACACAACAAGGACGCCGGTCCTGATTTCCTCGACGCGCGCATAAAGATTGACGGCAAAGTATGGATCGGGAACGTTGAGATTCATGTAAAAGCCTCCGACTGGTTCCGTCACGGCCACGACTCGAATCCGGCCTACGACAACGTGATCCTTCATCTTGTCGCTCTCAGCGACACTGTTGTCAAACGCCGTGTCAATGGCGAAGAAATCCCTCAGATCACAGCGGTTTTCCCACAAAATTTCTATCTGACATATGCCGAGCTTATGGATGGGCTCAGCGGAATCCGTTGTCAAAACAGGCTTAAATTCTTGCCTGACATTGTCATTGAAGACTGGCTCGAAACCCTTTCCATAGAAAGATTGCAGGCAAAAGCCAAACGCCTTCTCGAATACAACAGCCAGACCGGAGGCGATTGGGAACAGGCCGTCTTCATTCTTCTCGCCCGCGGTCTGGGATTCAACCTCAACTCTCTGCCATTCGAGATGCTGGCGAAGAATCTTCCACTCAAAATCATATACCACCATTCCGACAGTCTTCTTCAAATCGAGGCTCTTCTTTTCGGTCAGGCGGGTATGTTGGACCCGACGGACCATGTATTCGATGATTATTATCAGACCCTATGCAACGAATATATGTTTCTTGCCCGAAAATATACACTGCGTCCGATGGACCGTTCCCTTTGGAAATATGCACGGACCCGACCGGGCAATTTTCCGCACCGAAGGATCGCAGTTCTCGCCGGCGCCATGTTCGAAGGAAGACGCCTTTCGTCAACAATCGAAGACGCCTCATGTGACTTCGACGCCTTGCATGATCTCTTCTCATGGAGAACAAGCGCTTACTGGGAAACACATTTCAATTTCGGAAGCCCGGAAGCTGACTCACTCCCTTCACCCACCCTGTCAAAGGCCGCCCGCGACCTCCTGATCATCAATGTGGCCGTCCCTTATTATATGGCCCATGCTCACATGACCGGTGATTTCGATTCTGCAGAAAACGCATCGGATCTTCTCAGACTCCTGAAAGCAGAGAAGAATTCCCGGATAAAACTATGGGAAGCACACGGCCTCAAACCGAAAGACGCGCTTAGAAGCCAGGCGCTGCTTCACCTCTACTCCGAATACTGCGAAAAAGCCAAATGCCTCGAATGCCGTTTCGGCCACCATATCCTTCGGAAAGAACTTCGCCAACAGCCTCAGGCTGACAGTATAAACTAAATTTAAAGAGCCATCTTATCACATCAAAATAACTAACAACAAAATGACTGACATATTCAATCTATATCACTTCGAGGGATTGATGATAGGTCTCGCCACCTTTCTCATCATCGGTCTCTTTCATCCGATCGTGATCAAAGCCGAATACTATTTCGGTGTTAAATGCTGGTGGTGGTTCCTTGTTCTCGGAATCGCAGGGGTTGCCGTGTCCCTATTGGTTTCAAGTCTGCTGATTTCAATTCTTTTAGGCGTCTTTGCTTTCAGCAGCTTCTGGAGCATAGGCGAAATTTTCGAACAGCGCAAGCGCGTCGAACGCGGCTGGTTTCCGGCGAACCCCGAACGCCTACACGAATACAAATTCAAAGAAAATCAACAGAAATAAAAAGCAAAAATTTTGACATAGAATTGCGTATATTGAAAAAAATGCCTAATTTTGCAATATAAAAACGCATGAGGGGGATCCTCAACCTCCACGCATGCGCGATGCGCGACCATTATAAACAACAACATAACAACACGATGCGATAGTAGCTCAGTTGGTAGAGCATCAGCTTCCCAAGCTGAGGGTCGCGGGTTCGAGCCCCGTTTATCGCTCCCTCAAAATCACCTGTAAGCCAATGGCTTACAGGTGATTTATTTTATTGCTTATATTTTTATTACTCCTTATTTATTTCTTGTTTACCAAAATACATAAAACCGCGCCAAAAACATTTGACGCGGCGTCCATTGAAGTTTAGTATCTAATTAAACAGAGAGCGAGACTAATTCTTTCCCAAGTCGGTTAGAACCACAAGCCATGTAAAGCGTCGACCTGAATATTTTTATCAATGAAGGTTATTTCTTGTCTGAGAAGACAACCCGGTTGCTATTGCGAGCCAGTATATTGACCGATTTATAGACCGGAGGATCACCTTCAAAATGCATAACAAATATTCTCGTAATGCTGTCCGGACATTCAGTTGCCACCGAAATTAAACATAATGCAGATTTTTAGGTTTCTTCACAAAGATAATCATTTTTGGCCGACTTTACAAGCCATGTTGTTTCTGAGGCCCATTATTCGCCTTTGCCGGACCGTTCGATACATTCCAGAAGCCGGCGAAGACCCTGAAGACACCTGAGACGTCCTGCAACATCTAATTCAGACTAATTGCAAAATGGTAGGATGAAATAACACATTTATTTCTTAATCATGCTATATTCCCGATATGTCAAATAAGACCCCGTCCCACAAAAAATGTTAAATTCAGGTCGGTGAATTTAACATTTTTTGTGGGACGGGGTCTTAAAATTTTGGAGGTCTGTAGTGTAAGCATTTCACAAGGGTCTTATCATATTAAAGCGGAAATGACGGTCGCCATATTTTCCGTGAATGAAATGGTGCGGGCTGCTGTTTCATATGGACCGTGGGGATATTCTGAGTTAAGACGGATAAGGGTTGCTTCCGGATTACGATAAGTGATTTGTTCAAAAGGGTAACGGATAATTGCCGGGGTATTGAAGCCTATT
>CAYQQG010000193.1:0-3002 GCA_964419535.1 uncultured Sangeribacter sp.
TCAACTATCTCGCCGGCAAGAATATCGACGAAGTCAACAAGATGGCCGAACTCGGCACGAAACTCGCGCACGTCGAGGGTGGCGTTCCCAACATCCGCATCGAACTCGATAAGCTCGACGAATATACACTCGGGGCTCTTATCTACTTCTTCGAGAAGGCTTGTGGAATCAGCGGCTATATTCTTGGTGTCAATCCTTTCAACCAGCCCGGTGTGGAGGCCTACAAGAAGAATATGTTTGCCTTGCTTGAAAAACCGGGCTATGAGAAAGAGACCGAGGCGATCAAGTCAAAGCTCTAAAAATCAAAAAATATGAATGAACGGCTTAATTTACAAAGCCCAAATTCATAAAATTCGCTAATATCCTCATTTATTGAGGTTATTTAACAATATTTTCGATGAGATGTGTATTTTTTTATGCGCATCTCATTTATTTTGTGTATATTTGCCAAATAAAGCTTAATTTTTAACTTAATCGAATCAACCGGGTTAACTTAATTAGTATAAAATTCTTCTTACTTAACCGAATTAACTTAATTATCAATATTACCTAATGAAAAAAATATTCTACCTTTTGGCTGCGGCCTTAATGGGAGTTCCGTCGCTAATGGCGGAGGATGTGACTTTCACATACGCTCCCGAGACCGGCACAATCGCCAATATCGGTCGCGGTCGATTAGTCGACAATGACTGTGCGATTCTGCTCAAGGATCCCGGATATGTAGGCTATGAGGTGCTCGGAATCAGTGTCAACGTGCCATATCTTGACGGTTGCGAATGCGATCCGAATGCCAAGGCGTGGCTCGCTCACGAACTTGTCGTTGATCAGGAAACCTATAAATGTGTTCCCGACCTCGTGACCGAAGGGACTATCGTCAATCATGGCACAGCCGAGAACCCCGACTACCGGCTGGATATCACTTTCTCAGAACCTTATAAACTGACTTCGGAAGGAATCTATGTCGGATACACTCTGACTGTCACTAAGCTCAAGAATTCGACGGCTAAATATCCTCTTCAGATCATCACTTCGCCAAACCCCCAGAACGGGCTGTTCGTGCATTTCGGAATGTCGGCCGGCAACCTGAATAATCCTCTTGCGTATAACAAGGAATTTCAGGACTTTTCGGTCTCAAACGGTGCGGTGAGCACAATGCGCGTCTATCTCCGCGGCCAGAAAATCGAAAACAGTGTTAGTGTGACATGTCCCGCAAACCTCTATGGCGTGATGGGGGCAACTCAGCCTATAGATGCCGTCGTGTCCAACTATGGAACTGATGAAATCAAGGATATTTCATACGTTATCTCTGCAGACGGTGTTGCAGAACAATCCGGCACACTGACCCTTTCCACTCCGATCGCGTGTCAGTCCAATGCGAATGTCCCGATCCCATTCATCGTTCCAGAGCAAAAAGGTGATTACAATTATAAATTGGAAATCACGACCGTAAACGGAAATGAAAACATGAATGCGGACAGAACCTTTGGTTTCACAGCCTACAGCCGTCCGTGGATTCCCAAAAAGAGAGTTCTTGTCGAAGAATATACCGGACTATGGTGCGGAACCTGTCCGGGCGCCTATGTGGGCCTCAAGCAGCTCAACGACAAGCGTGCGGATGACATCATAATCCTCACTTATCATAAGGCGGACTCAATGCAGACTATCGATACCAGCGATATGCCCAACACAAAGACGGGCGCTCCGATCGTGGATCTCGATCGCACCGCTTCACCCAGTTCGTTCCAATTCCTCGAAAATGATGTCGATAAATGTCTTGACGAACTTGCGCCCGCCGAGATCAGTGTCGATCTGTATTGGTCTGACAATAACAAGAACCAGTTGCGAGCCGTTTCGCACGTTCACTTCCTTGATGACACTGAGGCAGACCGCTATCGCCTTGCTTACGCAATGGTTGAGGACGACATGTCCGATCCCACTTGGATTCAGACAAACAACTTCTATAGCGCCGACAACCCGGACTATCAGACCGGTTGGTACACAACCGAATATTGGGATCTTTTCATCGGAAAAGGTATGCAGGTTCCCGGAATCGTATATGACGACGTGACTCTCTATTTCCCGAATTGCTTCGGCATTCCCAATTCGATCCCTGCGGTAAGCGCTGACGAACAGATAAGTCATTCCGGGTTCCTCGCCCTCGACAAAGCTGTTGGCGTCTACAATCAGGGTGCGGGCAGAAATATGATCAAGGACCGCAAAAAACTTCGTGCCGTGGCCGTGCTCATCGACTCAAAGACCGGAAAAGTTGCCAATGCCGCCACTTCATGCTATGCGGCCGACATTCCCGTATATGATGACGTGATTGACGGTGTTGATTCTATCAATGCCGACAACGGTGCGCAAGTCGTTGGAACAGAATATTACGACCTCTCCGGCGTGCGTCTCGCCGAGTGTCCGCGAAACGGTGTCGTGATCGTTGTGCGCCGCTATGCCGACGGTTCGGTTAAGACTGCAAAACTCGTGCAGTGACTGCAATAATTTGGCAGTAAGCTGTCAATAATTAAGAAAATTTAAGTCTCGGAAAGCGAATTTAATCCTAAATAAATTAGGAATTTGCTTTCCGAGATTGTATCTTTGCACCATAAATAAAAAACGAAAGAAAAATGGCAAAGAAAAAGACAGAATCAAAGGCGGCCGTTGGCCGCATCAGTGATATGGAAGCCAAGAAGAAGGCTTTGAGCGTGACGATGGCTCATCTTGAAAAGGACTTCGGGACGGGAGCGATCATGCGTCTCGGCGACGATAAGGTTCAGGATATAGAGGCTATTTCGACAGGCTCCATAGGACTCGACTACGCGCTCGGAGTCGGCGGCGTTCCCCGCGGACGTATAACCGAGATTTACGGTCCGGAGTCGTCCGGTAAGACGACACTCGCGATCCACATCATCGCCGAGGCTCAGAAACAAGGCGGCATTTGCGCAATCATCGACGCCGAACATGCCTTTGACCGTTTCTATGCCGAGAAACTCGGTGTGGACGTC
>CAYQQG010000194.1:0-2973 GCA_964419535.1 uncultured Sangeribacter sp.
CATCTTGCTTTGTTTGCTATTATGATATTGTTGATTTATTTCTTGTAGTTCTTGTCATAGAAACGCTTCTTGACAACTTTTCCGGGGAATGTCTTCTTGCGGATCTGAACTTCGATCTCAGTGCCGAGCTTGTCATAAGGCTTGTCAACCATGGCCATAGCCACGCTCTTACCTGTTGAGATTGACTTATATCCGGTTGTGATTTCACCAACCTTTTCGCCGTTCACGAGGACGGGATATCCGGCGCGGGGAATCGCATTGCCCTCGAGCTCGATTCCGACGATGCGGTGCTTCACACCTTCGGCTTTCTGTTTTGCCAGAGCTTCCTTGCCGATGAATTCCGGCTTGTCGAGTTTGACGAACATGCTGAGGCTGCCCTCGATCGGAGTGATCTGATCGCTCAGTTCGTGGCCATAGAGAGGAAGACCGACTTCAAAACGGAGCGTGTCGCGACATCCGAGACCGCAAGGCTGAACGCCGGCTTCCATGAGCTTATCCCAGACCTTGACGATAAATTCGTGAGAGCCGTAGATCTCAAAGCCGTCCTCACCGGTATATCCCGTGCGGCTCACGATCACTTCCTCACCGTCGATATTGAAAGTCTTGAAATTATAGAATGCGATATCCTTTCCGTCGATTCCCAGAACTTTTTCGAGGGTCTCCTCCGCTTTGGGACCTTGGAGCGCAACCTCGCCATATTTGGGCGACTCATCCTCGACGGTCACGTTGAACCCTTCAGCGTTCTTCTTTATCCATTCAACATCCTTGTCGATGTTGGCGGCGTTGATGACAAGGAAATATTCTTCGTCGTTCACCTTATAGACGAGAAGATCGTCAACAGTCGTGCCATTTTCATAGCACATCATGCCGTAGAAGATCTGTCCGTCCGGAGCGCCTGTCACGTCGTTGACGAAGATATGGCTGACATATTTATATGCTTCAGGACCTTTGATGCGAACTTCGCCCATGTGGCTGACGTCGAAAACGCCTACTTCATTACGAACCGCATTGTGTTCTTCTGTGATTCCCTTATACTGGATCGGCATGTCGAAGCCTCCGAAGGGTGACATAAGTGCGCCTGCACTGACATGGCGGTCATGCAAACAGGTCTTGATCAATTTTTCTTCCATTGTGATGTTGGATAGGTTATTTTCGTTTCATTCTCCCTCGCCTCGATCTTTCAGTTCTCCTATCGGATTTCACACGGATCTCGGCTTGGAAAATTGCTATTAGATGTAAGGTTCGGAGCATCATTTTATGCTTCCGACGTCAAAGTTAACTATTGAAAGGTGAATTGCCAAATTTTTTGATTAATTTTGTAAAACTTTCTTTAATATTCTTCTCTCCGGTCCGATTTTTATCGGTTTTTTACCCTTTTTTAAGGTCGATTTGCGATGATTGACTGAAAATCGATTGAATATCCGAAACGAGATGTCAGTATCATTCTTCATAGCCCGGCGCCTCTCGCTCGCTTCCGAAGGGAAGCGTCTCTCGCCCGCCGTCGGAGTCGGCATCGCGGCGGTCGCCCTGTCCGTGATTGTAATGGCGTGCGCGATTGCTATTGTCGAAGGCTTTAAACGCGAGATCACTTCAAAGGTGGCCGGTTTCAACTCCCATATCGTCCTCACGCCGATGATCACGGGGGAATTTGCCGATTCTTCTTCCGAAGCGGAGCTCCATTCCGGAAGCTCAGCTTCAGAGACGTCAAACATCATGAGCCTCACGCCGACCTTGAAGAGCATTCTCGACTCACGCCCGTACGTAACCGATTATTCCTTGCAAGCGGCCGTGCCGGTCATTTTCAAGACCCGGTCTGACTTCAAGGGCGCATACATCAAATCCCTTTCAGGAGAAGACAATCTTGAGTTCGTCACCAATTCGCTCGAACAAGGTCAGATTCCTGATTATTCCCGACCGCAAAACAGATATGACATCGTCATCTCATCTTCCATTGCGTCAGACCTCGGGCTCAAAGCCGGAGATAAGATCGACACCTATTTCATCACCGACAAGATTCTTGTCCGACGTCTGAATATTTCGGGGGTCTTCAATTCTCATTTTGACGCCTATGACCGCACTTTCGCCTTCGGTTCGCTGCCTCTCGTTCAGGAAATTGGCGGAATCGGTCCGAAAGAGGCCACGTCAATCGTCGTCAGCGTCGATGATTTCTCAAAAGTTGAAGAATATGCGGCCGATTTAAGCGGCACACTCATTGATGCATATCAGTCAGGCAAGATTTACCGTCTTTATAAAATTACGAATGCCCGGGAATCCGGACAGGCCTATTTCCATTGGCTGGGAATGCTGGACATGAACGTAATCGTCGTGCTGACCCTGATGATGATCGTCTCTGTCGTCACGCTGATTTCGGGCATGCTTATCCTGATGGTCGACAAGGTCCGGATCATCGCTCTTCTCAGCGCCTTGGGCGCAAGCCGGCGCCTGATCAGCCGAATCTTCATCCGTCTTTCCGCGAAGATAGTTGTCATCGGCCTTCTCATCGGCGACACTCTGTCCCTTGCGCTCCTTTACACACAAGACCGGACTCACTTCCTTCCTTTGGATCCCGATTCCTATTATATCGATTTCGTACCGGTTGAGATCTCCCTTCCGGCTCTGGCAATCCTTAACGCAGCCGTCCTTGTCATAATCTGGATTTCACTTATTCTCCCGAGCCGTTTCGCCGGCCGCGTGGCCCCGGCCCGCACCCTCAGCCGCGAATAATCCATCTAAAAGAATATTGTGTCTTAAAAAATTTAAATACCGGAACCCGTTTGGCACGCTATTTGTTATAAATATTGGATAATAAAAAGTAACTCTTTTATCGAATTTTTATAATAGAAATAAAAAATAAATTATGGCAAACGGAAAAATCGGGGTGACGACCGAAAATATCTTCCCCGTAATCAAAAAATTTCTTTACAGCGATAACGAAATCTTCCTTCGCGAGCTTGTCAGCAATGCTGTCGACGC
>CAYQQG010000195.1:0-2953 GCA_964419535.1 uncultured Sangeribacter sp.
GTTTCGGTGTTTTCGATGAGGCTCTCTTGCTCTTCGCCCGTATATGGATCCTTGAACTGATAGCGCAGGCGCACACCGGATTCGACCTTGTTCACATTCTGGCCGCCGGCGCCGCCTGAACGGAATGTGTCCCAGCTGATAAGAGCCGGCTGGATGTTGACCTCAATCGTGTCGTCGACAAGAGGTGTGACAAAAACCGACGCGAAGCTCGTCATGCGCTTCCCCTGAGCGTTATAAGGCGACACGCGGACAAGGCGGTGAACTCCGTTTTCCGATTTCAGATAGCCGTATGCGTAATCCCCTTCGATATTTATAGTGACCGATTTGATTCCGGCGTCGTCAGCTTCCAGGAGGTTGGCGATTGTTGTTTTATATCCGTGGCGCTCGCCATATCTCATATAGAGACGCATAAGCATCTGGGCCCAGTCCTGAGCTTCCGTGCCGCCGGCGCCGGCATTTATTTTCAGCACCACGCCGAGTTTATCCTCTTCGCGGCGCAGCATGTTGCGCAGCTCGAGGTTTTCGATCTCCTTCAGCACGGCGGCATATTGGCCGTCGATCTCCTCTTCCGTCACAAGACCCTCCTTGATGAAATCCATGGCGAGCTGAAGTTCCTCGATCTGTTTCTCGAGGGCTTCGTAAGATTCGATCCAGAAGCGTATATCCTTGATTTTCTTCATCTGAGCCTCCGCGGCCTCACGATGTTCCCAGAAGTCGGGGACGTGTGTGCGGAGCTCCTCTTCCTCCACTTCGATTTTCTTACTGTCGATGTCGAGATATCTCTTGAGCGCGTCGCGGCGCTCGGTTATTTCTTTGAGTTGGTCTTGTGTTATCACTTTTTTATGGAGATTAGGGAGTTTGTCAAATTGTCAGAATGTCAAAATATCAGAATTTCGGACATTGTCCTTCGGAATTATTTTTTTGCGCGGCGGCGCGGAGCCGGCGCTGAGTCCTGAGCGTTCATGAGCTCTTTGATTTCCTCGACGGTCAGAGTCATGGGGTCTTTTGTCTTCGGAATCTTATAGTTGACAGCTTTCTTCGCTCCTTCGGGCTTGTAAGCCAAGTAGGGTCCGAAGCGGCCGTTCAGCAGAGACAGGCCGGGAATTTCCGGGTAGTCCTTGAGGTGGTTGGCCGCGTCTTTAGCGCGTTTGGCCTTAATGAGTTCTACGGCCTCGTCGAGAGTGATCGTTTCGGGTTTCATATCCTTGGGAATCGAAACGAATGCGCCGGCATGCCGGATATATGGACCGAAGCGTCCGACGGCCGCGACGACTGTCTTGTCCTCGAAATCGCCGAGAGTCCTGGGGAGGTCGAAAAGTTTGAGGGCTTCTTCGAGTGTCAGGGTCGAAATGCTCTGGCCGGAAGCGAGCGAGGCGAAAAGCGGCTTTTCATCATCCGAGGCTTCGCCGATCTGGACGACAGGTCCGTAACGGCCGATCTTGACCGAAACGGGTTTGCCGGATTTCGGATCGGTTCCGAGCACCCTCTCGCCGACTTTGTGATCCATCCGGAGGTCGTTGATTTTCTCGATCGAGGGGTGGAAGCCGTCATAGAAATCGCGAATTTCGTTCTGCCAGCCTAATTTTCCTTCGGCGATATCATCGAATTTCTCCTCCACTTTCGCCGTGAAGTTATAGTCGAGGATGTCGGGGAAATATTCCGTCAGGAAATCGTTGACAATCATCCCGACATCGGTCGGCACCAGACGGCCCTTGTCCGAGCCGGAAGTCTCGGAGAGCACCTCTTCGGCTATCTTTCCGCCGGAGAGAGTCAGGACGGAATAGTCTCTTTTCTCCCCCTCCTTTTCGCCGCGCTTGATATAATCGCGGTGCTGAATGGTGGAGATTGTCGGCGCGTAGGTCGACGGGCGGCCGATTCCGAGGTCCTCCATTTTCTTTACAAGCGTGGCTTCCGTATATCGTGCCGGGGGGAGAGAGAAGCGTTCGGTTGCGGTGACGCTGCCGACGTCAACCGGTTCTCCGGCTGCGAGCGGTGGCAAAAGTGTTTCGGCCAATGGATTCGTGTCGTTCTGATAAACGCGCATGAAACCGTCGAATTTCACGGTTTCGCCTTCGGCGCGGAAGTTTTCGTCGACGCCGTCAGCGGCAATGTCCACCAGAGTCTTTTCCAGTTTTGCATCCGCCATCTGGCATGCGAGCGTCCGCTGGCGGATCAGTGTGTACAGACGCTTTTCCTGTTCGCCCGAGGGGACAGTCTGCTTGTTGATATAGGTCGGGCGGATAGCCTCGTGAGCTTCCTGAGCCCCTTTTGAGCGTGTGTGGTATTTCCTTACCTTCAGATATTGATTGCCGTAAGCCGATTCGATTTCCGAGGCGATGTCGCGCAAGGCAAGGTCAGAAAGATTCAGGGAGTCGGTACGCATATACGTTATGTGACCGTCCTCATAAAGTTTCTGGGCGAGCATCATCGTCTGGTTGACGCTGAAGCCGAGCCGGCGCGAAGCCTCCTGCTGGAGAGTTGAAGTCGTGAAGGGCGGTGCCGGCGAGCGCTGAAGAGGATGAACCTTGACGTCAGCCACTTTGAAGGCCTTTTCATCGGCCTTCAGGACGGCGGCGATCGATTCGAGGAGGCCGCGGGCCGATTCGAGGTCCGGCATCCGCCGTGAGGCCTCGGCTTTGATCTCCTCGCCCGAAGGGAGGGCGCGGAAGCGTGCCGTCACCCTGAAGTAAGGCTCTGAGGTGAAAGCGTTGATCTCCTTCTCGCGCTCGCAGATAAGCCTGACGGCGACACTCTGGACGCGGCCGGCCGAGAGAGCGGGCTTGATCTTGCGCCACAGGACGGGGGAGAGCTCGAAGCCCACGATCCGGTCGAGCACGCGGCGCGCCTGCTGGGCGTTGACCCGGTCGATGTCAATTCCGCGCGGATTCTCGATAGCGGCTAAAATCGCCGGCTTCGTGATTTCGTGAAAAACGATCCTCCGTGTTTTCTCCGG
>CAYQQG010000196.1:0-2941 GCA_964419535.1 uncultured Sangeribacter sp.
TATGATATTCTCGTCAATGTTCGCGACAATGGGCGGCACAATCGATGTTTCACGTTCAGTGGCATTCGGTGTCGTTCTGCTCATGATCGCACTGATAATGTTTATCGTTTATTTCTTTATGGATAAGAAACTCGATTCACAGACCGGTGAGGCCGAGGAGAAAGATGATCCTTTCAAGATCTCTGACCTCGGAAAGATTCTGTCAAGTCTCGGTTTCTGGCTGGTGGCACTTCTCTGCGTGCTCTATTACTCAGCAATCTTCCCCTTCCAGAAATATGCAGTCAACATGCTTCAGTGCAACATCGAGTTTACACCTCTTCCGGACGGATCCTTCTGGGGCACGGATGCTGTCACATATATCCAGTATGTCATCATGCTTGTTGTCGCCGCAACCGCATTTGCCGGCAACTTCGCAAAGAACAAAGCAATGAAGGGCGGCCTCTTCGCTATTTCAATTCTCAGTCTTATCGTTTATTGCTGGATGGGATATATGAAGCAGAGCGCCGGAGCTATCTTCGCTGTCTTCCCGTTGCTCGCGGTCGGAATCACACCGATCCTCGGCAAATTTGTTGACTACAAAGGCAAAGCCGCTTCTATGCTCGTTCTCGGATCGTTGCTCCTGATCGCCTGCCACCTCACGTTCGCGTTCATCCTCCCGATGTTCAAGGGAAATGCGGCCGGCGGCGTGATCGTTGCTTACGTGACTATCCTCGTCCTCGGCGCCTCTTTCTCACTCGTTCCCGCTTCACTCTGGCCTTCAGTGCCGAAGTTGGTTGACTCCAAGATTATTGGCTCGGCATATGCCGTTATATTCTGGATCCAGAACATCGGCTTGTGGCTGTTCCCCATGCTTATCGGTAAAGTGCTGACCAATACCAATAAAGATATTGCCGAACAGGTGGCCGCAGGCAAAATGACTGAGGAAGTTGCCTCTGTCAGCTACAATTATACTTGGGCTCTCGTCATGTTGGCATGTCTCGGAGTTGCCGCTCTCTTCATCGGACTCTATCTTAAGATCGTCGACAAGAAGAAACATCTCGGACTTGAACTTCCGAATGTTGCTGAGTCAGCAGCTCAGAAAGAGATGACGGAGACAGCAGAAATTGAAGCTGCGGAAGAATAAAAATCAAGTTTCAAGCGTTATATTAGTGAGCGGGCGGAATCGGCTTCTCGATTCCGCCCGCTTTTGAATCATTCCCTTTCACGGTAGGATATCAACCCTCCAAAGGCTGTTTTTGTTATAACAATATGAAGAACTTAAACTCTAAATATGAATTTTTGCGTTCAGCGTTCCTCACGGTTATGCTGTTGGCGATTGCACTCTCTTCCCAAGCAGAGATAGTCACTCAAAAGCAAGCACAGAATCTCGCGCAGATGTTCTTCAATCAAGCCTATAAAGAGACTGTTGCTCCGGTGAAGATGGTTTATAACGGGAAACGTCTGACAACGGGTCGACTATTCACCCCGTTCTATGTCTACAATGAGCCACGCGGCGGTTTCGTGATAATATCCGCTGAGAATAAGACATTTCCGATTCTTGCTTACAGTTTGAAAGAAAATTTCGATCCTGATGCGCTGACTGATTCAGAGAGAGGTTGGCTTGCGAGCTATGCACGCGATATAGAGCTTATACGTTATGATTCTCGCGTCCCCGAAGAGGCTATCAAGGCGTGGACTGATTATCCCCAATATGTGTATGATCTGCTGAATGCGCCTTACGAAGCGACCGATCCTCAAATAACCATTCAGGAATCAACGGAAAATCTTGAGGCGTTGCTTTCGACTGAAGACACTTCGCGCGACGGGGAATATTCAGCATACTATACTCCCGGTCAATGGCAGGAAATGATTGCCGCCGAGCTGAAAAGCCGTGGCAGCTTGGCAATCGGTTATGTGGATGAGAACAGAAAGCTGTATCCCGGTGTGGTTCACGGAAGAAAAGGGGATTATTTCCGTATTGAGTTTGACAGACGCAATAATTGGCTTGTGAGACTGCTTCCGGCCGAATTCCTCGGTGAGCGAATGGTTGCCGTCATTGCCAATCCGAGATATGTTGAGCCGGAGGAATCCGAAAGCGCTCCGTTTGAATTTTATGATTCTTACAGCAAAGTGCATGAAGCTGAAGCTTTCCCTTCGACAAACTCTCTCAATGACGCGAGAATGGCAATTTTGAACGATCAACCCATTGTGAAAGCTGTCGGTGGCGGTCATTATGATATACAGCTGCCGGAAAATGCGCGTCTTGCGATGCTCTACAATCTCAATGGCAGTCATATCGGTCGCGCTACATACGGAGGTAGCTCGCCGACAGCCCATATAAATCTTGAGGCCGAGCCCAAGGGCTTCTATTTCGCTCTGATATTTGGAGTATCAGGTAAACCCTACGGGGTTAAACTTGTGAGATAGGGGAATTCTCAAATCTCTATTTCGAAAGGTCTTTTTTTCTCAAAAATTCTTTTTGTAAAGATCTGTTTATCGTTTTTTGTGAGTTGTCTCTCCAGCCAAATCAAAAAATTTAAAATCTATACTTAAATAAATATATGACAACTTTTTTCCGAAGCAAATTATTTGCGTGGCTCGCGTTTGCTCTTGTGATAGTTTTGCTTGTAACTACATTCAAGATGCGCGTTGAATGGTGGGCATTTATAGATGTTTTCTTCGCATTCATGGCTGCTTTCATAAATTTGGTTTCAGTAACAGTCAGCAAGATCAATCCCAAGGTCAGCGGAATGCTCAATACATGGACCTTCATTTTCTGCATTCTGTTCATCATCGCATTCATCGGCGAGTGGATCGCCTTCAGTTTCGTTTGATTCAAAATAAGTCAAGGACTTCAGAAATTAAGACCCCGTCCCACAAAAAATGTTAAAATCAGGGTCGCAGATATGCCCCGAATTTGGCTCATATTGAGTTGTTTTATAGGCATTCGCCTATTTTTCAA
>CAYQQG010000197.1:0-2936 GCA_964419535.1 uncultured Sangeribacter sp.
AGGTCGTGGGTTCGAGTCCCACTCGCGGCTCAAAAATAAAGAAGTGAAAATCAATTAATTATCATATTGGTTTTCACTTTTTCTAATTCAAACCCGATATCTACTGTGTCAATTAGATCCATGATCTATTTGGATATTTTAAGTCATTCAGGATTTTCTGAATCCGTCCAAATTATGATTATTTGAAGATATTGCCTGAAAAATAGAATTATTATTCCAAACCCAAAAAATATATATAATTAACCATGAAAAAAGAACTGAATTCAAGCAAGGCTCCCGGAGCAATCGGACCTTACAGCCAGGCTGTTGCCGCCGGTAATCTTATCTTCGTATCCGGACAGCTCCCGATCAACGCCGAAACCGGCGAAATGCCTTCAGATATCAAGGCTCAGACTCGCCAGTCAATTGAAAACATCAAACATATCCTCGCAGAAGCCGGTGCGTCTCTCGACAACGTTGTTAAGACAACCGTTCTCCTTGCAGATATGGAATATTTCGCTCCGATGAATGAGGTGTATGCAGAAGAATTCAAGGCTGTTTATCCGGCCCGCTGCGCATTCGCTGTCAAGGAACTTCCCAAAAAGGCGCTTGTTGAAATAGAAGTCATCGCCGCCCTCTAAGACATTGTCTTATAAAATTTAAGACCTTAAAACAGAGGTCTTGGTTATCCAATAATTAGCGTCTGCCTCCACGCATAGCGTTCAGGCAGGCGCAATTTCAATATTACTCCCCTTTTTCGCTCCACCGCTTATGATCTCTTATCTTCAGATTGAGAACCTGACAAAATCAGTCGGTGACCGTATGCTTTTCCGCGACGTCACTCTTGGAATTTACGAAGGTGACAAAATTGGCCTGATTGCAAAGAACGGAACCGGCAAAACAACATTTCTCAATGTTATAGCCGGGAAGGAGGATTATGACTCGGGTAATGTCATTTTCAGAAACGGGATCCGGGTCGGATATCTGGAACAACAGCCACCGTTCGATCCCGAAGAGACGCTATTGGAGTTCGCTACTCCGACGCCGCATTCAGAAGATGACTTCTCTGGGCCTGACCTCGCCAGACAGATGCTTTTCCAATTCGGCTTGAATGATTTGGAGAGGAAGATGTCAACATTCTCGGGAGGTCAACTAAAGAAAGCGGCTCTCGTAAAAGTCCTTCTTTCCGATCCTGATCTTCTTATTCTTGACGAGCCAACCAATCATCTTGACATTGAAATGATTGAATGGCTTGAGAATTATCTTGTCCGGAAAAGAATCACTCTGCTAATGGTCACGCATGATCGCTATTTTCTCGATAAGATTTGCGACAAAATAATTGAAATTGACCGCGAAGAGCTCTTCACCTATCAAGGAAATTACGATTATTATCTCAAAAAGCGTGAGGAAAGAATGGACAACATGTCCGCCGAACTCGCCAAGGTCAAAAATCTCTTGAGAACGGAGCTTGAATGGATGCGTCGCCAGCCTCAGGCGCGAGGCTCGAAAGCTAAATACAGAATTGACAATTTCCACCAGCTTGAACAGCGGAGCCACTTAAATCTCCGCGAGAAAAATGTGAATCTCGCCGTTTCGTCAAGCTATATTGGATCGAAAATATTCGAAGCCAAAAATGTCAGCAAAAAATTTGGTGATGACATCATCATTCTGAAGGATTGGAATTATACCTTTGCCCGATATGAAAAAGTTGGGATTGTCGGAGATAACGGAGCCGGCAAATCAACATTTATAAAAATGCTTTTGGGCCTTGTAAAACCCGATGAAGGACACTTCGATATCGGCGAGACAGTCCGCTTCGGTTATTACAGCCAGGAAGGGATGACCGACTTTGATGAACACAAAAAAGTCATTGACGCCGTCAGGGAGATTTCGGAAACTGTCAGAATTGATGACAAAACGACTCTTTCGGCTTCTCAATTCCTCAATCACTTTCTCTTCTCACCGTCTGACCAGCAAAAATATATCTATAAACTTTCCGGCGGCGAGAGACGCCGGCTATATTTGGCGACGGTCCTCATGCGGGCACCGAACTTCCTGATTCTCGACGAGCCGACAAATGATCTTGACATCATGACACTCACCATTTTGGAAGATTATCTTGTCAATTTTAAGGGTTGCGTGATTGTGATCAGTCACGACCGTTTCTTCCTTGACCGAATTGTTGATCATCTCTTCGTTTTCAAAGGCCAAGGTGAAGTCAAGGATTTTCCCGGAGATTATTCGACATACCGGCATTGTGTGCGCCAGGAAGAAAAAGAGCGTCGGGAGTTGGAAGCCAATCGTTCAAAAGAGATTTCAAAAAAACAGGATAATTCAACCTTAAACGCCGCGTCATCCTCTGATAGAGACGGGAAAATCACGACTTCCTCCGGGAAGACCCGCACGGAAAAAGAGCGAAGGCTGACTTTCAAAGAGAAGAAAGAGAAAGAAGAGCTTGAGAATATTCTCCCTCAACTCGAAGATGAGAAGTCAGAGTTGGAAAAACGAATGTCATCGGGAGAAATGAAACCCGACGAGATCGTAGCCGCCGGAGAACGTATGCAATCCCTCATTGATGAAATTGATGAGAAAGAGTTACGGTTGCTCGAACTCCTTGAAATCGAAGGATAAAGAAAGGGAAAGAAAAGAATTAAGAATTGATAAAGAAGGATAAAACTAAGGATAAAGATAAAGTTTAGGATAAAAAGGGATAAAGAAAAAGAAAGCCCCGGAGAAATCTCCGAGGCTTTTATGTTGTCAGATTTTGGGGATCTATTAGATGATGCCCTGACCGAGCATAGCGTCAGCAACCTTCATGAAGCCTGCGATGTTCGCGCCTTTCATGTAGTTGATGTAGCCGTCGGGCTGCTGGCCATAGTAAACGCAAGCTGCGTGAATCGAGTTCATGATCTGGTGGAGCTTAGCGTCAACTTCTTCAGCTGTCCACATGAGGTGTT
>CAYQQG010000198.1:0-2879 GCA_964419535.1 uncultured Sangeribacter sp.
TGAATTACGACAAGGAGATTCCATACAGCACGGAAGTTCTGGTCGAGAAATTTGACGAAAAAGAGAAATCGATCCACATCATGGCTGTCATATATGTCGAGCGTGATTCCCAGAAAGGGATCATCATCGGCAAAGGCGGCGAAAAGATTAAGAAGGTCGGCATCGAGGCGCGTCATGACATCGAAAAATTCTTCGACAAGAGCGTCTATCTGGAAATTTTCGTCAAGGTCGAAAAAGATTGGCGAAACCGCGAAAACAAACTCAAACAATTCGGATATATCGAATAAAGACGACAAGAACGAACAAAAGCTCTGCTTTTGAACGGAACAGCTTCGCGAGACACGAAAAGAGACCGGAACTTAAATTAAAGACGAGGATTAAAGCCTTTAATAACGGTATTATAGAAAAGAATTATAGAAATAAAAAATGAGCAGATTAGTAGCAATTGTAGGGCGGCCGAATGTGGGAAAATCCACACTCTTCAACCGTTTGACGCAGACGCGCTTAGCAATCGTTGATGACACCGCGGGGACAACCCGCGACCGCCAATATGGAAAAGTTGATTGGAACGGCCAGGAATTCTCAATCGTAGACACGGGAGGATGGGTCGTAAATTCTGATGATATATTTGAAGAAGAGATTAATAAACAGGTCGAAATCGCCATTCAGGAAGCCGATGTCATTCTTTTCGTTGTCGACGCATCGGTCGGAGTGACGGATCTTGACGACAAGGTAGCCGCAATCTTGCGCCGTTCCAAGAAACCTGTCATCCTCGTGGCCAACAAGGAGGACAAAGGGGACGCGCGCTTCAATGTCCCGGAATTCTATTCACTCGGACTCGGTGACCCGGTCGAAGTTTCGTCAGCCAACGGAGCCGGAACCGGCGATCTTCTTGACCTCGTGGTGGCCGACATGCCGGATCCGGCCGAAGATGACAAGCCGGAAGATGACATCGCGAAATTTGCGATCGTCGGACGTCCGAATGCCGGCAAATCCTCGCTTATCAACGCCTTTATCGGCGAAGAACGCCATATAGTGACCGACATAGCCGGCACGACACGCGATTCGATCTATCACCGGTATAATAAATTCGGATTCGACTTTTATCTCGTCGACACTGCCGGAATCCGAAAGAAACAGAAGGTCAGCGAAGACATTGAATATTATAGCGTCATCCGCTCTATCCGCGCCATTGAAGCCTCGGACGTCTGCATCCTGATGATCGACGCCACCCGAGGAATAGAATCACAGGACGCCAATATCTTCTCTCTGATCCAAAGAAACAAGAAAGGACTCGTGGTCTGCGTCAACAAATGGGATCTTATAGAGAACCGTTCTTTAGAAACCCAGAAGCGATATGAGGCCGCAATCCGCGACCGCTTCGCTCCATTCACGGATTTCCCGATCCTCTTCACTTCCGCTTTGACGAAGGAGAGAATATATAAAGTGCTGGAGACCGCTACCCAGGTCTATGAGAATCGGAAACGAATAATTCCGACTTCGCAGTTGAACACTTATATGCTTGAGCAGATTGCGATCACCCCCCCGCCGAGCAACAAAGGTAAATTCGTGAAGATAAAATATGTCACGATGCTCAAGGATTCCTATATCCCGACATTCGTGTTCTTCTGCAACCTTCCCCAATGGGTCAAGGAACCATACAGAAGATTTCTGGAGAACAAGATCCGCGACAAATGGGATTTCCACGGAACTCCGATCCAGATCTTCATGAGAGACAAATAACATTTGTCATTTTGTCAATTTGTCATAATGTCAATATGTCATAATGACAGAATGACAAAATGTCAAATTGACTTTTTGCCAAGTTCAAATATCAAACTTCCAAAAACATCATAACGAAATATGTGGTATATCATCTTTAACGGCCAGCAGGTCGGTCCGCTTAATGCCGACCAGCTTCGCGATTACAATCTGACACCCCAATCAATGGTATGGAAAGAAGGGATGCCGGATTGGATGAGGGCAGGCAACATTCCGGAACTCTCCTATCTTTTTCAGCCGGGAGGCTCTCAGGTGCCGCCCCGTCCCGGATACGGCTATCAGGGATATGGCGAAGCCCCCTATAATGGTGGGGAATATTATCCCGGTCGCTCGGATAAGTCAAAGACGACAGCCGGCGTCCTCGCATTGCTCTTAGGCGGTCTCGGGATTCAGTATTTCTATCTCGGCAAGACCGGAGGAGGCCTCCTCACGATCCTCCTGACGGTTGTCACGTGCGGCGCCTGGGAACTCGTCACTTTCATTCAAGGCATCCTGATGCTCTGCATGAGCGACGAAGAGTTTGACCGCAAATATGTCTATTCCGACAAAACGATGCCCCTCTTCTAAACACTGTCACATAACGGAATCTTAAAGGCCGTCTCATAAATAAAATTAGCCGCGTCCGGAAATTTCGGATACGGCTAATTTTGTTTTAAACCACCTTTTTTAAAGCCCATTGCATGAAATTGGTATTGGAATGTGAGTAAGGAAATAAATTCTTAGAACTCTTATCCAGAAATGGGCATTTTGATGACATACAGTATTGGTCAGGCGTCGATTTCGACGTCGAAGTCGTCGCCGAAGAGGTCGTCGGAGGAGGAGTCGCCGCCACCGCGGATGAAGCTGTCGTCGTCATCGGCCGCGGGCCGATCGGTTGATTCTTCGTCCGAGCGTGTCGTTTCCTTTCCCGGAAGGAAGGGATTGGGCTTGGCGGACGCGGCGTTTGACTCTTCAGCCAACTTGGCTCTCACGAGGCCGGAAAGTTCGTCCATGAGCTCGGGATTATCCTGAATCACACGCTTCACGGCGTCACGACCCTGACCGAGCTTTGTCCCGTTATAGCTGAACCACGCACCGGATTTCTTGACAATGCCCAG
>CAYQQG010000199.1:0-2841 GCA_964419535.1 uncultured Sangeribacter sp.
AATTCCCCTTCGCCGCGGCGGTCAGGTTGAGGATATCGCGAATGTCGCTACGTTCCTCGCTTCCGACATGTCGAGCTATGTCACAGGCCAGGTTATCCAGGTCGACGGCGGCATGAATATGTAATCCCGGAACGGGACTACGACCCTAAAAAGCTTTTCGCTCTGAATTATATATAGATAATTGAAATTTAATCTATTATTGATTATAATTTTAAAGAGTCACTTAGCTTTTGGGTCTGAAATAAAATATCAACGGGAGAGAAGTTCTGTGAGCCGTCAAGGTAAATGGGTTTCTCTTCCGTTAATTATTTATCTGATAATTATTTAAACAGTTAGAATCTGACTCCCCCCCTCGCAGTAAGGATATTTTATAATCTAAAATCGCTTGGATATATTATATTTTTTAAGTAATGGAATCTGAAAGTCGAAACATAAAGAGAGCGGCCGTAATAGTTGCCGGTGGAAAGGGTTTGCGTGCAGGCGGTGAACTGCCGAAGCAATTTCAGAAGATTGCCGGTCTGACGGTTATAGGGATGACTATCGCGGCGTTCTCTGATTTTGACAAGGGTATGCAGATCGTCGTCGTGACTCATCCGGACTATATGGAGCTGATGCGCAATATTATCCAAGCCGGAAACTACCCGAACCCAATAGTGTTGGTTGAAGGTGGTAAAACTCGTGCGGATTCGGTATATAACGGTTTGAAGGCGATCCGATATGAATCTAATGAAGATTGTATTGTGGCTATTCATGACGCCGCACGACCGTTTGTCGCGCCGGATTTATTGGACAGAGGATTTGTGGCGGTTGATAATGGCATTGGTGCGATTCCGGCTATCGCTCCGGTCAATTCTCTTAGAAAGCTGCTCTCAAAGACTGAGCACGGAAATGACGCCTCCGCTCCGGATGAAAGAGATTCCGAGAGTGTCATCCGTTCAGAATATGTCGAAGTGCAGACTCCACAGATTTTTCTGCTGAATGACATTATTAGAGCTTATGAACTTGCGGAGAATGGGAGTGAGGGGGATCTTTCAGGTTACACAGATGATGCCTCAGTTGCCGAGGCTGCCGGAATGAAAGTACGACTTTACGAGGGGAGCCCGATGAATATTAAGATCACTCATCCGATCGATTTCAAGATCGGTGAGGCTATTATGCAGTCTCGATAGATTATAGAGCCCATTTTTATGACATGGGCTCATAGGAAAATGCGTGATTGTGTCGGGAGATAAGGTATAGAACTATGCGGAAGAGAAGATTTGAAGATACGGATGTTCAGTTCCTGAAAGGGATCGGTTCGGTGCGTGCGAAATTGCTCGCATCCGAAATCGGTGTGTCAACTTTCAGGGATCTTCTCAACTATTTCCCGTTCCGCTATGTAGACAGGAGCAAGTTCTATTCAATCAAGGAACTCGAGGGGGAGATGCCTATGGTTCAGATCCGGGGCCGGTTCCTCAATTTTTCAACAGAAGGGGAGGGGAAAGGAAAACGTTATAGAGGCACATTTACCGACGGGTCGCGGATGATGGAGGTCGTGTGGTTTTCCGGCATAAAGAAGATCGCCGAGATGTATCGTCCGATGGAGGAATACGTGATTTTCGGCAAACCGAGCAATTACAAGGGATTCTGGCAAATGGTGCACCCCGAGATCGACCGTTACGACCCTCAAAAGCTGACGGCCGGTTTCCAAGGCGTTTATTCTCTCACCGACACGATGCGCAAGCGCGGTTTCACTCAGCGCGGACTGAGGGATGCCATAACGAAGATGTTCGCTTTGCCCGGTTATTCGTCACTTCAGGAGACATTGCCGAAGGCGATAATCGAGCGTTTCAAATTTCCGCCGATAGCCGAGGCGTATAGGGAGATGCACAATCCGACATCCTCCGCGCGCTTGCAGAAAGCGATCGAAAGGATGAAATTTGAAGAGCTGTTCTATCTCGAACTGAATATCCTGAGATACTCGCGACGCAGAAATCATCAGCTGAAGGGTTACGTATTTTCTCACATCGGTGATTATTTCAATAATTATTACGCTCATTGCATACCTTTTGAGTTGACAGTTGCTCAAAAACGGGTCATCAAGGAGATAAGAGCCGATATGAAGACCGGCCGGCAGATGAATAGGCTGCTTCAAGGGGATGTCGGGAGCGGGAAGACAATGGTGGCGTTCATGTCGATGCTCATCAGTGTCGACAATGGTTTCCAGGCATGTCTTATGGCACCGACGGAAATCCTTGCCGGCCAGCATTACGCCACTATAAAGGAATGGGGTGAGAAAATCGGGTTGAAGGTGGCGCTGCTGACCGGTTCGACGCGGACGAAAGCGCGCCGTGAGATTCATGCCGGACTCATCTCGGGAGAAATCAATATTATCATCGGGACGCACGCTCTTTTGGAAGAGAATGTGGAGTTCCGCAATTTGGGATTGGCGGTGATCGACGAGCAGCATCGCTTCGGGGTGGCTCAAAGGGCGAGGATGTGGAAAAAAGGTCAGACCCCCCCTCATGTGTTAGTGATGACCGCGACGCCGATTCCGCGCACAATGGCGATGACCGTTTATGGCGACCTCGATGTCTCTGTGATTGATGAACTTCCTCCGGGACGCAAACCGATCGAGACGTGGCTGCGCAGTGATAACAACAGGGGAGAGGTGAACCGCCATATCTGGCGGCAGCTTCAGGAGGGGCGGCAGATATATATCGTCTATCCGCTGATAAAGGAGAACGAGAAACTCGATCTCAAGAGTCTTGAAGAGGGTCTTGAGCGCACACGGGAGACGTTCAAAGGGGTGGACATCAGCTTTGTCCACGGAAAGATGAAGCCGGCCGAGAAGGATTATCA
>CAYQQG010000200.1:0-2830 GCA_964419535.1 uncultured Sangeribacter sp.
GTCGGATTGACGGCCTTGTCGGTTGAAATCATCACCATTTTCTCGCAGTTGTATTCGACACATTTGTCGGCGACGTTTTTCGATCCGAGAACGTTCGCCAAGATTGCCTCGCAAGGATTTTCTTCCATGAGGGGCACGTGTTTGTATGCGGCCGCGTGGAAGACGACTTCGGGCTTGTAGCTGCTGAAGACGAAGTCCAGCCGCTCTTTGCTCCGGACGTCGCCGATGATCGGGGTGAAGTAAAGGCTCGGGAATTTTTCTTCAAATTCGAGGCGGACGTTGTGAAGCGGGGTCTCGGCGTTGTCGAACATAAGGAGGTGCTTGACCCCCTGGTGGGCGAGCTGACGGCAGAGCTCGGAGCCGATTGAGCCGGCCGCGCCGGTCACGAGTACTGTTTTCCCGGTGAGGGATTCGCGGATCTCGCGCATGTTGATCTCAATTTCGGGACGTCCGAGAAGGTCCTCGATCTTGATTTTCCGGATTGACCCGGAGTTCAGTTTTCCGTCCTTCACCTCGTCGATTTCAGGAACGATGAAAGTCTTTATGCCCAATTCGAGACAGGCCGGGATGAGTCTGTTCTGTTCCTCGCGTGCGTCGGGAAGATAGGAGAAGAGAATGCCCTGGATCTGAAGCCTGTCGCGGATCTTGAGAAGGTCTTCGGGGGTGTTGAAATGATAAATGGGCTTGCCCATGAGGAGATTCTTATGGAGTTCCTTCTGGCCCGTGACGAGAAATCCTTCGACGGAATAATGCGAAGAAGAGCGGAGGCGTGTGAGCATGGCGGCCGATTTGTCGCTGATTCCGTAGACGAGGATCTTCATCTGTTTTTCGGCGCTGCGGCGGCGGATTGACATCCAGTATATGACCAGCATCGAGATGCGGGTCAGCATCAGGCCCGCGATGGTGATGAGAAAGTCGGTCATCACGAGCATGAGGATGATCCGGGCCGTGAACTGAGGCTGAAAAACTGAAATGCCGATGAGCATCACGACCTCTTTGGCTATGACCGCCAGACAGAGCCGGGCCAGATCGCGCAGCGTCGAGAAGCGGATGACGAGTTTGTAGGCGCCTGTAAACAGGAATCCGGCGAGTGAGCCGACCAGAGAGGTCAGCAGCCACGAATATATGAAATTGTCGGTTACGTAAGAAGTCGCGTCAAGCAGATAGATGAACAAAATGACCATACCGGACGCGATGACCGATGTGATGGTGTCGATTGTCAGAACTATCGTTGAGCGAAGATAATTGTCAGTTGATAAGTTGAACATAAGCCGTCGTGCCTGATGATTTTGTAAGAGGCAGAAAATTGTTGCAAAATTACAAAAAAAATCTTTATGCTCAAAATTTTGGCTCAGGACTCCGATGCCTGGCGGCTTTAAGAAAGTGCTCTCACATTGTGGAATATGTGGACGAAGCGCTCAGGATGCGGTAGATTCCGTATATGCTTTCTCCCGGAATCCGGATCGGTGGGTATTTGGGATTTATGCTGCGCGCCTCGATCGCCATCGGATTGTCTTCGACCGGATAGACCGATTTGACGAGGACACCGTTTTCGGTGTCGATGACCATCATGTTGCCCCACGGGAGGAAGGCCCGTTCGTTTATCCGCTTGATGAAGAGGGTCGATCCGTTGTGGAGGGCGGGTTCCATGCTGTCTCCGGAGATTCTGATCGCGAAGTCGACGCCTTTGACCGGGGCGATGATCTTTTCGCATTGGGCCAAAGCATATCCGTCGCTCCATGACTGAAGGTTTCCGGCATAGGCCGCCACCGGAAGCAGCGGCACTTCATATCCTTCCGGGGAAGCCGGCCGTTCGTCGTCAGAAGGATTGTGCAGCATTGATCCTTCGCCGTATAGCAGCCAGGAGGTGCTAAGGTCGGGATAGAGCTCGCGGATTTTTTTCACTTTGTCATTTGAGAGCGACTTTCGCATCGCTCCAATATAGGTGTTTGACACGCCTATCGAGCGTGTGAACTCTGTTTGAGTCATGCGCTTCTCCTTCAGATATTCAAGAAGCCGTTGTTTGACGTCGGATGCCATATGTCGATATGTTTTTTTGTTTTTCCTAAATGCTGTTATGATCTGTTTTTGATAAATATCAAAATTTATAACTGCGTATAGGAATGTTTTGTATAATTTAGCACTGCTAAATTAATGCTTATTTTTATAACTACAAAATTATGAAAGAACTTTTTGCAGTTTCCGTGTCAAAAACAATCATTTTTAACAAAATCCGTCTGTTCACGTCCTATCTGGCCGGAAAAAGGGCGGCTGGTGCGCTTGAATATGATCGTGTGGCCGCGATCGAGCTTGACATACCGTTGCTGACATTCATCGCCGAGGATGTGGCTTCCGATCTCGCTTCGCGGCTTGCGAATCGTCTTGACTCGTTCAGCATTGAGGATGATGTGATCCGGTTTGTGCTGGTGCGTCCTTCGAATGCCGCCTATGGTCCCACGCCGCCGTATACGGAGGGCGTTACACTCGTGTACAATCTCATAGAATCGTGCATTCTTGCGGGAACGATATTGAACTGGCTGAAAATCGCGGGCTATAAATTTACGGAAGGTGACGCGAGTTTGCGGCGCAGTGCGGAGGAGGTTCTGGAGTCTAAGAGAGCCGGATTGCTGGCGGCTCTTGATCCGGACGGCCGGCTTGACCGCAAACGGATTCTTATAGCCGCACCGCGAAGAATATCGCCGATTTGAAAGGCGGTCGGGTCTTTTGCAGGCCTTTTCATGCGCCTTTGAGGTCATTTTTTTTGAAAAACGGCTTGATATTCAAAAAAAATTAGTAACTTTGCATTCGCAAAACGCGCAAGCGGATGGTT
>CAYQQG010000201.1:0-2761 GCA_964419535.1 uncultured Sangeribacter sp.
TTTAGGTCGCGGAGCTGTGCGTTAAATTTCTTTGCACTCATTCCGTAGTCTTGAGCGATCTGGGTTGTGGTGACGGTTGACTTGCTGGCGAGGATCTGATCGTAATAGCTGACCTTGACGCGCATCTCTTCGTTGGCTTCATTTAGGTCGGCGATTGTCTGGCTCTGCGCTTCGATGAACTTCTGCTGACTCTCTATCTGTTCTTGCTGAGCCGCCGCGAGAAGAAGGGCTTCGCGGAACGATGTCGGGACCTTCGGCTGATTCGCGGTTTCAAGTTCTATCCATCTGTTAATGATTTTCTCTCTAAGCAAAGCATTGTAACCGCTTGCGAGGATAAGACAACCCGTCTTGGTGAGATTATAGCAAGAAACTTCTTTATATCCCCCTTTGGGTTGTGCCTGACGATAGGATGACAATCCAAAATTGGATTCTGATACTCCTTGCTCCAACAAATTGCGTATATCACGCATGATATGGGCATGTTGTTTTCCCGTCAACTCTGCGATCTGTAATGAGGACATCGTCTGCTCTGCATTGATAGTCATTATTTCATTCATTGATTACCTCCCTTCTCTTCCACTCTAATGCCTACGATCATCGTTTTGCCGGAACGGGAGATGATCACATCGTTATCTGTAATCTCTTTCCGCGCCTGTAACGCCACTTGATAGGTTGAATCCAATTCAGCTGTATTCGCGCAAGCTATAGAAAGAGTCTGACCGGGAAGCATTTTCTTTACTTGTTCCTTTGTTAATTTCATTTTTTTCTAAATTTTTCTTTTTAGAAATTTGGAAAAAAGAAAGGGAACGGCTAACTTTGCAGTTGAGAATATGTAAGATAGCGCAGTCGCGCCGTCCTCCTTTGCTATTGTCCTTTGCTATCTTTTCAAAAGCACGATGCAAAGGTAGTGTAAATAATTCTTCCCACAAAATAAATGGGAACTTTTCTTTACGCTTTTAACCTTTATTAACAAATGGATAAAGAACTCGCTTTTATTAGATTTACGCAAGCGCTTGATTATCTTGAAACTAACCGTATCATTATAAGTCAAGTCGAATTAGCCGAGATTCTCGGTGTGTCTGAATCTGTATTATCGAGCGCACGGAAGAATAAAGACAGAAGATTTTCAAAACCCTTCTTAAAGCGTTTTGCATCCACTTTTGCTGATTATATCAATCAGGATTGGTTGTTGACCGGAGAAGGGAATATGGAGGTTGCTGACAAGTCTCTTCGTCCTCACTATGACGCGAAGGTATCAGCCGGATTTATGGACGGAATAGGAGAAGGTCGGATGTCCGCTGAATTTCGTGCTCTGGCCACCCCTGTGTTGGGCTACGATTTCAGCATAGACGCGAGCGGACATTCCATGACTCCTCGCATTGAAGATGGAGACACACTGCTTTGCCGGATTGCCGCAGACAGACTTAATCCCCCGATAGGTAAAATATGCGTAATCGACACAAAGGATGGAGCGGTTGTGAAAGTGATAAAGGAAGTGGATGAAGAAAGTATGGTCCTGCATTCTCTAAATCCGGAATATTCCGACTATAAGATAGATCTGGATTCCATTAATGGTATTTCCTTAGTGGTTGGACTTGTCAGAAGTTTCATTTAACTACATTAACAATTCTCAACCTATGCCAAAGCAGATTATTCATAAGAATATCCGTGGTGCTGAATATTACGCACAACCCTGGGTAGAGCCGACAACCGAGACTCCGATCCAACGTCTCCGGAAATTTGTAAGCTGGGCCAAGGATGAAGGATTGTGCCGATCCGAGTACGACTTCGAGCGTCAGTGCGGTCTGGCTCCGAAATATCTCGGCAACAATTCATCCAACGGAAAAGGGAACATTGGCTCCGAGATGCTCGGAAGGATTATCCGGGTATATCCTCAGCTGAATCTCGCCTGGGTCTGCACCGGAGACGGTCAGATGCTTATGGATAGTGTGCTGAATACTGATTACAGACAGGCATACGAGGGCGCGATAATGCAGATTGAAGCTTTGCACCGGATTCTGAATCTTAAGCCCAAATAGGGACCAAATAAAGTTTTGACATCTTGTTGAGTTAACCTATGAGCATACCCACCCCTATATCCAAAAAAAACACCTTACGTGCATACGCGCGAGTGTTTGAGGATTTACACTAAAGAGAATTTCCAGGTGGATTTGTCAACAACAAAATATGATGTCACTCCCTTCAGTGTCGTGCCGGTTGAAAACGCATATCCGACGCAGTTTCGTCAAGCAAGGTGTTTGTTGTGCTTTATCGTCGGGAGTCGTTATTTCAGGGTGTGTACGTTGCTCCCACTTTCGCTTGATATATCTTCCGACAAAATAGAGCCATTTTATCTCACGGGTGACAAGTCCGCACGGTTGGCACTGATAGAACCGCTTAACAAATCTTCTTCCTGTGCCCGTCTGCGGTTCACTTGCAAAGGGACAAAAAAGAAGAGCCGCATCACCGGAATTTGATTGGCTCTTCAGGGTTCAAGAATCAGCATGTGGTTCTTGTGATATTTTCAGACATCATTTCCGGTGATGCAACGGCAAAGTTAAGTTGTTTTATCGGAATTCGCAAGAGCGGAAAACGACACAAACGGCTTAAAAAATACAAAAACGATACAAACATAAAACTAATAACTATGTAAAAAGCTGACAATCAACACATATTGATTGATTTTCAATTTCATTCGTAACGAAAAGGTCGTGGGTTCGAGTCCCACTCGCGGCTCAAAAATAAAGAAGTGAAAATCAAT
>CAYQQG010000202.1:0-2723 GCA_964419535.1 uncultured Sangeribacter sp.
TAAGGACAAGCACGCCGGCGGCCTGAGCCATAGCTTCGACCTGAAGAACACCGGGCATCACAGGTTCCTGAGGGAAATGGCCTTGGAAGAAGGGCTCGTTTACGGTCACGTTCTTCACGGCCACACAATGCTTGCGATCGACTTCGATAATCTTGTCGATCAGCAGGAAGGGATAGCGGTGAGGGAGCATCGAGCGGATTCCGTTGATGTCAATCAGCGGCGCCTTGTTCGGATCGTATACGGGAGATTGCATCTCGGTGTGTTTCACCTCCTTGCGGAGCATACGGGCAAATTTATTATTGACAGTATGTCCGGGACGGATTGCGACAACGCGGCCTTTCAGCGGACGGCCGACGAGCGCGAGGTCTCCGATGAGATCCATGAGTTTATGACGTGCCGGCTCGTTATCCCATTTAAGCGGTGTGGGATTGATATATCCGAGATTCTTGAGCTGGATGTGTCCGACATTCATCAGGTCGCATATAGCATCGATTTTTTCTTGTTCAACGGGCTGGTCATAGATGACAATCGCATTCTGAAGATCACCACCCTTAATGAGTCCGTGATGAAGGAGCTGCTCGATTTCGCGAACAAATACGAACGTTCTGGCGCTCGCAACTTTTTTATGAAAATCCTCGAGATTGTCAAGGATAGCAAACTGATTGGGAAGAATCGTAGAATTGTATTCGACCATCACCTCGACCGAGAAGCCGTCGTCGGGATAGATAGTGATCGAACTACCGGTCTCTTCGTCCTTAAATTTTGTCTTGCTCTTGATTATATAATAATCTTTCTCTTCATTCTGCTCCTCGAGTCCGACACGCTCTATATTCTCGATATACACCAGAGCGGAACCGTCAAGTATCGGCATTTCGGCGCCGTTGACTTCAACGATGCAGTTGTCAATCCCTGAAGCATAAAGAGCGGCCATTGCATGTTCGATTGTCGACACCCTTGCATCGCCCTGAGCAATCACTGTGCCGCGGGTAGTGTCAACGACTTTCTCTGCAAGCGCGGGGATTTCAGGCTCCCCCTCAAGATCGACACGCTTGAAACGGATGCCGGTCCCGACGGGCGCCGGAAGGAACGTTGCCTTGAGGACTTCGCCGGAATGGAGCGTCTTGCCCTCAACGGTAAAAGATTCTTTTAATGTCAGTTGATTCATATATTTTTGATTTTATTTCTTAAATGTATTGCCGTCAGATTTTTAAAAGAAATCTTATTTTTTAAAAAGATCTTCAAGGCGGCGGAGATAGACCTGGGTCTTGGCAAATTGACGCGCATCCACGGCGGGATATCCAATCAATCTCTTGTCATCTTTGACCGTATTCGGAATTCCGGATTGGGCGCCAAACTCGTTGCGGTCGCCAACTTTTATGTGGCCTGCGAAACCGCATTGGCCACCGACACGGTTTGAATTGCCGATCTTTGCCGAGCCGGCGACTCCGGTCTGGGCCGCAAAAACGTTATTCGTGCCGATCTCGACGTTGTGGGCGATCTGAATTAGATTATCGAGTTTCGTGCCTTTCCCGATGACGGTGTGACCGAATGTCGCGCGGTCTATACATGTGTTTGCCCCGATTTCGACATCATCTTCAATAACGACGTTGCCGATCTGCGGTATCTTTTCATATATCTCCCCTTTCGGTGCGAATCCGAAACCGTCGGCGCCGATGACACATCCGGAATGGATCGTGCAATTCGCACCGATCCGGCATCCTTCATAGATTTTGACACCGGCACGGATGACAGTTCCTTCGCCGATTTCACAACCCGGGCCGATATAGCATTGAGGATAGATCGAGACGCCTTTCCCGAGTTTGACACCGTCGCCGATATATGTGAAAGCGCCGATATACGAATCTTCCGGAACGTCGACGCCTTTGCCTAAAAAGACAGGCTGTTCGACTCCGTGAGGACGAGGCTTGGAAGACTCGAAAGCGGTAAGCAACTCGGCCAGTGAGGAATATGCGTCTTTCACTCGGATGAGAACCGGACTGATATCGCCCTCATACTCAAAGTCTTCATTGACTATCACAGCGGACGCCTTGGTGGAATGGATGAAATGGGAATATTTCGGATTCGCGATGAAACTAACGCATCCCGGACCGGCCTCTTCTATTTTTCCGAAGCCTGTCAGTCTGATATTTGGATCGCCTTCAACAATGCCTCCGGTCAGAGAGGCGAGCAGAGCGGGTGTAATTTCCATAAATTAAATTTGCCTAAACCGGTAAGGATTACATGCAAAAAATCAACAGAATCATCTCTTAAGATTATTCTTGAATCAGACTCCTTGCAAAAACTTCGCAAATATCGTAAAAAATTCTGAATCTACATAATTTTAGCTCTCTTTTCGCCATATTGGCACTATTTATCATACCATATGGAACTTTTTTGACTTAAATGCTAATAAACATATCCTTAAAATTTGGTCAGCTTGTCAATTAATGTTAAATTTGCACAAAACTATAAAAAAATACATCTAACTTTAAATTTAGAGACCATAATCATGGAAATTTCTCACATTGAACACATCGGCATCGCAGTGCCCAATCTCGAAGAAGCAATCAAGTATTACGAAAATGTTCTCGGTCTGAAATGCTACAAGACAGAGGTAGTTGAGGACCAGAAAGTGACGACAGCATTCTTCAAGGTCGGCGACACCAAGATTGAACTTCTCGAGCCCACTTCTCCTGAATCCACGATCGCTAAATTCATCGAGA
>CAYQQG010000203.1:0-2620 GCA_964419535.1 uncultured Sangeribacter sp.
GCCGGTTTCGAGCGCGATGCGAAGATATTCCATAACAGATTCAACCATTCCGGCCGGGGTGTCGCCATACCGGCTCATTATCCTGTCGGAAAGCGAACCATGATTCACCCCAAGCCTGACGGCCGTCCCGTTCGCCTTGCATATTTCTAAAAACGGGACGAATGTATCGCGTATTTTCTGAATTTCAGCCGAATACTCTTCGTCTGTGAATTCGAGCTTCAGGAATGTGCGGGCGGCATCGACGAAGTTGCCGGGATTGATGCGGACCTTCTCACATGTTCTGGCAGCCGCGAATGCCGCTTTTGGATTGAAATGGACATCCGCCACCAACGGCACATAACATCCGGCCGAGCGTACTTCTCTGCTTATATTCGCCATATTATTCGCCTCCGCCACCCCTTGGGTCGTCAGGCGGACAATGTCGGCACCGGCCGCTGCGATTCTGAGAATCTGAGCCGACGAGTCCGCCGTATCCATAGTTGACGTATTGGTCATTGATTGAATGCGGACCGGAGCGTCAGCTCCCATGGTTATATTCCCGATGCGCACAGTGCCGCTCGGGCGTCTGGTATAATTGATCATGGAATAAGTAATAGGGAATAGTTAAAAGTGAATAGGGGAAGGCGTGCGAAGCCGGTTTGTCGAAGGTGGAGATCATATAAACGATTCCATAAGCATCACGCCGAGAAATCCGACAACCGCCCCGCAGATTGTCTGCATCGGGGTGTGACGCCAGAGCCAAACTCTGGCCGCGCCAAGCAAGCCGACACACACCACAGCGCCGACAACCCACCCCCAAAGATTATATGAGGGCAGTCCATAGCGGTTTAAAATCATCAGCAATGCCACGAGTCCCCCGATTCCGGCTCCATGGGCCGAAATTTTCCATTTGAAATTGACAATCAGACAGACCACAGAGGCCGCCGCCGCTCCGATAAAAAAGTAACCCACCCATTCAGGCAAGCCGGTTTTTGTCAGATAGAAACCACAGGCAAGAAGGCACCCGATTGTGATCAGATATGGTAAAAGACGGTCTGAACGACGCGTAAGAGCGACGTCCGAGACGTCCCCGAATCGAGTCAGCAGATAAACTGCCAACCCGGGAATAACACCTGTGAGCGAAAAGACAATCCCAGTCACAAGCCATTTCGACGAGGCGGGCAGGAACGAAAACATCGACAGCTCGAAAAAACATATAATTCCGAGAGTCGGAATGACGATAGGCGAAAAAATCCATGAAAGGAAATGACTGATCATGGTCAGCCAGCCCTTCGGAGCTTCGGGCGGCTCGCTTTCTCCGGCTTCAGACTCGCTGATTCCGAGACTTTTCCCAGCCCCGGAAGCCTCGGGGGCCTCTTTACTATCTGAGTCTTCTATATTCTCTGAAACTTCTGAAGCCTGAGGCGCCACCGCGTCATCTGACACTTCCGCAGGACGCTTCCGACCGTCTCGCCACGGATAGTAATCTGTCGTATCTATCTTCATTTCTTTTCCTCCTTTTCTTCGTCACTGCTCATTCCTCCCACCATTTTCAGGAACTTAACCGGAACGGGCGTTTCAAAATTCATATCCCTTCTTGTGATCGGATGGGCGAACCGAAGCGTCCGCGCATGAAGTGCCAAGCGGTTGATCGGACTGCTCTTCGCCCCATATTTTCTGTCTCCGGCTATCGGATGACCCAATTCCTTTGCGTGTACCCTTATCTGATTCTTCCGACCCGTGTCGAGTGAAAATTCAACAAGCGTATAGCCGTTCCCCCGCGCCAAGACCTTATATCGTGTCGTCGCCAACCGAAGGCCTTCGCCCGGTTCCTGAGTGGAATAGACCTCAAAACGAGATGTCTCGCCGAGATAACTCTTCACGACACCCTCATCTTGTCTGAGATTGCCCTCAAGCACAGCCACATAATTGCGGTCAATCACCATATTGTTCCAATTATGCTGCATGGCTTCCTGGGCCTCAGGCGTTTTGGCAAACATCATCAGTCCGGATGTCGCACGGTCAAGACGGTGAATGACGAATATTTTCTGGCCCGGATCAACCTCCTTCACATAGTCCTTGAGAATGTTGTAGGCCGTAGGCTCTTTCTTCAGACTTCCGGTGCCGACCGACAACAGCCCGTAACCTTTATTGATCACGATAATATCGTCATCCTCATAAACGAGCTGCACCCGGGGATGACGAAAAACGACAAAGGGCCTTGTGACATTAACCTCGACCCATTGACCCGGACAGACAGGAGCATCAAATTGAGTAGTGACAACGCCGTTAATCATCAAATGGCCGTATTTAAGCCATTTCTTTATCTCCTTCCGGGGCGTATCGGGGAACGATTCATTTACAAACTGCAGCAGCCCCTTTGTTTCTTCGCCGATGTTCTGACGGGCGAGAATGCGGTCGGGACCTTTCGGGTGAGTCTTACGGTTATTTGAACGTGAAGAGGGCATATATTAGAGTTTTATACTACAAAATTAACAAACTCCAGTCAATTTTTACTACTTATCCAATGATTTTTTTCGCCAACCAATGGAAGCACACTCCTAAATCTCTGATAATGATATAAATAAAAAAGATTAATTGTCATCACGACAACTAATCCTCTAACCTTAAATCTAATACC
>CAYQQG010000204.1:0-2567 GCA_964419535.1 uncultured Sangeribacter sp.
CGATAAATCCGGGAGCAATGGCATTCGCACGGATACCACGTGAACCGACCTCCTGAGCGATACTCTTGGCAAGAGCAATCAGACCGGCCTTGGAAGCGGCATAGTTGGCCTGACCGGCATTGCCGTGAACACCAACGACTGACGCCATATTGATGATTGAACCTGATTTCTGGCGCATCATGATCGGGAGAACAGCGTGGATGAAATTGAACGCTGATTTCAGATTGACTGTCAGCACTGCGTCCCACTGAGCCTCGGTCATGCGCAGCATAAGGCCGTCTTTGGTGATACCGGCGTTGTTGACAAGGATGTCGATCTTGCCGAAATCCTTCTTCACCTCGGCTACAACCTCTTCCGTCTGAGCGAAATCGGCCGCATTACTTGCATATCCTTTGCATTTAACGCCAAGAGCTTCGATCTCTTTGACTGTCTGCTCACCATTCTCGTCGATCACGAGGTCAGTGAAAGCAATGTCAGCACCCTCGGATGCGAACTTCAATGCCAGACCTTTGCCGATGCCGCGTGCGGCGCCGGTGATCAAAGCAACTTTTCCTTCAAGTAATTTCATAATATTTAAATTTTTAAACTTTTACGAATCTTTAAAATTTACCAATCTTTAAGATTTACTAATCCCGGTTCTGTGAGCGCGATTCATCGCGCTGAAACCGCTAAATTTATAAAGGCTATCTTTAAAATTTAACGATCATGCTGCCACAGGAATAGCCACCGCCGAAAACGACGAGGACTGTCCGATCCCCCTTCCCGAACTTATCGAGATTCTGAGCCAAGACAAGCGGAGCGGAAGCGGAGCCGGTATTGCCCAACTCTTCGATATTGTTGAGGAATTTATCCATCGTGAAACCTAACTGCTTCGCAACCTGAGCGACGATCCTACGGTTGGCCTGATGACAGATGATATACTTCAGATCCTCGACAGCGTAATCCTTATTCTTCAGAGCCTCGCCAATCGCGTAAACCATATATTTGCAGGCATACATGAAGACGTCGCGGCCGTCAGGCATTGTGATACCGTCGACTTTCGGACGGAGCTTCACACCGTCCGGACCCTTGCCGAGATGACCCAAACCTTCGGTGAAAATCTCCTCGATTTCGATATCTGAGTCACTTTGACGCTCGGCGCTAACAAAATAAGCCACCGCGGCGTCACCCCAAAGGTGACCGCTCTTGGGATCGCTCTCATTTGCATAATAGGAATTCTGCTCCGAGCAAATCAGAAGAGCCTTTTTGGCTTTTCCGGAAGCGAAATAACCTTCGATAATCTCCATGCCGTTGATAAACGAGCTGCAGGCCGAAGAAGCATAAACGGCCTTCGCACCGCTGATTCCATAGTGACGCTGAAGGATATGAGCCGTTGTCGCCACCGTGTCATAGACATTATAGGCGGCCGCCACGATAAGATCCACATCCTTAATATCGTAAGGCAGACCGGGAAGTGCATTCTCGACGGCATCGATAGCCATCGTGTCAACATTCTCACCGTCTTTTACCTTCGAACGAGTCTTGATACCCGTTCGCTGCTCGATCCATTCCGAAGTCAAACCGTTGACCTCAAGGAAATGAGCGTTGTCAACTCTTCCCTCAGGAATATAGTGTCCTATTGAATTTATGAATATTGGCATGTGTCAGGTATTAATTTAGGCTTTGGGGTTAATTAACTACAACTGAGTTAAAATATTTATAATTAGTCGGCTATCTCTTGAGTATCCCATTGAGAAGCATCCGCGAAAAATAATCCGTGAGCATATATTGATCTATACCTTTATCAGACAGGGAATCGCGGATATAGGTCACGTCGAGACCTTGGATCGTATGCGTTATGATGACCGCCGAATGGACAAGATCCGGGATGTCGAATTCTCCGTTAATCTGTCCCTCCTCAAGTATCTCCCTGAGCATTGCGATCTCTTTCTTGTGGATCTGCTTGCGGGCACGGTCAACTTTTCTTATATCCCGGAAGAAGCCGGCCCGCAAAGTGCCGTTCCGGCTGACAATCTCACGCATAGTCTCAAATCTGCATGAGACATATTCTTTCAGCTTCTCTTCCGCCGATATCGGTTTTGCCACAATCAGCTGGAGATTCCGGAGGAGTTTGTCACTCTCGCTCTCCACAACGGCATTATAGATGTCTTTCTTATTTTTGAAATACGTGTAGATCGTACGGCGGCCTTTATCAGAAGCTGAAGCGATATCATTCATAGTGGTGTTCTCCACACCCTTGCGGGCGAAGAGTTGACGAGCCACTTCTATAAACTTATCCCGTGTCTTCGAGACCATAATTCTAAATTTTGAGTTTTGCTTCGATTTGAAGCCGGAACACTCTATTCGTAATCAAATGCAAAGTTAAGAAAAAAAATGTTATTACACAATTTTTTTCGATTTGTGCAACGCTTTTTACCGGATTTGCCACCAAAATTGAGAATAAAAAAGCTGATTTTTCCCTTGAAGAGCCAATTTAACATTAATTAACTAAAATATCCATTGAAAAATTTGGCAGAAATCGAAAATTGTCGTAACTTTGCACTCGCAACACCGCGGGATGGAGCAGT
>CAYQQG010000205.1:0-2543 GCA_964419535.1 uncultured Sangeribacter sp.
CGCTTCAACACATTTGAATCCATAACTAACACATTTTACTAACCAAAAATTTTGAGCCCATGAATATTATGTTTTCGGACAAGATTATCAAAATTAAAAAACAACTAACTATTATGAGATATTTATTTTTATCACTGCTTATGGTGGTGAGCTTTAGATTCTCGGTGTTTGCAGAGGATTCAGATCTGTACACAACACTATATGGCGCTGAAATTCCTGAAAATATATGGAGGGTGGATGGTATAACTTACAGGGTAATAAATGAGGAGGGGTGCAAAGTTGAAACTTTTAATTTGGATCATTATTTTGGGCATTGGGTTTCCCATGGACGTTCAGTAGACTTGCCTTCCTTCGTTGTTCATGATGGAATGGAATATAAAGTATGCGGTATTGGTTGGAAAGCATTAGATGCCTTAGTTTATGTAAATGTCAAGCTTCCTGAGTGTATCAAATATATAAAAGATTCTAATTTTAATGAATTTAGCAGTTCCGAAAATACGGCAAAAGCAACAACTTTAGATTTTCCGATAGAACTGGAAAGAATAGGATCTAATTGCTTTAATAGAACAGGACTTGCATCAATAAAGTTCCCCCCCAATCTCGTATCAATAGGACAATACTCTTTTAATGACAACGAGTTTTTAACAGAGCTTGAGTTTGACAACAGCATAGAAGTAGTCGATGAGTATTGTTTCAATAACAATATTAATCTAAAAGAAATATACCTACCCAACAGTCTGCGTGGGGTGTTGCAAAACTCATTCTCTAATTGTGAAAAATTAGAGCGAATTAGATTGCCTCGATATATAGCCTTTGAATTTGGGAATATGTTAGTTGATATTGTATCAGTATTCAATGAATGTCCGAATATCAAGGTTATAGAGTGGGAAAGCAAGACACCCGTTGCTTTGCCAAACTCATTTAATGCGGTCGACAAGGCGAATTGCACAGTGATTGTGCCGGACGGATACAAAAGCGTTTATGAAGAAAATGAATATTGGAAGGATTTTATCATTGTTGAAAAATCCGCCTATGAATCCGGTGTTCAAATAGTTCCCGATCCGGAGGAAACGGAAGAGGCTTATTATACTCTCACCGGTTTCCGCATCCGTTCAAAAGAGAATCTTGAAAAAGGTCAGGTCTATCTGAAGGTTACTCCCAAGGAGACCGTGAAATTCGTCAATATTTAGGAGAGTTCTCTAAGTTTGACATTAGCATTACCCTATAATTTAAACTTTTAATTGCTGTTATAATTCTTGAGAATGGAATTATAGCAGCATTAATTTTAGGAAACTTGAAAAACTGTAGTTTGAAACAAAAATTTGGATTATTTCGGTTTGAGGGTTTATTTCTCATGGATTTTTTGTATATTCGCACAAAATAAGAATTTACTGATAATATTCACTAAGTTTAAAGGGTTCCTTATCTCTTCATGAAATATCCGATAGGAATCCAGTCTTTCCCGAAGATGAGAGAAGATATTTTTAACCTTAGAATCTAAAATTGACATTATATAATTCTTTATGGAAAAGAAAAATCTAACCTATCTCGCGAATCTTCGCGAGGCAATGAAAGAACACAATATCGACGTGTGCATCATCACCGGCACTGACCCCCACCAGTCGGAGATTCCGCCGCATCACTGGCGCGGACGTGAATGGCTCACAGGTTTCGAATCGTCGAACGGCACCAACGGCACGGCCGTCATCACCGCCGACGACGCGCTCTGCTGGACCGATTCGCGATATTTCCTTCAGGCTGAAGATCAGCTTCAGGGAACAGGATTCCGCATGATGAAGGAGGACGGTCCAGAGGCCGTGGACCTCGTTGATTGGGTGACCGAACACACGTCTAAAGGCCAGACTGTCGGCATCGACGGAATGACCTTCTCGATCTCCTTCGCTCAGCGCCTTCAGCAAGAACTCAATGACAACGGCGTCAGCCTCAACACTGATTTCCCGCAGTTTGACTATATATATCCCGACCGTCCGGAGCGCCCGAAAAACAAGCTGTTCGTTCACGACGAGAAGATCGTCGGTGAAACTGTCGACAGCAAAATCAAGCGCATCCTCGAGGCCGTGAAATCCGAGCTCGCCAACGCCGTGATGATCTCAGCGCTCGACGACATCGCATGGGCAACAAATGTCCGCACTGCCGGCGACATCACATATTCCCCGATCTTTGTCAGCTATCTTTATCTCTCCGACGACAAGAGAGTGCTCTTCGTCGACGCCGACAAACTCACGAAAGAGGTTGAGGAGCATCTTCAGAAATACGGAATCGAGGTCCAGCCATACGATGATGTGCTGAAATTCGTGGCCGCACTTCCGAAGACTACCCGCGTTCTTATTGACCCGGAGAAGACATCTCGCGGCCTTTATGACCACCTCGGTTGCACTCCTGTGTTCGGTGGTTCGGCCGTCGCCAAGCTCAAGAGCATCAAGAATCAGACTATGCTCAAAAACCTCGCCACAGCAATGGAGAAAGACGGCGTTGCGCTGACGAAATTCTTCATGATGGTCGAAAAGGAATATCCGACCGGT
>CAYQQG010000206.1:0-2543 GCA_964419535.1 uncultured Sangeribacter sp.
TTGCTCCACTGGTGTTTGAGACCAGCGCGTCTACCGATTCCGCCATCAGGGCCTCTTTGTCGTGTGAAAAAGCTTCAGATTTTTACTTAAATTCCGGAGGTCTTTGCTTAAGTCCTCTTCCGCAAAAGCCATTTTCCACATTTTCACACGGCAAAGTTAATATTTATTTCTCATCCCACCAAATTTTTTGGGATTTCTTTCTTTCGGGAATCCTCACTTTCTTTTATGAGTCATCTGTTCTTCCGATATGAAATCACTCGTATGCGATTTTTGCCTTGCGCAGCACACGCCAGCAACCGTCCTCGAAAATTGCGGTGCCGGAATTGATCGTGCGGATTCCGTCAGCCTCGGCCGTGTTTGTGATGTCAGCCGCCACACAACCGCCGGCAAGGTAATATTCAGGATTATCAAGTGACATATCAATGGTTGCGGCCGACTGAAGCACACGATATGTTCCGGTGTAATTGTCGGTCGTGCTGAGGACAAACACACTCTTGCCCTCGACCGGCTTGCGGTCGGCACGGACAAACAGACCGCCGGAATTTACTCGGCCGAGATATATCTCGCGGGTCACATCCATTTTATTCACAGATTCGCGCCGTGAGGATTTCACGGGAGCGTCATAGCGATCTTCAGGCGGCGTTATGCGCGTCCTCGGAGTGACTTCAACCTGCTCTTCAGCAGCCGGAACACCTGAGGCAGAGCTGACTGCCGAAGCGGCCCGCAGACGTCCGCGCAAACCCTCAAGCTCGCGACGCGCCAAAGTCAGATCAGACGTCAGACGGCCATTTTCCTCACCGAGTTTCATACATTCTTCACGAAGCCCGTTGATCTCGCGGCGCAAAGAACGGATCTCCTCATCCTTCACACTGAGGGTGCTCGCAAATTTTTCACGAAGGGATTTCTCGTCCTTGGTGCTTGTGCGCGGCATCGCGTGGCTTTCCTCATATTCCGAAGAATCAGCGCTTCCGGACGCAATATCGCGTCTTCTGACCGGTCTGCTCGACTTGTCTTCTGATTCACGCGCGTCCTCTTTTTCATCATCCTTTCCGGAACCTTGCATTGTCTTGGAGGCAAAGACAACCAGCCAAACGACAACGCCCACAAGGACTATAAGGGCGACGATATATATCCAGAGGGTCGAGGATTTCTCCTTTTTGGGCTCTTCCTGAGGCTGGTTGGCAGCTTCAAGCAGAGTGGAATCGATCGCCTGGGCGTCCTCAACAATCTGTTCTGCTTCGGGTTGAGTTTCCGCGACATCTTCAGGCGCCGCGGAAGGAAGAACCGGACCTTCTTCAGCCTCCGGAGTCTTTTCAGCCTCTGCCGGCTTCACCTCCGTCGGATCAGAGAAATTCATTGCGGAAAGTCTCTTCTTCACTCGCGCACGCGCGCCCCGGCCCTGCTCACTGAGTCCATCGGCTTTAAAGAAAGTGACCGACCAATATTCGACCACCTTCTCCTTATCCCAAGAGGCGTAATCTGTCGGAACGGGAACACTTTTGAAGGCCTTGATATTCTGCTTTTCCTTCTCTTTGAGCATCCCTTCGAGCTCGGACATTGACTTAGGCTCAAGATTATCAAGATAATCCGAGCCGTTGTTGGCCCAACGCAAATACCATTGAGCTGTCACGGCGCGCGCCCGGTCCATTTCTTCCTTAGTGACAGCCTCCGCACGGAAAGCCGCGAATAAAGAAGAGATTATAATGGCCATTACGGCCATTATTTTTATATTGATATTGAATCTCATTGTCAGTTTTAGACGGTTATAACGGGAGAATCATTATTCCTCCTTCATATTATGGAAGACATTCTGGACATCTTCATCATCCTCGAATTTCTCAAGGAGTTTTTCGATTGCCTCACGCTGTTCCGCGGTCACCTCCTTATAATCGGTCGGGATGCGTTCAAACTCAGCGCTGACAATCTCCGCACCGCTCTCCTCAAGGAATTTCTGGAGGTTGGCGAACTGATCGAAAGCACCATAGATGAGCCATTCCTCATCGTCGGCCTCGAGTTCAGCCTCATAATCCATCAGGGCGAGTTCAAACTCATCGTGGTCAGTGCCTTCGGCTGGCTTGATATGGAAAACGCTCTTATGGTCAAAGAGGAACGAGAGCGATCCCTGAGTGCCGAGGCTGCCGCCGTGCTTGTTGAAATATGAGCGGACATTTGCGACCGTTCTCTGGTTGTTGTCGGTTGCGGTCTCGACAACAATTGCAATTCCGTGAGGTCCATATCCCTCATAAACGATCTCCTTATAATCAGAAGCGTCCTTATCGGTTGCCTTCTTTATGGCGCGCTCAACCGTATCTTTGGGCATATTGGCGGCCTTTGCGTTCTGCATCAGCACGCGCAGACGAGGATTCATCTGGGGATCCGCGCCGCCCGACTTGACGGCCATTGTGATTTCCTTACCGATACGTGTGAACGTACGCGACATATTGCCCCAGCGCTTAAGCTTGCGGGCCTTACGATATTCAAATGCTCTTCCCATTTTATTTTAATATTTTTTAGTCTTTCTTTTAATGTCAGTTCTCTCCCCC
>CAYQQG010000207.1:0-2486 GCA_964419535.1 uncultured Sangeribacter sp.
TCAGTTCAAGGATCCATATACGGGCGAAGAGGAAGAGATCCTCATCGAAAACACCGAAACGCGAGATCAGCCCAAGAACAAGGAGAATGCACTTCGTCATCTGCGCTCGATTCTCTATGAAAAGGAACTCGCCCACCGCATGGAGGAACAGGCCAAGATCGAAGCCGGCAAGAAAAAGATCGAATGGGGCAGCCAGATACGCTCATACGTCTTCGACGACCGCCGCGTGAAGGACCACCGCACGAACTATCAGACCTCCGACGTCAACGGCGTCATGGACGGTGAAATCGACGCCTTCATCAAAGCCTATCTCATGCAGTTCGCCGCCGACAGCGAAGGATAAAAAGCTCATAGAGCAAAGTGTTCCTTAAAGACCCTAAAGACCTTAAAAGACCCTAAGGACCTTAGGGTCTTTAATTTTCTTCAAGAAGGCCCTTTTCGGCCATAAGACCGATGATGTGCCCGGCGTCCTCGAGGGCCTGAGATCTGTCAAGGCCATAACGGGAAACAAGGAGGTCGGCCGCGTCACTTACCTCAAAAGATTTCCCTTTCAGGTTCTCCCAGAGCATAGCCGCGGAACTGTTGAGTGTTATCATCTTGCCGAAAGTGTCAGCATTCTTCCCTTCGGCGAGCACGACGTTCTGTCCCATGACGGAACGCATAACAAAATCATTCTTTATTCTCATCTAATTCAAATTTTTCCAATTTTTCGAGCCATTCGAGCTTCCCGATTTCTCGAGTTTATCGAGGTTCCCGAGCCATTCGAGGTTTCCGAGCTTCCCGAGTCTCGCTACTTATTAAAAGCGTCCCCATTTGTCAATCCGCGGAAGCAGGCAAACGAGGCGTCAGCGTCCGGGCGGCAGTGCATTTCACAACATCGGGTGGCAATAGCCAACCGTTCAATTGTTTCATGGCGCTTCCGGATGCTCTCCTCACCGAGAAATGGCAAAAAGAAAATCGACGGAGTCAGCGAAGCATAAGCCTTCAGCGGCGAGCGGAGATCGACAAGGTGATTCTCACTGTCACGCACGATGCGCACGAATGCACCGACCGGCGCTCCGACATTCCGATAGCAATGTGACTTGCCGCTCCACGGTGAGCCATAGGCCATTGCGGTGCCGTCAGATCCGATGCGCAAAATCGGATTATCATCATTGAGCAGTTCCGCACCGGGAATATTCTTAAGCCAGAGAGAGGCATGAGTGCTTTTCCCCGTTCCGCTCTTTCCCTGAAAGAGATAGGCTTTCCCGTCATAAAGCACAGTCGAAGAATGAATGATGAGCGTGCCGTTACGGGCAGTCGACATCATAAACGCCAACATAAGCGCGTGGGTCAGAAAATAAGATTCCTCGCGCTTCCCCTCACGGTCCAATATAATCTCAGCATTGCTGAAATCCGGCGACATCAAAAGCCTCACCAAAGGTTGTGTACCTTTCAACTTCCTGAAATCCAGCACGAGCCTATTGTCCGGAAAACGATATGCACAGGATGCCATATCAGTCAAACCCGCATGATCAGGCTCATAAATCAAATCCCCGATCGGCTCCGGGATGTCATCCCTTCTCAAATTAATCCTGACGACCGGTTCCAATTCATGATTGGCTTTGAAACCCGGTTCCAATACATCATCAGCTTCGGAACCCGATTCCGACTTGCGGTGCACTTCGGCAAACGGTTGGAAACGGCCTTTGATTGCCGACCAAGCCGGCAAATCCTCCTCATACTCCACGGTGAAAGCGTTCTCCGCAATAATATATCGATCTTTCATCTATTGAAAGTAGCAACAATTTTTGGTTCTCGGGTCAAATTGCGTTCATTGACATATTGAAATGTTTGATAAAATATTACAATATATTGGAACACTATAAAAACCAAGACACATTTAATCAATCTCTGACAAATACCGTTCTATCTGTTCTTTTAAGACCGGAATATCTGTCTTAATTACTTCTTTTATCAGGTCATATCCCACAGAATAAAGACGTTCTTTGTCTCTAATCTGTTCTCTCATAAATTAAAATTTTATCTCTTTCAGCCGTAGACACTGCAAAATCTTTCAGTTTCCCATTCTCAACAAGGTCAACCCTCTTGCCTAAGATATCTTCCAGATCCGTAATCATTGTGCATATTTTCAACAAAGACAGCGGTTTAGACTTATCATAGTCCACGAGTAGGTCAATATCACTGTCCGGAGTTTCTTCTGCACGCGAATATGAGCCGAACAGCCAAGCCCTGATAATGGGCTGACTCTTAATATATGATACTATTTTGTGGATATATTTATCGGTAATAGAATTCATGATATGAAGGTGCGGGAATAATATGACTGAGGGCGGGAGTATTTTTCTCTCGCCCTCACAGGTTTCTGTCATTCGGTTGGGATTCGAACCCTTTTTGTGATTCGCCTGAGAGTCGAACCCTTTTTGTGATTCGCTTAGGGCTAAAACCTTACGCGGTATCTCCGTTGATAGCCAGAGAGTTAGAAA
>CAYQQG010000208.1:0-2381 GCA_964419535.1 uncultured Sangeribacter sp.
TCGGCGGTGGTGATGGCGCCGGTGATTGAGCCGAGATGGTGGATGGCCTCGCGGAGGTCTTGGGCGGTCAGGTCGGCCGGGAGTCCGTCGAGGAGGTTGGTCTCGATGCGTGTGAGGGCCGATAAGGCGCGGGTCAGTGCCTCGTAGTGGCGCGCGTTGGTGACAATGAGGTCAGCCGCCGGGTCTGCCCCTGACTCAGCATGTTCAATCAGCCTGTTGATGAGGGCCGGCAGCCCTTCGCCGGTCTTTACTGAGATTTTTATGAGATCTTGGCCGGCTTGAGGCTCTGAAGGAGCAGGGTCCTCTGTACCGCATAGGGTTTTACGGGCGTTAAAGCCGTTCGGACTTTTAAGAAGGTCTGATTTGGTGATGAGATGAATTGTCGGGAGGTCCGTGCAAAAGCTTTGCTTTTGAACAGAACAGCTTCGCGATGAAGAGGAGGGATCGGAAAGGGAGGGAGCGTCAACAGCGGCGGTGCAAAAGCTTTGCTTTTGAACGGAACAGCTTCGCGATGAAGAGGAGGGATCGGAAAGGGAGGGAGCGTCTACAGCGGCGGGATCAAGGGAAGGGGCGGGATCGGCAGCGAGGGAAGGGTCGTCGGCGGCTGTGAGCCAGAGAAGGATGTCGGCGTTTTGGACGGCACGGCGGGCGCGGTCGACGCCTATGCGCTCGATGTCGTCGTCGGTCGAGCGGATACCGGCGGTGTCGATGAAGCGGAAGAGAATCCCGTTGATCTCCACTGTGTCCTCTATTATGTCGCGGGTAGTGCCGGCGATGTCGCTGACTATTGCTTTATCGTCTTGCAGGAGATGGTTTAGGAGTGTGGATTTTCCGGCGTTGGGCTTGCCGGCAATTACAACGGCTATACCTTCTTTGAGCGCTTTGCCGGTTTTGAAGGAGTCGGCAAGCCGCTTGATTTCTGACATTGCTTCTCGTGTGAGTGTGATGAGTTTCGCGCGGTCGGCAAATTCCACATCTTCTTCCGAGAAGTCAAGTTCGAGTTCGAGCAATGAAGCGAGTTCTATCATCTTTTCTCTAAGCGCATTGAGGCGATTAGAGAAGGTTCCTTTCATTTGGGTCGCGGCAAGGCGTTGAGCCGCTTTTGAGGATGAAGCGATCATGTCGGCAATCGCCTCGGCTTGCGCCAGATCGATTCGGCCGTTTATAAAGGCACGGCGCGTAAATTCGCCGGGAGCGGCTACGGAAGCTCCCTCTTCGACAAGTCTTTCGACGACTCGTTTCTGAATCCATTTGGATCCGTGGATTGAGAATTCAACGGTCGGTTCCCCGGTGAAGCTTTTTCCCTCTGCAAAGACGGTTGCAACTGCTTCGTCGAGCATACTGCCGTCGGAATCGAGAATTTGTCCCAGCGCAGCTGTGTGGGATTGCATACGGGTCATATTTCTCCCTTTCCATATGCTTTCGGCAATTTTGAAGGCATCGGGACCGGACAATCTGATGACGGCGATTCCGCCTGTACCGGGGGGTGTTGAGATTGCTGCTATTGTTGACATTGTTTTTCTTTTGGCTTTATTTTCAAAAGCTTCGCTTTTGAACAGAACAGCTTCGCGAGTTTAGGTTTTATTTTCAAGAGCTTCGCTTTTGAACAGGACAGCTTCGCGAGTTTTGGCTTTATTTGCAAAAGCTTCGCTTTTGAACAGGACAGCTTCGCGAGGAAAGAAATTAATCCTTAAAAAATTTAAGCGATTTTGGGGTTTTCAGCGCTTGTTCCATTCGCTAAATGAGGCGGTCTTTTCAACGCGTTCTTCAAGGTCATCAGGAAGATTGGCGAAGAAATCGAGACCTGTGATTTTTTCAACTTCGTCCACGCTCATTGAATAGTCAGCCATATTGCCGGGCGCACGCATATTGGGATAGATGAAGCCTATGGCCCGGGGTTCATCGACATATGGAGCAAGCAAGACCTTATAAAAGGCGGACGGAACTCTGACTCCGCTCCCTATCGTTGACTTGTCGGAAGGCGCATAGATCGGTCCGGCCACAATCACTATCGCCGAATCTCTCTGAGCCCAAAGTCTTTCTTTTTCTTCGAGAGTTTTCCAAGCTCCGGCGTTGAGAGCGTGTGCCTGGGGAGCCATATTTGCCATAACGAAACAGTCGGACATTGCCGCCGGACTCCATTTTTGATCGGCTGCGGGGCACAGATGACCTTTGTCATATCCTGAATTGCGGTAATCTTCCGGCGCAGCGCATCCGTCCAATTCCCAATCTTTCCAAAATTTATCGGAACGCGATTCAGCTCCGCCCACTTCCGAGCGCAACAATTCCCATCCCACCCATTCCGGAGTCATATTCTTGGGATTGAGGCACAGTGCGAAGCCTTCATAAGTCTTTACGGCACATTCTTTTTGGGCCCCTTT
>CAYQQG010000209.1:0-2377 GCA_964419535.1 uncultured Sangeribacter sp.
CCAGTCGTGAGAGTGGATGATGTCGCAATCGATTGTGCGGGCGATGACACCGGCGACAATTGAGTAATTGTTGATTTCTTCCAGAAGATTATCCGGATATCGGCCTGAAAACTCGATGCAACCCAGATCGTTGAGGTGTAGATAATTGAAATCGGAATATATGTGGTCGCGCAGATCGAAATAGAGCTGAGGGTCCATGAATTTTCCGAGTCGGGATTCGACATATTCACGGCTCACGTCTCGCCATGCGACGGGGGTGTTGCATGCGCCTATGATCTGAGCAAAGCCTTTCTCTTCGTCACCCCATGGCTTTGGAATGACGAAAGTAATGTCCATATCTCCGTTGTTGTGCATTCCCTTTGTGAGACCATAAGAGGCGGTGCCGAGTCCACCGAGAATGTGGGGAGGAAACTCCCAGCCGAACATTAGAGCCTTCATCGTTTAATCGTCTTGAGTGTTTTGAAGTTTGTTTAATTCTTTGACGTTTCTGATTGTCCGGAGGATCTCGCCGACATTCTTGGCTGTCGAGACGGCTCCGCGGCCGGTATAAGGAGGGTTGGCGTCATACATCTCCGAGAGAGATCCGATGCATCCTTCGGTCATCTCATCCTCATATCCGATCAGCATTCTTTCTATGAAACCGAGACCGCTGAGTCCGAACACTTTGATGTAAGCGTCGGCATAGAAACCGAACAGCCACGGGCGTGCCGGTCCTTGGTGGACCGCTCTTTCGCGTTCTTCGGGAGAACCGACATAGACAGGGGTATAGGCATAGCTTTTCGGGCTGAGTGATCGGAGCCCTTTTGGGGTCAGAAGCTCGCGTGTCGCCAGGTCAAGTATCTTCTTGCGTTGGCGGCGGTCAAGCGGTGAATATTCCAGGCCGATTGCGATGACCATATTCGGGCGGACCTCGAGGTCCGTATAAGCGCCGTTGACGAAGTCATATAGATAGCCGTAATCGTTGAGGAAGGTCGCGACGAATGACTCTTTCACCTGTTCGGCGAGAGAGGTCAGTTCTTCGACTTCTGCAATCTTTTCGGGATGGTCTTCATAAAGGGAGATGAAGAAACGGAGTGCATTATACCACAGCGCATTAAACTCGACGATATATCCGGACCGGGGAATGATCGGACGTCCTCCGAGTGAAGCTGACAGCCAGGTCACAGGGTGGTCGGCGCCATTTGACGAAAGGAGACCGTTGGAGTTGAGCGCAAGATTGTTTATGCGGTTTGAACGGATGTCCTCAATGAGTTTCCGGACTTCTTCGCCATATTTCTCGCGGCATTCCTTGATTCCATAACGGCGGCGATATTGCTGAATTGCCCATAGGGTCCATAGAGGAATGTCCGGAAGATCGATATCCTTAATGACGGAATCCTTTTCACCATTTTCGATAAAACGGCGGAGAGCCTTGAGGAAAGTATCCATCATGATTTCAAAGTCCTCGCGGTGGTCGATTGCAAGCGTACAGCCGGGAAGCGCGATCAGTTCGTCGCGTCCACGCACGTTATACCACGGATAACCGGCCATGATATACATCTCGCCGTCCGGTTTCTTGAGATAGAATTGCTTGGCCGAATTTTTCAGGCAATTATAGAATGACGTGCGCGAAGTGCGGCTCAGAAGTTCTTCCTCATATGTCTTTTCAAACTCCTTCGGGTCGGTCGGGAATGTTGAGGCCGAGAAGATGATTGACTCACCTTTCTTAATGGGTAATTCGAAATATCCCGGCACCCACAGGTCTTCCGTATAGGGGATTCCACGGTCGCGGTCCTTGTAATATATCAGATTTTTATTCCAATGGCCGTCATCAACCCATTTGACCTCTTTGTTGAACTGCATGAATAGTTCCGGATAGCCGTCATAGAGACAGGTCGCAATTCCGTTGTCGACGGGACGGCATGTCTTGTTGATCGCATTGTTCTCGACACACAGTGCATTGGCATCCCTGAAAGCGAGGAAAGGCCGGAACTGCAATTTGGTTTCCGAGTGAGCTTCAAGAAGGGTATATTTTATAAGAATCCGGTTTTCATGGGATATGAAAACCTTTTCTTTGGTCAGGACTACGCCTCCGACCCTATAGGTCATTGTGGGGACCGTCTCACAGTTGAATTCTCGGATATACTTATGTCCGTTGGGGGCGAAAACGTCACCGGCATACTGGTGAAGACCGAGATTGAAAGGAGCTCCATGCTGAATGACGGTCTCGTCAAGCGAAGAAAGGAGGATGTGGGCCTTGTCGTCCATTTCGGGAATCGGAATGACAAGAAGGCCGTGTTGCTTGCGCGTGTTGCATCCAACGATTGTCGTGCAATGATAGGCTCCTGATTTGTTTGTTCTGAGCATCTCCTTTGGCAGAGACTGCTCAAGATTAATC
>CAYQQG010000210.1:0-2304 GCA_964419535.1 uncultured Sangeribacter sp.
TTCAAGCGGAAAAAGTGAATGCAGAGTATGCGGTTTCTATGGTAAGAGAGCTGTCACTTCATTTCTTGGATTTGACAACCCGTGTTCTAATTTCAGGCAAATATAATGCTTAATTTAGAGGTGGCAAAATTTTTGTCAAAGATAATTCAATACTTATCCTTAGATATGTTTTACAACATAAAAATCACATCTAAAATTGTATAAAATGAGGCGCGTGAGAGTCTTCTTTAAGGACTTTCACGCGCCTGTTCTTATTTTATATAATTACTTGAATTTTTGTTTTATAGAATCTTTTCCTATTCGGAAATCTTATCCTTTATCGGTTTGAATCTTCTTAGACACCCGTATTTACTTTTTGGAGAAGGGGTCTTAGTTTTAGAAGTTGTAACCGAGAGTGAACTGGAAGAGGTTGTCTTTCTGATTGTAGGCACCGTTGTTGGTGTGCTTAATCTTGTTGACCATTCCGAGATCACCGCTGAAACCGGCATAATAGTTTTTGAGGAAGTTCACGCCAACACCGATTCTCCAAGCGCAATCAACACGGTTATAAGCGTTGGGAAGCGCCGTCCCGGTATAAACGTTGTCCTTATACATCGATCCGCTGGCATGGAATCTATAGGCCTCGCCATTGTCCATTGCAGTCTCGGTTGTCACATAATAATCATCCGAGAAGCCGACCTTAAGCACGGGACCTGTAAACACGCTGACATTCACCTTCGGACTGAAGTCAAAATGGTAGCCCAACATAACGGGCACCCTCATACCGAATGATCGCGTGCTTCTTGATTTCATGCGTTCATTGCCAAAGAATTCATTGTCGCGGTCCATTTTCTGCGTGTCATAATAGAGTTCCACGCCCGGTTGAACGAACATATTGGCGACAATCGGCTGATTGTAGATGAATCCAACGCTGACGCCGGCACCGGGGTTATAGACGGCTTTCTTCACGTTTGAATACTCCAGATCACCGGGGATTGAAGATTCCAGAGACAGACGCGCGCCGAAATAAGGTTTGTTATCGGGGTTATTCAGGATTGGAGATTGCGCATTCGCAAATCCGGCGCCGGCTGCAAGAGCTGCGGCAAGAATAAGTGTCTTTTTCATAGTCGTGTGTTTTTATAATATTAAATTTATTTTTACCTATTTCTGACTTTATAACATTTTTTAAACATAGAAAGTTTATAACTACGGCATAAAACTCCATTACTCCGTGAGCTATTTTCATCAAGTTAATTACTCTGTGAGCTGATTTTAACGCTCAATTCATCAGTGAAGAGTCAGAACGAGAAATGCAAAGAGACCCGAAGGCCGCTTTTCGCAATGTCAGGTGCATGACGATATGTGAGGCGCCAAATATAGTCAAGACGGAGACATGTCAAAATATTGTCAATCCCGACTCCAAACTCCATGTATGGAGTCGAATTGAGACGCGACGTGGCTACACCATCCGGGAAACGGAAAAGCGATTCATTCTTGGCCGGGTCGTTCTTGGATGTCAACCCGCCCATCAATCCTTTGAAAGTCAGGATCTCGCGCAACTTCAATCTTTTAATAAGAGGGATGTGATTAAACAGAATCCCATTTCCGAAATATGTCAGGTCGAGAGATCCGAAATAGTCCATAGGGAATTCCATGGGATTCATCAGTGAATATGACTCGTTCTGGATTGTGAATGACAGGTTTGCATTTTGCCACATCAAGGCCGGATACTGAACGCGGCTCCATATTTTCCCACCTTTCAGAATAACGTCGGCACATCCGAAAGCAGAGAACCAGAACCGTTTGGACAATGAAAGTTCTGAGGCGTTCAGGCAGAATGAATTTCCGAGTATTCGCGGCGGCATAAACGTTTGTGTGAATAAGATTACAGGGAAATCGCGATTGACAGAAACGCGCTGGGTCATCCCCTGATAAAATTTCTCGCCGGGAGCAAATCGCAACTCCACCTTGAATCCGGCCTGAATGATTTTTGAGAATAAATGGCCTTCGCCGTCAACAAAGGGCAGCCATGGTGTGTCGTTATATATATTATGTGTGAACGAACCTAACAGTGAAAGATGATTTGACCATTCAATCTGGTAGGTTGCGCCGGCCTCGCGATGATAGAGCGCGAGACGGGACTTTTCACGTTTCAGAGAAAGAAAGATATTATCCGAATTAGTGAAATTATAATGTTGTCCGATTTGATCGAGGTCGTATTTATAATGGAGCCGAAGTGAGTTGACCGGGAATTCTCTCGCGCTATACTTTTTGGAATCGAGACTATATTCAAGTTCTGCATTATATTTAATCTTACGATCTCGA
>CAYQQG010000211.1:0-2275 GCA_964419535.1 uncultured Sangeribacter sp.
GCATTGCTCCCTCCGAGATAGACAAAATTCCCTCGAAAATTCACCGCCCTGAATTAAACATTTTTTGTTAGACGGGGTCTTAATTCGGACGCCATATATGGGTGAAAGCCTGTATATGGCGTTCTTTTTTTGGTCGGATTCACTGTCCTAATAAATTTTTTTAATTAAATTCGCATGTGGAAAGAGCTGATTACATTTGAAATACGCTCCTGGCCGATTGGATATTCCACTTTTGAAATTATTATATCATGAAAATCAATAATTTAGTCAGAACGTTAATGTTCTGTTGTTCGATATTTATAATCTGTCCGAATATATGCCGGGCAACTTCGGTTCCGTTCCACTGTGAGAATGACAGCACGGAGATTCGCGAAATGGTTAGGGTCTTGGCGGACTCGAAATCGAAAAGAGGTGAAAGGATCGCAATGGCGGCGGAAATGCTGATCGGAAAGGGTGAGGACTCTTCCATCATGACAGATTCTCTCGCCGGCTTGAGTATTAATGTGGACACCTTCACTCCGATGAGCTTTGTCAATACATGTGTGGCCCTGGCGTCCGCTTCGGAAATTCCGGGCGCGTCCTGGCGTGCCTTTTCTGACAAACTGCAAGGTTATTCTTGCCGAAAGGGTGAGAATGAAGGATTCAGTTCTCTGTTCTATCACACTTCGGATTGGTTGGGAGATAATCTTTACAGAGGGAATCTTGTCGAATTGACAGATCGTTATCCGGCGGCAAACAGCAAGACGATGTCGCTCGATTATCTGACTGCGAACCGGGAAAAGTTTCCGGCGCTTTCAAATCCGGTTGTTTATGACCGGGTCAGAATGCAGGAATTAGGGTTCCGCAGCCATAAAGTGCCGTATCTTCCGAAACAGACAATATCTTCAAAAGCGGTCGCGGAAGATCTGCGGGACGGAGATGTCATAATCATGATTTCTGATAAGGGAAGAAGTGATTTCTTTACTTTTGGAATCGTGAAAATGGAAGAGGACGGTCCCCACCTGATTCATTTTGATGAAAAGTCCGGAAAGGTTGTGAAAGAGCCTGAGACAATGAAAAGATATTTCAATCTGATGACGAAATATTTTTCCGGTTTCCGTCTCGTCCGTACAACTTAGACCCCCTTTCCTTGCAGCTGTACCCCCGTATTCTTGCAGCTGCACCCACGTATTAACATTTTTTTGTGGAAAGGGGTCTTAATAAGTATAAAAAGTATAGAATTAATGGTGGTGACCAATTTCAATTACCACGGTGATGTGGTTGTCTTCGATCTTGATGACACTCTTTTCAGCGAACGTGATTTTGTTCGCTCAGGGTTCCGTCTGATTGAAAATGAGCTTAGAAATGAATATGGAGATGATGCCGACGGATTGTTTGATGCAATGAACTCGCTGCTCGAGAGACGGGAGAGCTACTTTGAATATCTTGAAGGCTGGCTTTCCGAACGAGGCGCTTCCGAGGAAAGGCTCCGCTCTCTTGTGAAGGAGTACAGATCTCATGTGCCGGATTCTTTAAAATTGCGCGAGGGCGTAGGTGAAGTATTGAAAAAACTTTCGGACAGGGGTGTGGCCATAGGACTCATCACTGACGGCCGGTCGGTCACCCAGCGTGCTAAACTCAGGGCTCTTGGAATTGAGAAATATTTTCATCCGGATAATATCATTATTTCGGAAGAGAGCGGCCATGACAAATCCGAGCCTCATAATTTCCGTCATTTTGTCAGCAGATTTCCCGAAGCCCGGCGGTTTGTATATGTGGCGGACAACGAACGCAAGGATTTCATTATGCCGGGTCTGTTAGGTTGGAAAACGTTAAAGGTGAGATATGATTCCGATAACGTACACGAAGATTTTGAAAATCCTGACAAATTGTCGCGTCCGGATGTCATTCTGTCATCTTTTGATGATCTTATGTTGAATTTTTAATAAAAATATTAGGTTAAAATAAGGTTTGCTTACTCGAAGTTTGGCTATTTGCTATTGAACTTTAGAAAAATGCAATTTTCAAAGCAAAATTTTATCTAAAAATTTTGATTGTAACTAACAAAATGTTATCTTTGCATTGTCAAAAGGAAGTTGTGTATGGAAAATTGTAAACGCCTCTTCTTTAATTGACTATAAAACATGTAGTTATAACAAGCAAAAAGCCTTAAATCTAACCGAATGACTAATCCATCCGGCAAAGCCATTAAAATAGCGTCCCCCGCTGCCGTTGCCGTAAGAGCGACAAGCGCGAGAAAGTTCTCATTATTTATACCGGCGGCACGATCGGCATG
>CAYQQG010000212.1:0-2262 GCA_964419535.1 uncultured Sangeribacter sp.
ACCTCTCGGCTGGGGAACATGGCAGGCGGCAGTGGCTTCCATCACCGGTCTGGTGGCAAAAGAAAACATCGTTGGCACCATGGGCATTCTTTACGGTGCGAGCGGAAATGTGTTTGCCAATCTTGCGGAGGCGTTCAACACGGTCAGCGGCTATTCCTTCCTGGCATTCAACCTGCTTTGTGCCCCCTGCTTCGCCGCGATCGGTGCGATCAGACGGGAAATGAACTCAGCCAAATGGACATGGTTCGCCATTGGATATCAGTGCCTGTTTGCCTATGCCGTGTCTCTGGTGATCTATCAGATCGGCTCTGTGTTCAACGGAAACATCAATGTCTTCGGCTTCATTGTGGCATTGCTTGTATTGGCGGCCGCCGGATTCCTGCTGTTCAGACCTTACAGAGAAGCCACCAAGTTGACTGTAAAGGCTTCCAAATGATCGATTCATGAAAGGAAATTGATTGAAATGAAAGAATGGATCGTCAACAATTACGCAACTGTGCTGATCGTTCTCGTGCTGGCGGGAATTGTAACGGCAATCATTGTCTCCTTGATTCGTAACCGAAAAAAGGGAAGATCCTCCTGCGGGTGCAATTGCGGCAGTTGTCTCATGAGTGGAACCTGCCATAAGGACAGTTGATGACAACCATGCAGTAGCCATCACTGATTCGTGATATCATTGCCCGCAACAGTTTTCAGACTCCGGAGAGATACACAGTGTGTTTCTTTCCGGAGCTTTTTGAAATTTGCGAAATTTCAGAAAATATTTACCGGATATTTTTGATTTTCCACTTTACAAATTTTACAAAACGGAGTATAATAATGGTAATTCTCTTTGTCAGGAAAGGAGACGGTCATGAAAACCAGAGAATCCGAGGAAATGTATCTTGAAACGATCCTGCTTCTGAAACAGCACAGCCCTTTTGTCCGTTCGGTCGATATTGCGGAAGAGCTGAACTATTCCAGACCCAGTGTATCGCGTGCGGTCAGCCTGCTTCAGCAAAAGGAATATATCACGGTTGGCAAAGGAGGTGAGATCTTCCTTACGGACGCCGGAGAGAAAAAAGCGAAAGATATTTATGACCGTCACCGCATCATCACGCAATTGCTGATCGGCATCGGGGCGGATACGGCTCTTGCCGAGGAAAATGCATGCCGCATTGAGCATGTCATTTCTCCGGAATTGTTTGAGATCCTGAAAGCCTATGCAGCAGAGCACGGAGAACAGAAATAATCCGCCTGCTGTGCGTGCCTGTTGTCAATAGCATGCGTTTTGCGGCTTCCGTGCTTTCTTCTGTAACTATCCTTTGTGTGAAACGCATAATATGAAAAAATATTCATAATTACCTTGACAAAATTTAAAATATCGTGTATAATATATGCATGAATATACATTTATCTTCTTTTTATTCATTCAGGAGGCGAAATCATGAACAAGGATCAGATTAAAAAAGTTGTTTTGGCATATTCGGGTGGATTGGATACTTCCATCATCATTCCGTGGCTGAAAGAAAATTATAACAATTGCGAAGTCATCGCAGTTTCCGGAAATGTAGGACAGGCGGACGAGCTGGAGGGACTGGAAGAGAAGGCCATCAAGACAGGAGCTTCCAAGCTTTATGTGCTTGACCTGACCGATGACTATGTAGATAACTACATCATTCCCACCATGAAAGCCGGTGCCATTTATGAGGAATATCTGCTCGGCACCAGCCATGCGCGTCCCTGCATTGCCAAGGGATTGGTGGAAATTGCGCTGAAAGAGGGCGCGGATGCGATCTGCCACGGCTGCACCGGAAAAGGAAATGACCAGGTGCGGTTTGAGTTGGCGATCAAACATTTTGCCCCCAACATGCCTATCATTGCTCCTTGGCGTGAGTGGAGCATCAAATCCCGTGACGAAGAAATTGATTATGCTGAGGCGCACAACATCCCGCTCAAGATCAACCGCGAGACCAACTATTCCAAGGATAAAAACCTGTGGCATCTCTCTCATGAGGGACTCGATCTGGAGGACACCGGAAATGAGCCGCTTTATGAGAAGCCCGGTTTTCTGGAAATGGGCGTTTCTCCGCTGATGGCACCAGATGAACCGACCTATGTTGAAATTGAATTTGAACAGGGAACTCCGGTCGCTCTGGACGGCAAGAAAATGAGCGCCAAAGAGATCATTCTCAAGCTCAATGAGTTGGGCGGCAAAAACGGTATCGGTCTGCTCGATATCGTGGAAAACCGTCTGGTCGGCATGAAGTGCCGCGGCGTTTA
>CAYQQG010000213.1:0-2260 GCA_964419535.1 uncultured Sangeribacter sp.
ACCTTTGGCAGAGAGAATGAGGCCGCTGACTCTTGATAATTATATCGGTCAGAAACACCTTGTGGGAACCGGCGGTGTCATCCGCAATATGATTGAGACCGGCAGGATAAATTCCTTCATACTCTGGGGGCCTCCCGGTGTTGGCAAGACGACTTTGGCACGGATAATAGCCAATACGACTGAAGCGGAATTCTATACTTTATCGGCTGTCACTTCGGGGGTGAAGGATGTGAGGGAAGTTATTGAGAAATGCAAGGTTGCGGGAAGAAGCGTTTTCGCTAAAGCCCGACCGATTCTTTTCATAGATGAAATCCACAGATTTAATAAATCTCAGCAGGATTCATTATTGGGAGCAGTCGAAAAGGGTGTTCTGACACTCATCGGCGCTACGACCGAGAATCCTTCTTTTGAGGTGATACGCCCTTTGCTTTCACGAGCGCAAGTATATACTTTGAAGCCTCTCGAGGTTGAAGATCTCCAAAAACTCCTTGACAACACGATCTCCAACGATCCGATTCTCAAAGAGCGCTCCGTCAAGGTTGAAGAGACTCAGGCACTCTTCCGGTTTGCCGGCGGCGACGCACGCAAATTGCTGAATATTCTGGACCTTATAGAGCAATCCACACCGGACGGCGAACCGGTAGTGATCAATGACAAAATCGTTGTTGACCGTCTACAGGAGAATCCGGCCGCTTACGACCGCAACGGAGAGATGCACTATGACATCATTTCCGCATTTATCAAATCCGTCCGCGGAAGTGATCCGGACGCTGCGCTCTATTGGCTCGCAAGAATGGTGGCCGGTGGTGAAGATCCGGCATTTATCGCACGGCGCCTCGTGATATTAGCTTCGGAAGACATAGGCCTTGCAAATCCGAATGCACTCCTTCTTGCCAATGCGACTTTCGACGCGCTTCAAAAAATAGGGTGGCCTGAAGGTCGGATTATATTAGCTGAATGCACCGTATATCTTGCGACTTCCGCAAAGTCAAACTCCGCGTATATGGGTATTGCGAACGCTTTGGCGGAAGTGGAAAAGAGCGGGAATCTGCCCGTGCCGCTGCATTTGAGAAACGCACCGACGAAACTGATGAAAGACCTCGGATACCATGAAGGATATAAATATGCCCACGATTATGCCAATAATTTTGTGAAACAGCAATATCTCCCGGATGATATTACAAATTCTAAATTCTGGAATCCCGGATCGAATTCGGCTGAAAACGTGATGAAGCAGCGCATGGAGGATTTGCGCAAATGATCATATCACTACATACTGTCCATTTCAGAACAACCATCTCTGATTATGATTGAAAAAATACAATTGCGGTTAACGCCGGAACAAAGTGCTGATGAAAGCTACGTCCGTCATGAGATCTCAAGAGCCATCGGAGTTTCCCCGGAGAAAATAAATGATTTAAAAATCATCAAGAGGAGCATTGACGCACGCAAAAAGAATATAATCATCAATGTCACCATATCGGTGGCGTATGGCCAAGACAAACTTGCAGTCCCGGAACCTCAAAAAATTGATTTCAAAAAAATAGGACCGGACGCGCCAACAGTCGTAATTGTCGGAGCCGGACCCGCAGGGTTGTTTGCGGCTCTCAGGGCCATTGAGCTCGGGATGAAGCCAATAGTCCTTGAACGAGGCAAAGATGTCGACGAGCGAAGGGTGGACATAGCCCGTTTGAACAGAACCGGGGATGTCGATCCGGAATCAAACTATTGCTTTGGAGAAGGTGGGGCCGGGACATTCTCTGACGGAAAACTGCATACAAGGTCCAAAAAGAGGGGAGATAACGATGCGGTCATGGCGCTTCTCGTTCACTTCGGTGCGAATCCCGGCATTTTATCAGATTCACATCCGCATATCGGGAGTGACAGACTTCCGCATATAATCAAGGCGATACGTGAAAAAATCAGGGAATGCGGTGGCGAAGTCAGATTCCGGACGCGAGTCGAAGGTGTGATATTGGAAAATGATCCCCGACGGGCCGTCGGCGTCCGGCTTGCAGACGGAAACGAGATATTGGGAGATGTCATTTTGGCGACAGGACACTCAGCCCGCGACACGATCCGCCGTCTTCATGCACAAGGTGTCGACATGGAACCCAAAGGATTCGCTATGGGTGTGAGACTTGAACATCCGGCCGAACTGATCGACCGTCTTCAATATCATTCCGAAAAGGGAAGAGGCAAATATCTTCCGGCCGCTGAATATAATTATGTCACTCAGGCGGACGGGCGCGGAGTCTAC
>CAYQQG010000214.1:0-2257 GCA_964419535.1 uncultured Sangeribacter sp.
AAAATATCAGTATATTCCTTAATTGTTTCCCAAGTTCTCATATTCTATGTTTTCTTTATTTCTAATGTAAACGGCAAAAATCAAAAAATTCGCGCAAGAGAGTTGAAGAATCAGCGTCAGAAGTTTCAATCAACAACAGTGCCGGCCGGTCAGCTTCCTCGGCAAATCCATGGAAATTTTGTCGCAACTCTTGTTCGTTTCCGGCTTTAAAGACACTGAAACCAGAGGCCGCTGCATATCCTTCGACCGACGGAATGTCCGGAACACATAGCATCTTTTCACGAATATCGAGATCTGATGTTGCAGTGATAAACCGGAATATTCCGCCTCCTCCATTTGCAATGACAATCATCTTAAATCGTGGCGGCACAAGACGATTTGAGATTGCACCGATGTCGTAAATCGCACTCATATCGCCAGTGACCAATAGCGTCACATCACCTCGATAGGCAATCGATGCTCCAATTGCCGTGGAGGTTGAACCGTCAATGCCGCTCACACCACGATTGCAATCGCAACGATGATACTGATGACGTCCGAAAATCTGCGAATATCGAATCGATGTCCCGTTGGAAAATTGAACGTTCCATCGGTGAGGAATCATTGGGATGAAGACCGAAAAGGCCTTCATGTCACACCATGGAATCCTTGTGCAATATGCCGAAGTGAGCGATTGTGCTCTATCGGCCATCAAACGCCAGTCGCGGGAAAACGAACATTCCGCTCGATGTGGTTGCATTGCCGATGCAAGTTGCTGAAAAAAGAGTGCCGGATTCATCTCAACCCTTAAAGTCAGCTGACGAAAACAATCTATCGTGTCCTCCGCTTCGCCAACGTGCCAATGACCCTTGAGTTTGCATCGGCGTAGATATTGCTTGATGTGACGCGAGACTATCGCTCCGCCGCACGAAATAACATAGTCAGGCTTCATGGCTTCGCATCGATCATCTTTTATTGCAGCCAGCGTGGCATCGATCGATGTGATGAAATCATCGCCATGAAGATTGGAGATCGTCTCCGTAAGCACTACGATATTGGGCAGTCGGCTCAGTTTCAGCAGTGCATTGTTGAGCGTCTTGTCGGGCGACATGAATCCACAGACAATCATCACTTTTTCAGGAGACGCAATCCTACATCCAAGATTTCGGACCACACTGACCTCCAACTGCGATTTCGGCCGCAAAAGATCGATCGTCCGATTGATATGAAACGGCTCATCATTAATCTCAACGATTTCGCCAAGCGGTTCTGACAACTGTACATTGATATGTACCGGGCCTATTCTCCCGGTAAGAGCTGTTAAAATAGCATCGTTTGTGACCCTGTTCGCATACCATAATTCATCATCTGAATCAGAGGCACAGATGTCGTAGCTTCGTGTCACATAATTAGATAAGGCACCAGGCTGCACTATAGTCTGGGAATCGTCCTGACCGATCCACTGCTTCGGACGATCAGCCGATACTACAATCAGCGGCACACGCCGATAGTAAGCCTCAGCTATGGCAGGAGAATAATTCAGCAACGCCGTTCCGGATGTGCAAATCAACGCAACCGGGCGTCGGGAAATCAGCGCATAGCCCAGAGCCATAAATGCCGCGCTGCGCTCATCGACCACGATTTCCGACGTGATCTCCTCACATCTTGACAACGCAACCAGCAGCGGTGCATTTCGAGATCCTGGAGATACGAATGCTTTTTCCACTCCATGTCGAGAGAGCAGCCCGATAATACATCGACAAATTCTATTGGAAGTATTCTCCATCAATCCATATTTTTTGTTTTACAAAATTACAAAATTTCCCGAGCTCTGTAAAACAAAAACGTCGCGACACATCGTAAATTTTACTATCATCCTCGAATACGTTTAATCATCCTGCGAAAGTATAGCCTTGGTTTCTAAAGAAAGATAGCGTCGAAGAAAACCCTCGACGCTATCCTGATTATATGACTTTTGAAATTTACTCTTCAGTGTTCTTTTCTTCGTATTCCTTAAGGAGTTTTTCCTGCACGTCACCTGGCACGAGTTCATAAGAAGCAAATTTCATCGTGAACGACGAACGTCCACCCGTAATCGAACTCAATGCAGTTGAATAGCTTGACATTTCCTTCAACGGAACCTTTGCGGAAATCTTTTCGAAGCCATTTTCGCTCGACATTCCCATGATGATGGCACGACGACCCTGAAGATCACTCATCACGTCGCCCATCACATCGGCAGGCACCATGACTTCCACATCGTAAACCGGTTCGAGAA
>CAYQQG010000215.1:0-2250 GCA_964419535.1 uncultured Sangeribacter sp.
GAGGAGTGGTCGTTCCGGCCGTTTCAGCACCCGGAGAGAGCGTTGTCAACGGGATGTCAGCCTCCGGACGATCGGGAAGGTGGAGCAACTCGGGAATGGTCGTCGAGATACGGCCGGGAGACTTTCCGGAATATGAATCAGAAGGAGTCTTCGAATTGCTAAGGGCTCAGGAAGAATTGGAGAAACGATTTTACAGGGCGGCCGACGGAAGCCTAAGGGCTCCGGCTCAGAGAATGTATGATTTTGTCAAAGGGAAACTCTCGACCTCTCTGCCCCGCAGTTCTTACCCTCCCGGTCTGATATCAGCAAGAGTCGACCAACTCTTGCCTGAACATATTTCAAAACGATTGCAGAAAGGTTTCAAGGACTTTGGCAATAAATCCAGGGGGTTTCTGACAAACGAAGCATGTGTGATTGGTCTGGAGAGCAGAACTTCAAGTCCTGTCAGGATTCCACGTGATCCCTCAACTCTCTGTCATGTGAATATCGAAGGTCTTTATCCCGCCGGCGAGGGAGCCGGATATGCCGGTGGAATAATCTCGGCGGCTATTGACGGCCGACGTTGTGTGGATTCCATTTGGGAAAAGAAAAAAAAATTCGTAAATTTGTAAAATTTTAGACTACATACGTTAAAAAACGTAGTCAAATTTCCCAACCGGCAATTGTAAAGCGGCCGGAGAAGCAATACAAATAAGAAACTATGAGTGTAATTCTCAATATCGAGACGAGTTCTGAAATATGTTCAATAGCTGTCAGCAAAGACGGAATGATTGAATTTCATCTCGAATCCGAGGAACCGATGAAGCATGCCGTGCTCTTGGGTCAATATATTGAAAGAGCTCTCGAAGACATCGCGAGGAAGGAGCTCAAACTCGACGCTGTGGCGGTCAGTCTCGGGCCGGGAAGTTATACAGGTTTGAGAATTGGATTGTCAATGGCGAAAGGCCTTTGCTTCGCTCAGGACCTCCCTCTTATCGGTATAAACACTTTACAGCTTTTAGCCGTAAAAGCCATGTTCTCAATTCGCGAACCGGAAGGGGATGAACTTCTGATTCCAATGATTGACGCGAGAAGAATGGAGGTGTACACCGCCGGCTATGATTTTGCACTCAATGAAGTGATTGAACCCTCTCCGTTAATCCTGACTCCGGAAAGTCTGCAAGAATTTGCTGACCGAAGAAAAATAATAGTCAACGGGAACGGAGCCCCAAAGGCTAAAGATATGCTTCAGCTGCCGAACGCGACTTATCTGAGCGGCGGCATGCCCGTGGCAATGGACATGACTGCTTTGGCGGAAAGAGCGTTCCGCAGAGGCGATTTTGTTGACACAGCCTATTGTGTCCCGATTTACCTTAAAGAATATGAGGCCCGCCATTCTTCAAATAAAGTATTGGACGAAGCCAGAAAGAGAAAAAACTGATGGAAAAGATTGACTTACATTCGGAAAACTATAAGTTTTTACCATATAACACAGGGATGCCGATCGTTCTGCTTCCCGAATACGGACGCACAATCCAGAATATGGTGGATTATTGTGTCGGCCTTGAAGACAGGGATGAACGGACGGCCTGCGCATACGCAATAGTGAACGTCATGAAGCGCCTGTTCCCGTCACAGACGGGAGAACACGGCGACCTCAAGAAATTCTGGGATCAACTGAATATAATGGCCCGTTTTGAGCTGGATATTGATTTTCCTTGTGAAGTCGTGACGGCGGAATCAATCAATGTGAAACCTCAGCCGATTCCATACAGCAAAGGACAGATTCGCTTTCGCCATTATGGAAGGAGTCTCGAAAATATGATCAAGACAGTGTCTGAAATGGAGGACAGCCGTGAAAAAGATGACCTTATTTCCATGATCGCACATCAGATGAAGAAACAGATGCTGATGCACAATCCGGAAAGTGTCGACAACGCGAGAATTTTGAAAGACCTGTATGATTATTCGGATGGGAAAATAAATCTGGATCCTTCATCATTTATACTTCACGATTTTCAGGACATAACGCCCGAGCCTAAGAAGAGCAAACGCGGGCGTAAGAAAGTCAAACAGAACAGATAATAAATCATACCGTCATGGGAACATTTATAGTTGAAGGAGGACATAAACTTCAGGGGAGCATCCGACCGCAAGGCGCTAAGAATGAAGCTCTCGAAGTGATTTGCGCCACGCTTCTCACCAAAGAAAAGGTTACTATCACCAACATTCCGGATATTCTTGATGTCAGGAACCTCATAGCGTTGTTAT
>CAYQQG010000216.1:0-2239 GCA_964419535.1 uncultured Sangeribacter sp.
AAATGACACATTGCGGTCTATATAAAGACCTTCAACCTGGTGGAAGAAGCAGTGGGCGCGAGCGGAAATAGCTTCGTTGCGATAGACTCGTCCGGGGCAGATTATGCGGATCGGGGGTTTGCGTGTCTCCATAGTACGCGTCTGAACGGACGAAGTGTGAGTGCGCAAAAGAATATCCTGCGGCGTGCGGGAGATGAAGAACGTGTCCTGCATGTCGCGTGCCGGATGATCCGGCGGAAAGTTGAGTGATGAGAAAACGTGCCAGTCATCTTCAATCTCGGGACCTTCGGCGATCGTGAATCCCATAGCACCGAAGATTTCGAAAATCTCATTCTTCACGAGCGAAAGGGGATGACGTGTGCCGAAGGGCATTGGCGTCGAGGTGCGCGTGAGGTCGATGTCGGCTTTCGCTGATTCCGCATTGTCGTTGAGCATCTCCTTGAGAGCGGCCAATTTTTCGTTGGCTGCGGTCTTTAGTTGATTCAGACGCTGACCCATTTCGCGTTTCTGATCGGCAGGAACGGATCTGAAGTCATTCATCAGAGCAGAAATCTCACCCTTTTTGCTAAGATATTTTATACGGATTTTCTCAACCTCTTCGGCTGAAGAGGCCTTAAGGTTATGAATCTCTTCGAGTATGGAATTAATCTTTTCAATCATAGTCATATTTCCCCGGCTGAAAGACGTGGTTTTTAATAAAAAGCTCTAAGCCGGATTCAAATGCAAAATTACAAAAAAAATATTACATATTCAACTTTGGTGATGAAAATTGAGAGCTAATGATTTAAACATGAAAAACCATGATGAATCATGATAAATCATGAAGAGCGAGTCGCATCGTGATCAATCATGACTAATCATGAAGAAACATGATGAGGCATGAAGAAACTAGTTTTATCATGAGGAATCATGTTAAATCTTGAAAACAAAGTGGCACCATGATTCATCATGATGCCACTTGGATCGGCGAGGCGCCGGTTGGTGTTTTATCTGTCAGATTGTTTGCTCAACGCTCCAGACGAAAGCGCGGAGGCCGAGCAGAGGCTTGGATTCATCGAGTGCGCGAAGGCGCGAAAGAAGATTTTCGACGCGAGTGTCTTCAACGAAGGTGATCATTGCCGAGGCGAGTGCCGGCCATGCGTGTGTGCCATAATGTGGTTCCCCTTTATGGCTTCCTCGTCCTTGAACAGTGCCGAAAGCTGTGAATCCGCGGCATGAGAGGCGGTCAAGGATATCGATAATAGCCTCGTGATGAGCTTGGTCGTATGCTATGAATACTGATTTCATTTTTTTGAATCTTATTGATTGGCAGACCGAGTCTGTTGGCTCCAAGACCGTCGGTTCGGTCTGCCTGTTATGGTTGTCAGTTGCCCTTTACGGCAGTCTTTTTCTCATTTTTCATTGACAGCGTCTTGCGAAGTTTCTTACGGACATTCTTGACTCCTTTGCCGGCAAACACGCAGTAAAGGACGGGCACGAAAAGGAGTGTCAGGATCGTCGAGAAAGTAAGACCGCCGATGACGGCCACGCCCATGGGACGCCACATTTCAGAACCCTGTCCGGAACCGACCGCCATAGGCACCATGCCCAGGATTGTGGTCAGTGTGGTCATCACAACCGGGCGAAGACGCGAGCGGCCGGCATCAATCACGGCGAGACGGATGGACATGCCTCGTTCGCGGTTAAGGATGATATAGTCGATAAGCACGATACCGTTCTTGACCACAATACCGATAAGCATGATCGCACCGATCATTGACATCACGTTCAGGGTGTGGCCCGTGAGCCAAAGAATGATGAACACGCCCGAGAATGCGAAGAGCAGTGACGTCATGATGATTCCGGGATAAGTCAGCGATTCGAACTGAGCGGCCATGACGATATAAACAAGGATGATGATGAGTATACCGAGCGTCATCAGATCTTTAAACGAGTCTTGTTGATCTTCGTATGATCCTGCGAGTCCGATCGAAATTCCGGAGGGGAGGTGCATTTCGTCGATCTTAAGCTCGGCTTCAGTCACAACCTGGTCCATAGGCGCGCCGTCGACGACAGCCGAGACGGTGATCAGACGTTCGCGGTCTTTGCGTTCGATTGTCGGGGGAGTATATCTTTCGACGACTTTGCCTAATTCGCTGACTTTGACGCCGGCACCGGAGGGCGTCATGATCATGATGTTCTCGATGTCTAAAATGCTTGTGCGGTGTTCGGGGTCATACATAACTTTGATGTCATATTC
>CAYQQG010000217.1:0-2232 GCA_964419535.1 uncultured Sangeribacter sp.
TTCCAATTTAAGTTCACCGGTGAATTCGGACCATTCAGTGCTTGTGGCAGCGCTGTCTCCGGAGCCGGTAGTTGTGACTTTGGCTTGCCAGAGCTGACCGTTCTGCGCTGAGGTGCTGATTCCGGGACAGTCCTGAACAAGCAGATAGATCATTCCGTCAATCAGGTCTTCGTCAGTGGGTGCGGAGGGGCTGTCCCATATCATGTATGAGAGGCTTCCAACGTTTGGCTCGTCACCTTCGCCGTCAATCCAGATGTGGCAAGTTCCTTTGAGTGCGAGTCCGTCCCATACGACAACTCCTTTGCGGGTAGCTTCTTCACCTTCGACGCGATCGTTGAATTCATGTTCCTGGGAATAGATGTAGTGAACGAGTCTGTTTTCTCCTAACAGAGCGCCGGAATTGCTCCAACCGAGGGTGTCAAGTGTGGGTTCACGTTTGATGTCGATGTCACCGAAGACGGTGTGAACCTTTGTCACAGTCCATCCGATAGGATTCTGAGCTTGCGTGATCTGAATTTCGGGATGTTTAGAGAAGTCGATGCATTGGATTTCTTCGAGAAGATTCTTACCGGCAAGCAAGATTGCAGATTTTGGAACATCTTCACCCGTGTAGTAGAGTTTGGCGAGAGCGATCAATTTTTCGATTGTCCATTTTCCGGTGTGCTGAACTTGACGTTTGAATTGCCAGCGGATTCCTTCAGTGGTGTAGACCATTTGCTCGCCAAGTTTGTCCACAGTGACGGGGAATTTACCCTTTCTTCCGGCCCAGAGGGTACGGTTTCCGGCGCGTTTGAAATTGAGGATTACCTGTTCGGCAATGATAGCCTGAGAGAATGGGATGTGTTTTTTCTGAGATTCGAAGTAGTCGGACACGACCTGGTTCATTCCCCTTTTCTGGAGATATATGATCTGAGCCTGGGGGACGATGAGATCGGGGTCAACTTCTTTTTGTGTCTCATAGAGGGCGTTGGCAAGGAGTTTGACTTTAGATCCGGCGGGGATTGCGGGGGTTGTGCAGAAGGTGTCGGATTTTGTTGTCTTCGGGCCGTTGACGGCTCGGACGACAGGATTTCCGGTGAGAGTGTCTCGGCCGGTGACGAAGACCATGAGGTCCTTTCCGGGAGTTTTGGTCTGGCCGTCTTCCGAGTAACCGCTGACACCTTTGATGAGCAAGGTGTGATAATTTCTTGGGATGTTCTGGTCTTTGGATTCGAGAGGCAGAACGAAGAAATTGGTGTTTGCGGAAGCGACGGCGGTAGTGGTTGTGAAAGTTGATCGCTGTTCATCGATCATGAAGTGTTCAACTTCCGGGCTTTTTACCTTTACGGATTTGCTCTTGATCATAAGTGTCATGAGCGGAGTGTCTTCGCTATGGAACGCGAAGAGTTGTGAATCGATGTCGGATTCGATAAGGTTTCCGGGACCTATACCTCCGGTTGCGCCGGCGACATTGCTGACGGTTGTTGCGTTTCCGGGAAGCTGAGACTTGACGCCGGCCGATCCGGGTTGAGGAACGGGAGCGGTTCCACTCCCGACGGTTACGGTTTCTGTTGCCATGAGAATTTTTTATTTAAGAGTTAATTTAATGATCTGTTTCTATAAACCCGCCTCTTCGGATTCCTCCGGTCACGGAGGCTACGGCGGAGACGGTTGTCGCGATCCCGGGGTGGAAAGAGGAACGCGGGGAAGAATTCACTGTAGACAAACCGGCTTCGCATGGATTCACCGTAGACAAACCTGTTGCACCGGGGATTTCCGCTCGCTTCGGCTCGCGGCACAATGATTTAGAGGGATGATTTTCGGGGAATTTTATTTGTTCCATGTTGTCAGCGGGGTTTTGGTTGTTTCAGCCTGAAAAGCGGGATTGTTTGTTTTTAGGCTTGAGAAGCGAGGGAGAAGATGCTTTGGTGGCGTGGTGATTTTGCCGGGGAATTGTTGCTTCCGGCCAACATGGGGACTCCGTCACCGTTTTTTGGTTTCCGCAGTTTTTCTTCGATTTTCGCGTTTCGGCCATTCACTTCACCTTCGTTTCTTGCGGATTCGATATCGATGTCATGATTGATAGCTTTAAGGGCCATTTCCATTGAATCCTGCGAGAATTTTCCAATCAGAGCATCATTTGCGATTGTCATAAGGAGATCTACGGCTTGGTCAATCTGTTCGTCGGAGAGGCCTTTTTCGTTTTGGAATTGCTGAAGCATTTCGAGGGAGGCCTGAATGTTAGTGTTGTAT
>CAYQQG010000218.1:0-2200 GCA_964419535.1 uncultured Sangeribacter sp.
AATGATCTCCTGAGATTTTTTGATCATATTAGTCGGCTTAGTTCGGATGGTTACAAATCTTAGACCCCTTTCAGGCAAAATGTTAATGCGGGGTCTTATTTCACAGGCCATGTAATAAACCCTTCAGACAAAATTTTAGAGCCCATTTCAAAATTTTGAAATGGGCTCTAAAAACTTGTGTAATATATTGTTAATTTCTCAATATATAAATTTTTATTTCAGTTTAAGGGTCTGACCGACTTTGATGCGATCTTCAGGCTGCAAGTTGTTGAGTTTGCGGAGTGTTGTGGCCGAAACACCATAAGCGCGTGCAATTCCTGAGAGTGTGTCACCTTTCTTGACAGTGTAGGTCGCTTTTTCACCTGCTGAAGAATAGGGGTTTGCCGCAGTCTCGTTTTTAGCTATCTGACGGTTCGGAGCGTAATTTCTCGGCTGTTGATAAGTCTGTTTCGAGAAGGTATAAGTGTCCGTGTGCGTCGTGTGGTTTGCAAAGTCAAATATTGCAGCCGGGTTGATTGCATAACCCATATAACGTGTCCCAAAATGGAGGTGTGGACCCGTAGAGCGGCCTGTTGAACCCCCGAGACCTATCGGGTCACCGGCTTTAACGACCTGGTTGGGCTTCACGAGATGTTTGTTGAGGTGGCCATATACGGTCTCAAGGCCGTTGGGGTGACGGATAATGACATAATTGCCATAACCGTTAGCCTCATAATTTGTCAGTCTGATCTTTCCGTCAAAAGCGGCGCGAACCGTGTCATTCATCTTCAGCCCTATATCGACACCCTTGTGCATACGTCCGAAGCGGGCGCGATAGCCATAGGGTGAGGTCACCTTCCCCATGTGAGGCATGTGATAGCCTGTGACGTTGATGACAGCGCTGTTGGGGACGTCAGATTCTTTAAATGGATTAACCGAACGGGAGTTCCAACCTTCGGTGTATATATCGATTTCCGGCTCGACATCGTCATATAGATCGACAAATGATGATTGATCGATCAGACGGATCTGTTCTTTGGTCGATGTGTTCTTGGCAAGAAGATCTTTATGTGCTGCTGAATGTGCTGATGTCTTTTTCTGAGCTGCGGAAGGGGCTGCCGTCAGGAGCACCGCCGCCGCGAGTATGATTAGATTTTTAAGATTCATAATAAATTCTATTTCAAAAGGAGAGATATGTGAAGAGATTGAAAATTCTCCTGATTATTTTTTCTGTTTGATTCTTTTATTTAGATTTGATAATCGGGAGTGAGTTTATCACCGGTCTCTCAAAAAATGTTAAATGATTTGAGAAACGGGGTCTTATTTAATTTCGTCTTCGCCATAGAAGAACTGCATGTTCGAGGGAGTGTAGTCGAAGATCTCCTCGGGGCGGAAGAATCGGTTGATTTCGATTTGAGCGTTCTCAACGGTGTCGCTTGCATGAATGATGTTGACCTGACCGCTCATGCAGAAATCTCCACGGAGTGTGCCCGGAGCGGCGTTGCGGCCGTTGGTGACTCCCGTCATGGTGCGGAAAACACTCACAACGTCTACACCTTTGAGGCACATTACGATCACGGGAGAGGCTGTCATGGACTCGACGATCGAAGGGAAGAAGGGCTTGTCGACGAGGTGGGCGTAATGTTCGCGCAATATCTTTTCGTCAAGCTGCATCATCTTCATGCCTGTGATGATGAGTCCTCTGTTTTCAATGCGGCTGATGATTTGACCGATCAGACGGCGTTCAACTGCCGAAGGTTTCAGAATGACAAGTGTCTGCTCCATTTTTCTATAATTTTTGTGATAATTTCTATCTATTTTCTATTGGTTATTGTCTAATATCTGGTGTTTTCATTACTAAAAACGCTCAAAACTACTATATTAATGGGAGATGCACAATTATTATAGCTTATTTTTTGTTAAAAAATCCTTAGAAATTTGACGATAAAATCTCTAATATATTGAGTCTTTGAGGTTTATAAAAGTTTTTGACAATTTGCAATATTTTGATTGCAATTGCACACATTTTCAGAGCGTGTGCAAAATTAAAAAAGCGATAGAGATATCTTGGTGTCGGAAAGTTTATTGCATGAAATATGCTCAGATATTGTAACAGAGGTTTCATATCCTGAAGGACAAGATAAAAAGTCGGCCCCGATTCTATAATAAGAACCGGGGCCGAATATTGAGTTGTGGTCTCCGTTTCAAAAATTAATGATTG
>CAYQQG010000219.1:0-2186 GCA_964419535.1 uncultured Sangeribacter sp.
TTTCTCGCGGATGATTTCTGTGACAAAGAAGCGTGCCGGTTTGTCGGTGAGGGCGTCCTTGCCGAAATAGGGCGGAGCGACGGGAAGAAGCTCGACGATCCGGTTTTTCAGGTTGTCGAGATTGAATTTCTCGGTGGCTGAAGTCGGGAAAATCTCGGCATTCGGGAGCCGTTTTTTCCACTCGGCCACAAGTTTTTCGAGTTCTTCATTCCCCTTGAGAAGATCGATTTTGTTGATCACGAGAATCACCGGGATCGTTTCCTTGGCCACGCGGGCCAGGAAGTCGGCGTTCTTTTCGGGTTCTTCAACGACGTCGGTGACATAAAGGAGAATGTCAGCGTCTGTCAGAGCTCCTTCAGAAAACTCGAGCATCGATTCCTGAAGGCGGTATTTGGGTTTGAGCACACCGGGAGTGTCGGAATATACGATCTGATATTCCGGAGTGTTGACGATGCCCGTTATGCGGTGGCGCGTCGTCTGCGCCTTATTGGTTATGATCGAAATGCGTTCGCCGACGAGGTCGTTCATAAGGGTCGACTTGCCGACGTTAGGGTTTCCTACGATGTTAACGAATCCTGCTTTGTGAGGAGCGGGAGTATTAGATGTTGCGTTTTCCATATATATTTCTTTAAAATCGGTTTATTTTTAATTGTGTCATTTAATTTTGAGTTTCCTCTCTAATGAGGGCCTTCATAGTTAGAACGATAAAAAGCCCGCTGAGGTTTTAAAAGGTATAAAAATATCGGAAGATATGGAGTTAAAGGAAGATAAAAATAATAGAAGACCCTTAGAGAGATAAAATCACGGAAGATATAAAAATATCAGTTGTCTACGGGATAGACAACTGATATTTTTATGATAAATCATTAATTGGAATTATCACGGTCATTTTGGGTCGATGGCCCAAATGAGATACATTGCTCCCCATGTGAAACCGGCGCCGAAGGCTGTCAGGAGGAGTCTGTCGCCCTTTTTGAGTTTCGATTTGAATTCATCGATGCATAAAGGGATCGAAGCGGCCGATGTGTTTCCGAAATGTTCGATGTTGACGAGTGTTCTTTCAGCCGGGATCTTGATTCGTCCGCCGACGGCTTCAATGATCCGGAGGTTTGCCTGGTGGGGCACGAACCAATCGATGTCGTCCACAGTGAGGTTATTGCGTTTCATTACGCTCTGAGAGGAGTGGAGCATATCGCTGACGGCATGCTTATAGACGGCACGACCTTCCTGATAAATGAAATGTTCGTCGGCGTCCACAGTTTCGTGCGAGGCGGGGAGGACACTTCCGCCGGCTTTCATCAGGAGATGCGGGAGTCCCATGCCGTCGACATGGAATTCGCCGTCGATCACACCGAGGTTTTCATCGGAAGGTTCGACGAGGACGGCGGCCGCGGCGTCACCGAAAAGGGGGCAAGTAGCGCGGTCGTTATAGTTTGTCATGCTTGACATCTTCTCGGCGCAAACCACAATTATTTTCTTATAGAGGCCGGATTGAATATAGGCTCTTGCCGATTGCATGGTGACGATGAAGCCGGCGCAGGCGGCCTGTATGTCATAACCGTAAGCGTTTTTCAGCCCGGCGTTGTGGAGGATGACGCTGGCCGTTGACGGAAAGCGATAGTCGGGATTGGAAGTGGCACAAAGCAAAAGGTCAATTTCTTCCGGAGCCGTGCCGGTGTCGGCGAGAAGGCGCTCAACTGCTTTCACGCCGAGATAGCTCGAGCCCTTCCCTTCTTCATGAAGGATTCGGCGTTCCTTGATTCCGACGCGTGTGGTAATCCATTCGTCGTTGGTGTCCACCATTTTCGACAGCATCTCGTTGTCGAGAATGTCCTCGGGCACATACGAAGCGATTCCACTGATAATAGCGTTTGGCATAATGCGATAATTTATGAAATGGGCTCTTAAGGAACTTTAAAATTAAAGATTGTCTAATGTCTTCCGTGGCGCTCGGCGTTCGAGACGTCGGAGAGGATTAGACAATCTTTAGGAGGACAATTTTTTCAGTCAGATTGTTCAGACAGTGACTGTGTTTTTGTCGATGACGAGTTTGCCGCGATAGTAACCGCATTCGCCGCATACTGTGTGATAGATATGCCATGCGCCGCAGTTGGGGCAGATAGCGAGAGTCGGGATGAGGGGTTTGTCGTGTGTGCGGCGTTTCGCGGTTCTGGTGTGCGGTTGTC
>CAYQQG010000220.1:0-2150 GCA_964419535.1 uncultured Sangeribacter sp.
CGGGACGAGGTTGATTCCGTATCCGTCCTCGAGTGTCTCCATGTTGTTGTAACGTAGACAGAGTCGAATGGCGTTGGCGATGCAGGCCCGGTTGCCGGCGGCGGCGCCCATCCAGAGCGCGTCGTGGTTGCCCCATTGGATGTCGAAATCATGATAATTGGCCAAGGTGTCGAGGATTATGTGGGCGCCCGGTCCGCGGTCATAGATGTCGCCGAGGATGTGCATGCGGTCGATGCTCAGGCCCTGGATCACGCGGCAAATTGCTTTTATGAAAGCGTCGGCCTGTCCGGTGGATATGATCGTCTCGACGATCCGCGTGTAATACATCTGCTTGTCCTCGCCCGAGGGGGCCTCGTGAAGGAGCTCTTCGATTATATAGGCGAACTCCTTGGGGAGCGCCTTGCGGACTTTCGAGCGGGTGTATTTGGAGGAGATTTCCTGGAGCACCTTGACAAGACGGTGGAGCGTCACCTGATAGAAATCGCGGAGATTAGGCTCCTGGGCCTTCACATATTCGAGTTTCCGTCCGGGATAGTAGATAAGCGAGCAGAACTCGCGGAGGTCCTCTTCGCGCATGGAGGTGGCGAAGAGGTCATATACCTTTCGGCGGATATTTCCCGAGGCGTTCTTGAGGATATGGGCGAAGGCTTCATTCTCGCCGTGGATGTCGGCGATGAAATGTTCGGTCCCCTTCGGGAGGTTGAGGATCGCCTCGAGGTTTATGATCTCGGTGGCTGCGGCCGAGGCCGAGCCGAAGGATTTGGAGAGCAGTTCGAGGACGCGGCGGTCGGCGTCGGGATTCCGGAACTGTTCGGTTGAGGTTATTTCTTTTCGGAGGTTTTCCATCCTTGAATTAAGGTCAGACATCGCGTTAGGTTTTTTAAGGTCGTTAAGGTTTTTAGGGAGGTGTCAATTTGTCATAATGTCAAAATGTCAGAATGACAATTTGACAGGATGAGAGAGTGTCAAGATGTCAGTTTTTTACAGTTTGGGCAGAGTCCCTTGAGCATGAAGTTGACCCCGGTGACGTCAAAATCTTGGGGGACATTGACTTCGGGGATCCGGACTTCGGAGAGGCAGAAGGTATGCCGGCATTCGGTGCAGTAGAAATGGACGTGTCGGTCGTCGTCCTCGCGGTGGTCGGCACAATGGCAGATCTCGAACTTGGCGATTCCCCGGCCGTCCTCAAAGGCGTGAACGAGCCCGATGTCGCTCAGGCGGTTCAGCACGCGGAAGATGCTCGATTTGTCGAGGGTGTCGAGGCGCAATTCAAGCTCGGAGAGGCTTAAAGGCGCCGAGGCAGCGAGCAGCTCCCTGACGACGAGAATCCGGTTCGGGGTCGGCGCGAGTCCGGCCTTTTCGAGAAATTCGGTTGCGTTCTTGCCTTTGGAATTGTCCATATTTGATTAATTGTTTGCGATTTCACCGATGACAAACCGGTTTCACACGGTTAAGGGCGTTTTCACCGTTGACAAACCGGTTTCACGCGGTTTGGCGGCCCGGTTTCACACCGTTTTGGCGGGAGGTCACGCCAAACGCTGTGATTCAGTAAGATTCGGATTCGTTGGGGAAGTCGCCGGATTTGACATCTTCGATATATCTTTCGACGGCGTCGGTCATGACGCCGGCCACGTCGGCATAGCGGCGTAGGAAGCGCGGCGAGAAACCGCAGTTGATTCCCATCATGTCGTGCATGACGAGGACCTGGCCGTCGACACCGCCGCCGGCACCGATCCCGATGATCGGGATCGAGACTTCGCGGGCGACGCGCTCGGCGAGTTTCGCGGGGACTTTTTCAATCACCATGGCGAAACATCCGATCTCTTCCAACATCTTGGCGTCGCGGATGAGTTTTTCGGCTTCAGCTTCTTCGCGGGCGCGGACGGTGTAGGTCCCGAATTTATTGATGCTCTGAGGCGTCAGTCCGAGGTGGCCCATGACGGGGATTCCGGCCGAAAGGATTCTTTCGATCGACTCGCGGATCTCTTCGCCGCCTTCCATTTTGACGGCTTCGGCGTGGCTCTCCTTCATGATTCGGATTGCCGAGGCGAGAGCCTCTTTCGAATTGCCCTGATAGGAGCCGAAGGGGAGGTCGACCACGACGAGGGCGCGCCGGACAGCTTTCATAACCGATTTGGCATGATAGATCA
>CAYQQG010000221.1:0-2148 GCA_964419535.1 uncultured Sangeribacter sp.
GGGAGAATGGGGCGCTGATATCGCTGCCGGCGAGGCTCAGTCATTGGGTATGCCATCTGCGTCTGTGGGGTCAGTGAGAAGGATATGGCCTACTCTTACCGTTCCGCGTGCGGGGCGGCGGTCATTGACCTTGATCAGATGATAGCCCATGCGGGTCTCGACAACATCTGAGACTTCACCGGGTTTCATTGAGAATGCGACCTCCTCGAACGAATAGGGATAGCGGCCGGCGACCATGAATCCCAAGTCGCCGCCACGCTGGTTCGTGCCGCGGTCCTGTGAGAATTGATTGGCCAAAGCCGCGAAATCAGCACCTTTATTAATTTCTGATTTGAGGGAATCCAACAGAGCTTTACCGGCGGCATCTTCAGCGGCGTTCCCCTTCTTGAAAATCATGATATGCGACGCCTGAACCTCATCCTTGCTTCTTTCCCAAGCCTCCCTGACGAGTTTATTCAGATAGAGCGAATCGGCCAGATAGGGAGCCGCCAGATCGTGACGGTACTGTGCCATTTCCTGACGGAACGCGGCGGTCGTATCGACACCCGAAGCAATTGCGTCAGCTACTTTAAGTCTGTAATTGACAAACATGTCGACATATTCATCAATCGGTTGCGTGGCCATCTGCTGTTGTGAATTCTTATGATAAAGATATTCAAATTCAGATTTTGGAACGTCAACACCGTTGACCGTCATGATGACCGGATCCTTTGCGGCCCACGCGAGCGCACAGGCTCCGAGTCCCGCCGCAAACAGAATTTTAGTTTTCATCGGTTATATAAACTGGTATTATGGAATACGTATTTTATCTAATTATAAAAACGAGGCTCTATTCAAAAAATTTTATGAACCGGGCTCTAAAATAAAAAATCCGTCCGATTTTTTCGGACGGAGCATATATTTCTATACATACATTTTCAATCACCGTGCCCATGACGAGAGGAATTTCAGACGCATCAGCCTGATTTCATCCTCCGTATATTCATCGCCGAGTTCCTGAATTGCTTCCTCGAGATCATCCTCCTCGCAACTCTTGAAATAATCGATTATCTCCTCCTGGCATTCCTCTTCGAGAAGTTCGTCGATATAATAGTCTATATTGATTTTGGTCCCCTCTTCAACTATAGCCTCGAGTTCCGAAATCATATCCTCATATTCAAGACCCTTTCCGTCGGCAAGCTCTTCGAGATCGATCTTCCTGTCGATTCCCTGAATCAGATATACTTTTGTTTTCCCTCTGTCTGCGACCATTCTGACCTTTATGTCGGTCGGCCGGACGATGTCGTTCTCCTCCACATATCGGGCGATGACATCCGTAAACTCCTTGCCGAACTTCTTGGCCTTCGCCGATCCCATTCCGGAAATATTTGACAGCTCTTCTATCGTAATTGGGAATGTCGTTGTCATCGATTCCAGAACCGGATCCTGAACAATGACATACGGCGGGACATCAAGGCGTCTGGCTATTGACTTTCTGACATCTTTCAATATCGAGAAAAGTACATTGTCGGCCGCTCCGCCCCCCGGCTCATGTTTCTGAGCAGGTTCAAAATCCAAATCCGAATAATCCGAAGACTCGACCATCATGAACGAACCCGGACGTTCTATGAACGCCTCGCCGGCCGGAGTCAGTTTCAGGATTCCGTAATTCTCCATGTCATGGCTGAGGTATCCTGAAATCACGGCCTGTTGGGTCAGCGCGTTCAGGAACCGGTCTTCAACGTCGGGAAGAGCACCGAAACTGTCGAATCCATCGTGTCCGCTCGTCCGGGCCTCTTCGGTGAGCCGGCCGGTCAGATATGCCACGATATATTCCGACTTATACCGTTCGCCGAGATCGCGAACACCTTTAAGGAGAGCCAGAAGTTCCTGTCCGGCCTCTATCTTCGTCTTCGGGTGACGGCAATTGTCACAGTTGCCGCAATTCTCACCCTCCATTGATTCACCGAAATAATTCAACAGGATTTTTCTCCGGCAGACTGACGATTCGGCATAATGGGCTGTTTCCGCCAGCAATTGCCTTCCGATCTCCTGTTCGGTGGGCGTTTTCCCTTGAATCAGTTTGTCAAGTTTCTGGATGTCTTTATGAGAATAGAAAGCTATGCAGACTCCTTCGCCTCCGTCGCGTCCTCCGCGACCTGTCTCCTG
>CAYQQG010000222.1:0-2143 GCA_964419535.1 uncultured Sangeribacter sp.
GGTTGACGAGCTTCTGATGAGCCTTATAGTTGGTCCATTTCTCAGCGATAGGACCCTCCGGGATTTTGGAATCAGCCGGATTCATTGTTTTTACTTTGATATCTGTAGTTGCCATATCGTCTGAAAAAATTAGTTGTTAGCTGCGGGTTGGGTTGCTTCTGCAGGCTGTTCAGCGTCAGCGGGCTGTTCGGGCTGAGCTTCAGCGGGAGCAACTTCCTGAGTCATTTCCTCTTGCTCAACGATTACTTCCTGTCCCTGGGGCTGTCCCATTGCCGGCTGAGCCTCCTGTTTGGGAGCTTCGGGCGTATAGCCGTTGAGATAGTTGATGAATTTGTTCATCCCGTTGAGGAACTCGAAATATTTCTTCTGCTTGGGATCGGCAAGCATCATGCTTGCGATCTCCGGGTTCTGGATCTGCTGGTTGAGCTGGTCTATCTGCATGTTGCGGTCGGCGTCCGGAGTGTTCATCATCTGCATAGCGATGTTCTCGGCGTCCGGACCCAAATCGTCGATATATTCAGAGCCCACCATTGAGATGTATTGAGCGCGGAGGTCTTCGTCGGTTTTGTAGAAATCCTTGTTGGCGTTGATTGTGAACACGACAGCCTCGGCGATGAAGAGGACAGTCACGATACCCACCCACCATTTGGCGATGCATTTCAGACGGGGAATCCACACGGTCGAATCCCAACCCACTGACTGGAACATCGACCAGAAACCGTGGTTGAGGTGGAACCAGAGGGCGATGAAGCCGATGATGTAGACCACGATTGTCCAGGGCTGAGCGAACGCTTCCTGAAGGAAGAGCGTTCCGGCGGTCGCCGGGATGATAGTCTCGCATCCACAGATCTCAACGAGCTGCATCTTAGCCCAGAACTGGATAAGATGGACAACGAGGAAAGCGAGGATCACGATGCCGAGGACGAACATGTTCTGAGACGACCATTCAACAGAAGCGGGGCGCTTGTTGATCGCGTAACGCTCATGTCCGCGCGCACGACGGTTCTGGACCGTCAGCATCACGGCGTAGATGATGTGTACTACGATGAAGAGAGCCAGACCGGCAGAGGCCACGAGAGCATACCAATTGGCACCGAGGAACATACAAACAGAGTTGTAGGCTACGGGCCAGAGAATGGCTACTGCGTTCATCAAACAGTGAAAAGTCACGAATAGGACGAGCACGGCGCCTGTAATGGCCATGATGAATTTACGTCCTACTGAAGAGCTTGATAACCACATAGCAGTTCGGATGATAGATTAGGTTTTTATATTAATTTATTATGTTCTGTCGGTTCATCTGGCGAATCGGGGAATGCCTGTTTATACGGGCCGGAATTCTGGTCTTCCGGGGTCCTTTCCTCAGAAAACATTCCTGAATATGACTTCCGGAGGCGCCTTCGATTCGCTAATAAATGCAAAATTATTATAATTTTAACGAATAGCAAAATAATCTATCGAAAATTTTGCGGAAATCAGTCAAGATATATCGTGCCGGAAGGTGGATTCAGGGTTATTTTTGCGAAAAAACTATTATGGAAAATAAATCCGCGAAATTAATCATGGATAGGAAAACTATTGCCGGCAAGAAGGGTATGGAACCGGCAGCGGAACACGCGCTCGACGATGTGATTGATAAATATTTCAATTCCGGACGGATCGATCTGGATCTTTATGAACTGAATGCGGAAAAACGGCTTCAGGCCGTCACCCGGCTTCTTCCCTATTGTCTGCAGAAAAATAAGGATTCTTCGGCCGCGGACACGACGGGAGCGACCGGCCTCGACTCGCTCACCTCTTTCTTCACGCGAATGGAATCTCCTTAGACCCCTTTATCCTGAAATATTTAATAACAGGGCTTAGACTCCAAATTTTTATTTGGTTTAGCTAACATTATTAAGGTGTAATTTGTTGAAATTTCAAAAAAATTTGTAATTTTGCGCCCGAAATGGTCAGTTGCGTTCCCTCCGTGGAGGCGTAACCGACTTTATATGCGCTAAAAAGATATAACGCTGCTATATGAAAAACCTCGTAATAGTTGAGTCGCCGGCGAAGGCCAAGACGATTGAGAAATTTCTCGGGAAGGACTATAAGGTTCTTTCCTCATACGGTCATATACGCGATCTGAGCAAACGTGAGATCC
>CAYQQG010000223.1:0-2121 GCA_964419535.1 uncultured Sangeribacter sp.
GCCGCGCGTGCTCCTGAAGGCTCTGGCTGAAGTCAAGCCGAACCTCGTCATCTGCGTTCCGCTGATACTGGAAAAGATATATAAAAACCAGATTCTGCCGATGATTTCGAAGGGCGCCGTCAGGTGGACGCTCGCCGTGCCGCTTCTTGACAATCTCATCTATGGGAAAATCCGCCGCAAACTGATCGACGCTTTCGGAGGCGAGTTTGAGGAGGTGATTGTCGGCGGCGCGCCGCTCAACCATGAGGTCGAGGCCTTCCTTCATAAGATCAAGTTCCCGTTCACCGTCGGCTACGGCATGACGGAATGCGGTCCGCTGATTTCCTATACACCCTGGCGTGAATTTAAGGTCGGTTCGTCCGGCCGCACACTCCCGACAATGGAATCTATGGTCATGAGCGACGACCCGGAGAATATTCCCGGAGAGATCTGTGTCCGCGGAACCAACGTTATGAAGGGTTATTACAAAAACCCGGAGGCGACGGATCTTGTCCTCAGCGACAAGGGCTGGCTTAAGACGGGGGATGTCGGCACCCGCTCGGCCGACGGCACGCTCTATCTGCGCGGCCGTTCGAAGACGATGCTCCTTTCGGCTTCCGGCCAGAATATTTATCCCGAAGAGATCGAGGCGAAGCTCAATAATATGCCTTTCGTGGCGGAAAGCCTGATCGTCATGCGCGATGGCAAGCTCACGGCACTTGTCTATCCTGACTATGAACAGGCCGACCGCGCCGGAATCGCCGGTGCTGACTTAGGGCCTCAAATGGAAAAGATCCGCGAAGAGCTCAACCGGCTTGTGGCTCCCTACGAGCGCATCCAACGGATTCAGCTGATGCCCCATGAATTCGAGAAGACACCGAAACGCTCAATCAAACGTTTCCTCTATAGCTGATTCTCCGAATCAGAATTTTCATGATTCATCATGAAAACCCAAGATTCTTAAAGATTCAACAGGATTCATCATGAGATAACATGATGCAACATGAGTCATCATAAAAAATCATGAAACTTCATGAAAAATCATGATTAAACAAAAAACAAGATTCATCAGGATTTTTCTGATGAATCTTGTTTTTTAGCTCTTGATTGTCAATGGGGTGGCCGGGCGCTTACGCCGCGGTGTGAGACGGATCGCATCCTCGGGACAGACTTTCAGACAGTCGAAACACCGGACGCACCGCCCATTGTCAACAAGTCTTTCACTGACCTTTATTGCCTCGGATTTGCAATGATCCTGACAGGCCATGCAGCTCACGCATCTGTCGGGGTCGATTCTAATCTGATAGACCGATTGTTCGGCCACGGCCTCCAAGAACGTCCCTATCGGACATATATGGCTGCAGAACCGGCGGCCGTGGAAGAGAGCCCATATCCATATCCCGATGAGCGACACGAGGCCGACCAATCCTCCGGCAAGCGCATTGCCGCCGAAAATCAGGAGTTCATCGCGCTTCAGTTCGGGATTAGTCAGACGTGCGGCCTCTTCAAAGATATGCCACGGTTCGACAAGCGCTGAAATCCAAATCAGCCCCAACGGGAGACAGACCGCATATATAGCAACCACCCAGAGACGTATCTTTGTCCGCGGCTTATATGAATAAGGACTTGCAATCCGGCCGAGTGCCGAGCGTGGCGATGCCTTTTGAGCGGCTTTCGATTTACCTATCTTGCGCCGGAACCAGCTTGCCGTGTCCTGAAGTCCACCGACCGGACAGACCGTCGAACAATATATCCGCCCGAATGCAAACGTCGCGATAAGCCAGAAAATGGTCGCGCCGATCGTCATTCCGAGAGCCGACGGAATTATCTGTGAGCGAGGAGCGATCTCTGCTATACGGTTCACTCCGCTGCCGATGAACAGATATGTCACGCTGGCTGCCAGAAATATGGCCGCAAGAAAAATCCGTATGGTTCTCAGATCGCGCATTTCACATTTTTATCTCTTGCCTTTCTTCTGCTGTTCCTTGAGCATCTGCTGCTGTTGGCGCTGCATCTCTTCGAGACGGGCCATGAATCCGGATTTCTTCTTAGGATTCTTAGCAGCCTTCGCCATCGCCTTTCTGACATCCTCCTCCTTGATGATATAGCGGAAAGCGTAAGTCTGGATGATGGTGATGAGCA
>CAYQQG010000224.1:0-2036 GCA_964419535.1 uncultured Sangeribacter sp.
CAAGCAGAAAAAACGCAACTTCCGCGCTCTCTGGATCCAGCGTATCAACGCCGCCGCCCGTCTCGAGGATCTTTCTTATTCAAAGCTCATGGGTCTGATTCATAAGGCAGGCATCGAGATCAACCGCAAGGTGCTCGCTGACCTCGCGATGAACAACCCCGCCGCTTTCAAGGCAATCTGCGACAAGGTTAAATAAAGACTTTCATAAAGGGTCTCTCAACCTTTTGCCGCATTTATATGTTAATGAAGTAAAGAGACCCTTGAAATTGCTGTTAGATGGGAATCATAAAAATATGGTTTTAATCTGACATCAAAAAAGAGATAACCACATCAAAGCAGATTGGGAAACTCATCAAATTAAACGAAATTCCGAGGCAAGTTTCCTTTTCAATGGCGGGCCCCGCGTCCTTTGCGGGCGTTGCTCTCCGGAGCACAAGGCGGATTACAAAGAGTTGGAAGCACCTCAAATCCTGTCATACGGAGTTTCATCACAACCCTTTGGTGTGGCCTTTTAAAAGGTGCGGATCGGATTTTTCCCTTCCGCACCTTTCCATTTTTTGAAATGCTTCTCTAAATCTGTTTCTTGAAATGATCCGGTTATCGATTTCTTGAAATGATTTTCGTTATCCATTTCGTGTTAAGAATGCGTTTTACATTCGTGAAACGAATTTTTATTCGTTTCTTGGTATAAGTTTATAAAACGTGTTCTGAAGAAAACAATACTAATAGTGACTTTTATTAAATCCAAAATATCTTAAATTCAAAATATAATGAAAGACGTTAAGGACACTCTTCTCGAAAGAGTAAGCATCCGTCGATATGAGCGTGAGCCAATTCCTCAAGAGACGATGGATTTTATCTATAACGCTGTCCGTAACACTCCGACTTCCTATAATGGTCAACAATTCTCAGTTATCGATATCGACGACCAGAATCTGAAGGAAGAACTGTATCAGTTGACAAATCAAAAGCAGCTTAAGACTTGCAACCGACTTCTTATTTTCCTCTCAGATTATAATAAAATTACAAAATTGGCTGAAAAGAAAGGCCTGAATATGCCCGCGTTCACTAACACAATGGACGGTGTGACAATCGGCATTATCGATGCCTCTCTCGCCATGATGAGCGCTGTCGTAGCGGCCGAAGCCTCCGGTCTTGGTTGCAATTGTGTCGGATATCTCAGAACTGTTGATCCGGCAAAGGTTGCGGAATTGCTCAAACTGCCGAAAGGTGTGTTTGTCGTGTGTGGTCTTGCACTCGGAATTCCCAGAGAGCATCCCGATCTTAAGCCCAAGCAGCCCGCTTCGCTGGTCTTCCACAAAAATCATTATAATCAGGACAATGAAAAGCTGGTTGCGGAACTTGAAGAGTATGATGCGATTGTCAAACATTATAATGCGACACGTTCAGGCGGAACTTCTGATAATGATTGGGTGAGTCACATCCTTGACTATTATGATCATGCCATGAAATATCAGATTCTTGAATATTTGAAAAATCAGGGCTACGAAATCAATCATTAAGTATTCTAAGAGCCCATTATTGGAATGGGCTCTTATTATCACCGAAAGATCTCAATCTTCATGGTCGAAGTCAGATATATATATCATGACTGCTTCTTAGTCGAAACTCCGGAGTGCGCTCTTGTTTTCGATTTCTGGAAAGAACCGTTATTCGGGTTTAATGACTCGGATATGTCAGGAAATGTTCATGAAAGAAATGTTCGAGAAAGTGGCATTAAGGATAGAGATATTCATGAAAGAGGCTTAGCAAAGTTTCATATGAAATCGCGGATTCCCGAATTTGTCAGCAATCTGAGCAGTCAAAAGCCTTTATATGTCTTTGTCAGCCATTTTCATAAAGATCACTTCAATCGTGATATATTTGAATGGGATTCAGCTCATTCAAATATAAAGTATCTGATTTCTAAAGATACGGCCCAACACGCGCGTCATGTTCTCAGAGAGGATTCACTTTATAAGGGTCATCGTACCGAGCCATCCTCTGCGATTATATTAAGAAAAGTGGAGAGCTAT
>CAYQQG010000225.1:0-2034 GCA_964419535.1 uncultured Sangeribacter sp.
ACTATCTTCCCCCTCGCAATGGGTTATGCAGCCGACGCCGTAGGCCAGATCGGCGCAGTGGCCTTAATGACCGTCGGAGTCGTCTATCTCCTCTATTATACCCTTAGAATCAAGGTCGTGAAGCAATAACCGACACGTCAGGGATCACAATCAGAATAATAAAAAATCATAACATATAACGAAAAAATACCATGGAAGGAATCGTAGTAGGAATGGGAGAAGCCCTCTGGGACGTTCTCCCCGAAGGTAAGAAAATCGGTGGCGCACCCGCCAACTTCGCATATCACGTTTCTCAGTTCGGACTTCCAAGCTGTGTGGTCAGCGCCGTCGGCGACGATCCCCTCGGCAAGGAAATCATCGAGAATTTCACCTCTAAAGGCCTCAACTTCAACATCGAAGTCGTGCCTTATCCCACCGGCACCGTACAGGTGGAAATCGACCAGGCCGGCATCCCCCAGTATGAGATCAAAGAGAACGTGGCTTGGGATAATATCCCCTACACTGCAATCCTTGAGCGGCTTGCGGAAAAGACCAAAGCCGTATGCTTCGGCTCCTTAGCTCAGCGCAACGTAGTTTCACGCAACACGATCAACCGCTTCCTCGACGCCATCCCCGAAGAGAATAATCCCCTGATCGTCTTCGACGTCAATCTCCGCCAAGGTTTCTATAACAAGGAGATCCTCTGCAACTCAATGGAACGTTGCAATATCCTCAAGATCAACGACGAGGAGCTCGTCACCGTCAGCCGTATGTTCGGCTATCCCGGAATCGACCTTCAGGACAAATGCTGGATTCTTCTGGGCAAGTATAACCTCCGCATGCTGATCCTCACTTGCGGAATCAACGGCAGCTATGTCTTCACCCCCGGCAACGTGTCATTCCAACCGACTCCTGTCGTTGAAGTGGCCGACACCGTCGGCGCCGGCGACTCTTTCACCGCAGCCTTCATCGCCAGCATTCTCAAAGGCAAATCCGTGGCCGAAGCACATTCATGTGCCGTCCGCACCTCAGCCTTCGTCTGCACCCAGAAAGGCGCCATGCCTCATCTTCCCGCCGACCTGACCGAATAAGATCCGTTTACGGATTTCAATCCAACCCAAATAAAAAGAGCTTGTTTCAAATTTGAAACAAGCTCTTTTTATTATAGATTTCACTCCAATTCTAATTCATATAGATTTTACGGAGAGGGAACGGTTAATGATAGATTCTAAGAGCATCAGACATTGAACCGGAAGTGCATGATGTCACCGTCATTGACGACATATTCCTTGCCTTCGACGGCCATTTTGCCGGCTTCTTTGACAGCGTTTTCAGAGCCGAGAGTGACGAAATCGTCATATTTGATGACTTCGGCGCGGATGAAGCCTTTCTCGAAGTCGGTATGGATGATTCCGGCCGCCTGAGGCGCTTTCGTGCCGCGCATGAAGGTCCAGGCACGGACTTCATCGGGGCCAGCCGTGAAATAGGTCTGGAGATCAAGCAACTTATAGGCGGCGCGGATCAATCGGCTGACACCGGATTCCTCCAGTCCGATCTCTTCGAGAAATTCCTTGCGCTCCTCCCATGTGTCCAGTTCGGCGATCTCACTCTCAGTCTTGGCCGCCACGATCATAAGATCCGAATCGGTTCCTTCGATTGCTTTGCGCACTTCGTCCACATAGTGGTTGCCATTGACAGCCGAGGCGTCATCGACGTTGCAGACGTAAAGGACCGGCTTATTTGTCAGCAGGAAGAGCTCTTTGGCATATTTCTGCTCATCCTTTGTCTCGAAAGTCACGCTGCGCGCCGGCCGGCCTTGCTCCAATGCCTCCTTATAGGCTTTCAGCACCTCGACCTGCATCTTTGCGGTCTTGTCGCCGCCGGTCTTCGCGGCCTTCTCAGTTTTTGCCAGACGGTTGTCGATCGTCTCGAGGTCCTTGATCTGGAGTTCATAGTTGATTATCTCCATGTCACGGACGGGATCGACCGTGGTGTCAACGTGAGTGATATTATCATCGTCGAAACATCTGAGGACGTGCAAGATAGCGTCCGTCT
>CAYQQG010000226.1:0-1994 GCA_964419535.1 uncultured Sangeribacter sp.
GAGAGTAGGTAATCGCCCCCTTAGAAAGGCTCGAAGCAATTCGAGCCTTTTTTGTTTTTTGAGGTTAAAACGTTGTATGTCGGTGGGGATGGGTTTATTTGCTTTTTTGTTTTTAAATAAAATTTAGTAATTTTGCGTCATGAATGATGAGAAAGTTTCTAAAGTGAATCATTTAAATGTCGATGCGGATGGTAAGGTCAATCCGTTGTTGTCGATTATTACAATAACGTTCAATGCTGAGAAAGAACTGAAGCCGACTTTATTGTCTGTCCGAGATCAGACGTTTAAAAATTTTGAGCATCTGATAATTGACGGTGCTTCGAAAGATAAGACCCTCGGGGTTGCCCGGGAGTATGGAGTTGATGATCTCAGAATTATCAGCGAGCCTGATAAGGGTCTTTATGACGCTATGAATAAGGGGTTGCGATTGGCCAAAGGAGAATATGTCATATTCCTGAATGCCGGCGATTCTTTTGCTTCTCAGCTCACGCTCGAGCAGTATGCGGATGCTATTGCGGAGTCACATCCTGATATCGTATACGGAGACACGGTGATAGTGGATGAAAATAGAAATTTTTTGCGCCCGCGTCATCTCTTGGCCCCTGAAACCCTCACATTTGATTCATTTTCTCGCGGTATGCTGATTTGTCATCAGGCGTTCTGCGTAAGGCGTTCGTTAGCGCCGGAATATGATCTGTCTTATCGTTTTTCGGCCGATTATGATTGGACAATAAATTGCATAAAGCGGACAAGTGAAGATAAATGCCGCAATCTACATTGTGTGACGATCCATTATCTCGATGCCGGACTGACCGAAAAAAATAAGAAGGCTTCCCTTATGGAGAGATTTTCCATAATGAAGAAACATTACGGGAGTGGAGTCGCCATTCAGCGTCATCTCAGTTTCATTCCGCGTGTAATTTCGAGAAAATTTGGACTTAAATGAAGGCCAGCATATTGATAGTCTGTTATAATCAGGAGGCCACTGTCGGGAGGGCTATAGAGAGTGTGTTGCGTCAAAAATGCAGCCACGAGTTCGAAGTTGTAATAGCCGATGATTGTTCTTCGGATTCGACGCGCGCGATAGCATTGGAATATGCGCGGAAATATCCCGGGGTGGTTCGTGTATTATCAAATGAGATTAATAAGGGATTGGTCGGGAATTATTTCGATGCTTTTTTGAGCTGTGAGTCCGATTATATTGGGGATTGTGCCGGAGATGACGAATGGCTTGACGAGACACGTCTTCAGCGTCAGATAGATATGTTGGATTCGGACAGTTCGTTGTCGGTGGTGTTCACGGATGTCGTCAACCGAAGGATAGGTCCTGACGGCTCATATGTTGACACATGCGATTCAGAGAACGCCGAAAGCCGGAGGTGGCGGCGCGAGAGAATCGGGGGGCGTGAAATTTTGGAGGGCGTGTTAACCAGCAAGTCAAAATTGCCATACGTTCTTTCATCAGCGCTTTACAGGCGTCGGAACCTTCTTGAAATTTATAACCGGAACCCGGAAGTTGTGAGGATTCCGGAAGCGGGAATCGAAGATTTGCCGATCATTGCCGCTTTGGGAGCGACAGGGGACGCGGCATATCTGCCTGCGGCCGGTTTGATATATTATGTCGGCGGTGAGTCGCTTAGCAATAATCTGAGCTTTGAGAAAGAATTCCGGTTCCATCTTCGTGTTGCGATAGCGGTGCTTAGATTAGCGAAGTATTATAAGTTGCCGAAGGCAAGGATGAAAGAATACATCTCTCATCAGCTTAATTACATGGCCGCTCAGGCCCGTCACAGCGGGAACCAAGGCCTGAAAGATGAATTGAAGGACTTTGCCGACGAGTGGAAGGTCGGCTTACCGTTGCGGGCAAGGCTTCATTTGTGGCTTATGAAACGGGGTCTAAATTGGAATGGTTATAAATAATATTTAGACTTATTATAAATTAGTTAAGATATTGGCATAAAAATTTGGCACAATCGGGGGTTGTGAATAAATTT
>CAYQQG010000227.1:0-1941 GCA_964419535.1 uncultured Sangeribacter sp.
TACACGACGCCGGAATCGGCGTGATCATGGATGTGGTCTATAACCACACGGCCGAAAACGACGGCTCGAATTTCGAGCTCACCGCTCCGGGCTATTACCACCGCCATTGGGACGACGGAAGATATTCCGACGCCTCCGGATGCGGAAACGAGACCGCTTCCGATCGCCAACAGATGCGCGATTACATCATCAATTCCGTGAAATATTGGGCTGACGAATATCATATCGACGGCTTCCGGTTTGACCTCATGGCGATCCATGACATTGACACCATGAACGAAGTGGCCGCCGAGTTGAAGAAGATCAATCCTTCGATTTTCGTCTATGGCGAAGGGTGGACGGCCGGAGACTCGCCGCTCCCCGTCGAACGCCGTGCCTTGAAAGAGAATGTCAGCAAGATGACCGACATCGCCGTCTTCTCAGATGATATCCGCGATGCCATCAAGGGTCATTATACCAATGCTTCTGACCGCGGCTTCGCAACCGGCAAACCGGGCGTCGAGGAGACCGTCAAGATCGGAATCGTCGCCGCCACGGCTCATCCCCAGGTCGATTACAAGAAGGGAGCCAACTCGAAGTTCCCTTATGCAAAATCACCCGAAATGATCGTCAACTATATCTCGTGTCACGACGATATGTGCCTGACCGACAAGCTCCGCAAGTCGATGCCGGATGAAAGCGATTCTATTCGCCAGGCCGCCGCAAAACTCGCCCAGACAATCATTTTCACCTCTCAGGGAACACCTTTCATGTTCGCCGGCGAAGAGATCTTCCGCGACAAGCAGGGAGTTCACAATTCTTACAAGAGTCCCGATTCGATCAACGCGATCGATTGGAGCCTGAAGGCGAAGAATCATGATCTTTTCGATTATTACAAAGGCCTCATCGCTCTGCGCAAGGCTCATCCGGCGTTCCGTATGACCTCGGCGAAGGATATAGCCAAAAATTTGGTTTTCGACAAGATAGATTCGAAGAAACAGCCCAACCTTATCTCTTATTCGCTCAAGAATCATGCCAATGGCGATGCGTGGAAGGAGATAAAGGTGGTATTCAACGGCGCTGACAAGGCTCAGACTGTCAAGATTCCGAAAGGTGACTGGAAGATCGTGGCTATCGACGGCAAAATCTCTCCCGACGCCGACCTGGGCGCCACTCTCGGCGGTGAGATGACCGTAGCACCCTATTCCGCTCTCATACTTGCCCAACCGTAAAGAAATAGGAAAAATCAAAAAACGCCTTGCTAAAATAAATCTTTAAGCAAGGCGTTTTTCTATTGTACACCCATGGGGAGTCGAACCCCAATCGATGGAACCGGAATCCATTATTCTATCCATTGAACTATGGGTGCGTCCGAAAAGGTTTTGCAAAGTTAATAATTAAATTCCTTTCCACAAAATTTAAGGCCCTGTATTATATTTTTTAAGAGCCTATCTCATAATTTTTTTATTTATTTCAATGAGAGACGTCCGAATTGAGGAGGGGTGGAAGAACGCCCTTAAAGATGAATTCGATAAAGAATATTTCCGCCGGCTGACGGCTTTTGTGCGCGGTGAATATGCGGCCAATCCGGGCGCGGTTTACCCGCCCGGACCGAAGATCTTCGCCGCTTTCGACGCTTCGCCATTCGATAAGACAAAGGTTGTAATCCTCGGCCAGGATCCATATCACGGTCCCGGACAGGCCAATGGACTCGCTTTCTCGGTCAATCCGGGAGTCGCGGTTCCACCCTCTCTGCGCAATATCTTCACTGAAGTTTGCGCTGACACTTCAGCGCCGGCACCCGCAGACGGCGATCTGACGCGCTGGGCGCGCCAAGGGGTTCTACTCCTGAACTCTACGCTGACCGTCCGTGCCGGCTCACCCAAATCTCACGCTTCAAGGGGGTGGGAACAGTTCACGTCCGCGGCAATCAGAGCTCTGAGTGCCCAAAGGTCCGGCTTG
>CAYQQG010000228.1:0-1931 GCA_964419535.1 uncultured Sangeribacter sp.
GAACGCGTCGACGGATCCAGCCTTTTCTCCCATATTAAACCCGGCAACAGCGACCTCTACGTCATTCCCCGATTCCGAACAGCCTTTCTCGACCCGTTTGCCAAAATCCCCACCGTAACGATGCTATGCATCTTCTTCGACAAAAACGGCAACCGGCTCGACAACTCCCCGGCCTACACCCTCGAAAAAGCATGCATGGCCTTCACCGACACCACATCGCTTAGATTTGAAGCAATGGGCGAACTCGAATTCTACGTCATCGCGCCTACCGACCCTTCATTTCCTGCTTCCGATCAGAAAGGATATCACGAATCCGCACCCTTTGCAAAACTCAACGAATTCCGAACCCTCTGCATGAGCCGCATTGCCGCCACAGGCGCCCGGATCAAATACGGCCACTCCGAAGTCGGCAACTTCACCCTTGGCGACCTGACCTACGAACAAAACGAAATCGAATTTCTACCCGTTGATCCTCGCGACGCAGCCGATCAGCTCATCCTTGCCAAATGGATCATTCGCAACACCGCTTGGGAAATGGGCTACAACGTCACCTTCGCCCCAAAAATCACCACCGGTAAAGCCGGATCCGGACTCCATATCCACATGCGACTGACCGATCCCTCAACCGGGCGCAACATGATGCTCAGCCCCGACCGATCGCTCTCCCAAAATGCTCGCCGCATGATTGCCGGACTGATCAGCATGGCCCGATCGCTTACAGCATTCGGCAATACCAACCCAACGAGCTACTTCCGACTCGTACCGCATCAGGAAGCCCCTACTAACGTTTGCTGGGGCGACCGCAACAGATCTGTCCTGATCCGCGTCCCTCTCGGATGGACTGCCGACCGCGACATGTGTGCCGCAGCCAATCCGGGATCCACCGCCTCCTGTCCACCCGTCAGCGGCAAACAGACCATAGAGATCCGATCTGCCGATTGTTCAGCCGACGTCTATCTCCTGCTGGCAGCAATCATCGTCGCCGCCCGCCAGGGATGGCAAATGGAAAATGCTTTGGACGTAGCCGAAAAAGCCTATGTCGACGTTGACATCCATCGTCCCGAAAACGCCGGTCGCCTTCAATCGCTAAGTCTCCTTCCGGCCTCATGCGCCGAATCAGCAGATGCCCTGGAAGACCAACGGCTCATCTATGAAGAATTCGGAATATTCTCACCCGACATCATCAACGACACCATCCGTACGCTGCGCTCTTTCGACGACGCCACCCTCCGCCAACGCGCCGAAGCCGATCCACGGCTCATGCAGCAAATCGTCAACCGCTTCATCAACTGCGGATAAGAGCCTGTCACCAAATGACATCAGAGGCCCGTCGGATTCTCCGGCGGGCCTCTGATGCCACTTCAACAATGAAACTAATTCATAATTGAAGCAATTTTTTCAATAGTTGGATTCACTGCCACGATGACTCCCTCAGGGTCAACCAAATAGGATTTCAGTCCGCCCTCCATTGAATATTTCTGGATAAGGTCGGCGCGGTCCTGTGGCGCTACACTGTATTGCGATTCATTCTTTAAACCGTCTCGACGCACTATCTCACGAAAGAGCTTCTGATTGTCATCAAAGTTGACAGACACGAGACCGATCTGTTCCTCACCGACGCTTTCAACATAGCGCTCATATAGATTCGCTGCTATGCGTGAGCCGGCATCACCCGATGCCCAAAAGTTCACTATCACAAAGCGTCCCTGCATCCCGGACGTTGAAACGGTAGAGCCGTCCGATGCCTTCAACTCCAATTTCGGTGCTTTCATACCCTCTGCGGCATTGGAGTCACCATGAGTGTTGGCCGACACAGTCAAGAGAAGAACAACGAAGATCGCAATGATCGACATTGATTTCTTCATTACGTTTTATTTAAGTATGTTAGACAAAAGATCTTTTGGGCAACCATCCAATTTCTTCAAGAAATC
>CAYQQG010000229.1:0-1930 GCA_964419535.1 uncultured Sangeribacter sp.
TAAATCTTATTAATAAATATGTCAAGAAAAACTTACGGCGTCGACGGCCTTTCTGACCGGCAATGCGAAATTTCAGTCGGACGCGCCAGAGCTCGAGTTCATTTCTCCGGCGGAACCGCAACCGCATATCGCGTGACGCCCGCCGAATACTCAACCTCAGACCCCGTTTCCCAACGGATAATTGAAAACAGCTCCTACTTCAAAGAAGGCCGGATCAAACTCATTCGCACCGATGAAGATAATCACAAATCGGTCATACGCGCCAAACTCGCTGACGCAGTTAAAATAAAACAACCCGACGCGGTGTCTGATCCAACAGCTTCCGACCATACTGAAAACGACAGTTCCCAACCCGTTAACGGTTCTATTGACCCGGACCCCGATCCCGACACCATTCTTGAAAATGTCGAAGTCAGCTGTCTGACGGACGCTCAAAATTATCTTCGAGACCGCTTCGGAATACCGACATCTAAAAGCCGGAGCAAAGACAAAGCTCAGGCTTTCGCACGCGAAAACGGAATCCTATTCATCGGAATCTAAGATCTGCTCAAAATGATTTTCCAGATCCCTGACGCCATACGGGATGTTAAGGTTGCTATCGACCATAACGCATCCGGACAGCAGCTTCTGATTGAAGATGATGTCGACACTCTTTTGACCGACGAAATCGTCCGGTCAAAACTGATTGAAGCGACACGTCAAGTCCTGAGCATTGCTCCCCCTCACCTTCTCGACGGTGGCACTCAATTCGGAGATGCCGTCTATTGGCGTGACGGCTCCGCCGGGTGGATAATCCTTCCCGAAGACTTCATGCGCCTCTTCATTTTCAAAATGAGCGACTGGGAACGGCCCGTCTATATCCCTATAACCGCCGCCGATCCCAATTATCAGCTTCAATTCTCCAGATGTAAAGGAATCCGGGGAACACCTCAAAAACCCGTGGTGGCTATCGTCAGCCGGTCGGAAGGTCTCTCTCTCGAATTCTTCTCCTGTAAAAACACAAATGCCACTGTCGAACAGGCGCTCTATCTCCCCTTCCCGAAAATTGATGATTATGGCGGAATCGATATCCCCGAACGATGTTACAACGCTGTCATTTACGATGCCGCTTCACTCTCCCTCACAACACTTGGTGAAATCGATCTGAGCGCCAAAATGGCCGAAATATGTAAAGATTTCTTGATATAGTTCCTACTAAACTAATTTTAAAGAGTTACTTAATATTATGAGCCAGATTAAAACAACCAGTCTCGAAGGCGATGTCGCAATCGGACGAAACCTGACGGCCGGCGGAAATGCCGCTATCCGCGGAAACGCCCTTGTAAAAAAATCCCTCAAGGTCGAAGGTTGGCTCGACGCCCCCAACATTAAAGGACAATCAAAAGGCATATTCCCCGACAAACAAACCCTCGAGAATGCATACCCTTTAGGTGGAAATCCTGGTTGCTGGGCTGTTGTCCTGAATCAAAACGGCCCCGGACGGATATATATTTGGAACGGCACCCATTGGGAAGATTCTGGCTCCGACTATAACTCACAGATCTCTTCAGAACTCTACGAAAATCAACTCGAAGATTTATCAAACTCTCTTGACGATCTGTATTCTGCAATTGACGCCTCCGCTCCGCCGGCCATAACCCTGGAACAGGTCGACAAAATGGGCGGAAATATGGTTGCCAAATACGCCGGCCTACACAGCCGATATAGAATCACACGGACCGACAGCGCCAAAATAATCGGCGTGCTCGATATCCTCTATGACACAACCCTTCAGGTCCTCACCCAAGTTGTCACCACACACTACGACCTCGCCGCTCATCAGAACTTCACCACCGGCGGCTTCCCTTGGAAACTCGGAACCTTCTACCGCTCCTATCAATTGACTTCCTCCCCCGGACTCGAAGTCAACGAATCGGGTTGGACCGACTGG
>CAYQQG010000230.1:0-1892 GCA_964419535.1 uncultured Sangeribacter sp.
ATTTATTCAATGAATAATTAGCAGGTATAAAATGTAGAAACCGGGAATAGAATTTTTACCTGTATTTTTTATTATTTGCAAATATAGCGAAAAATCGCAACAAAATTGAAATTTTGAAAGAAAAATTTAATTAATTATTGCGTTATTTCAAAATCTCACAAGAAAACCAGTTTAAGATACGCCTGATTTAAACAATTGTTATACGTTTCAACAAGTGTTATATGTTTCAATAGAAGTTTCTTAAAGAAGTTCCTTGTGCTTTCCGTGTTCACCTTTTGGTGTCGGAAGATCTGACGAAGAGTGCATGATATCCTTGATTTGCTGAGGAGTCGGGATTTCGAGATCAATAAGCAATGTTTTCGAGGCGTCGTCCCATGCGTGGGCGTTCCATTGGTCTGTTTGTGAGATAATTTCGGGATAAATGTTCTTGAAATATGGGATGAAGTCGGAATCTCCGAGCGCATCAATTTTTAAGAAGAGGTCTGCAACCGTGACATTATTGATCTCGACGGCAGGCGCATAACCGATTAGGTCGTCTTTTATCATGACACTGTTGATCAGCCCGGCTTCGTGAAGATCATAAGTGATCTCTCCGACGAGACGGATCGGGATGTCATAAAGTGTGGAGATGTCATTGCGGGTCGGAGGATTCAATCCTTCATGGAAGCGCTTGAAGATGATTGAAGTGACTACAAGTGTGACTTTACGGCGGTAATCGTGAGAGATAGTGGTCACATCGCCGAGGAAGTTGAATGCGAAGACATTCTGAAGCGAATATGTCAGCACGCATCCGAAAAGGAGCACAAGCCATGAAAGCTGCATCCAGATGAGCATCAGCGGAAGGAAGGACAGTGAACCGTAGATAGCGTTATATTTGGAAACATAGATCTGGCCGTTTACGAACAGAAGCTGTATGATTTGGAATGCAATTGCACAAATCGCGCCTGCCACGGCCGCATATCGGATCTGGACCTTTGTGTTGGGAATGAGGAAAAATGCGAGGGTGAATGCGAGCCATGCGAGAATGAGCGGCGCAAGCTCGAGCGAAACGTTGACAAGGGGTGTGAGGAAGGCTAATCTGACATTGTTCTGAAGTATTGTCGACATGAAGATCGAAACACCCGAAGAACAGATCATAAGCACCGGCACGAGCAGACAGATCGCAATGTAATCAGTTATTTTCTGATATATTGTCCGGTCCTTTTTTATATCCCAGATGTTGTTGAACGTTTCTTCGACTGTCGATAGGAGCGAAATGAGTGTATAGAGAAGGAGCAGAATTCCGATGCCGACAAAAATTCCGTTGTTGGCTTCCTTAAGATAAGAATCGACAAATCCGAGTGCGGTTTCAAGAGCCTTATGTTGAGCGGGGAAATATCCAAGGAGAGTCTGGGAGATAAGGTCTTGAAGTCCGAATCCGCGCGCGATAGCCAACAGGAGTGCCAGTGCCGGCACAAGGGCGAGCACTGATGAATAAGTGAGGGAGGCGGATTTCATCTGGAGTCCGCGGTCAAGAAAGGAACGGACAGAGAGGTTTGCCGTTTTGACAATCCTCACCCATATCGTGTTGTTCGTGGCGCGCCAGACGCCTGATGTGCAGAAGACGTAGGCGGCTTTCAGTTTTGCTATTATTTTGGCGATGGACATGGGGATTCGGGATTAAATTAAGGTCTCTAAGGTCTTTAGTGTCTCTAAGGTCATTAAGGCCATTAGGGTCTTTGGGTGTTTAAGGTCTTTAAGGACTTAGAGGATGGGATTAAGATAAAAGAGGAGGAGAAGAGGGGCAGAAGCGTTATAAGCCGGGTTATGTGGTCTTCCTTATTCATCTTAGAGATTCAAAAGGATTGAAATCTTTCTGAATCAAAGAATATAAAGATGAAAGAAGACTGACA
>CAYQQG010000231.1:0-1877 GCA_964419535.1 uncultured Sangeribacter sp.
GACGAACTGACCGAAGGTCAGGGTCGATGCGAGTTTGTCGCCGCCGATAAGGTTCGTGACGAGGGGATTCAGAGATGTCTGCATTATGGCGTTGCCGATGCCGAGGAGCGAGAAGGCGATGAGCATAATGCTATAGCTATTGCCGGTCATCGGGATGATGAGCGAAACGGCGGTGACGATAAGACTTATAAGCACTGTCTTCTTGCGGCCGATCTTGTTCATCAGCATTCCGGTCGGAACGGAGAAGATGAGGAACCAGAAGAATACGAGCGAGGGGAAGAGATTGGCCTGGGTGTCGGTCAGTCCCAGATCTTTCTGGACATAGTTTGATGCGGTGCCGACAAGATCGACAAAGCCCATTGCGAAAAAGCACAGCATGACGGGAATCATCTGGAGGATATGCCCTTTCTTGTCGTTGACGAGATTATTAGCTTCCATTTTGGTTAAGTAACTGTTAGACTTTTAGAGATTATTCCGAGACCATGACTCTTAAAGAGATTTATAAGCCATGGTCCGAATCCCCTGATTCATTTGATTTTGATTGAATAAATTTTGAGATCCTTGATTTTGGCACTCCCTTTTCCGGTCTTGACTGTCAATTTGGAATAAGGTTTGGTCGGGAATACGAGATTGGTCATGACCCCTTTGCCGTCGTTTGCAAACACTTCCATGCTCGAACGGTCGACGAAGATCTGCAGCGGGAGAGTCTTGGAGCTGTTGAAAGTCGGTGTCACGGTGACAGCCGGGAAATCCTGGCTGAAATCGACGATTCCGCTCTCGCGGCGGTCGAAGGCCAATGTCTTGTCTTCGGGTGAATAAGTCAGTTCGCATTTTTCTCCGGCGTCATTGCTGAAAATCAGAGAGACGGGAGCCGAGCCTGCCGGTTCGATGTTAAGGAGGACTTCGCAGACACCGTCATTTTCAACGGGAAGAGAATATGTTTTGCCTTTCGTGTTTATAGAAGCGGATTTGGCGTTTACAACAAGTTTTCCGCGCAGTGCCTTGAGTTCCGGAGACGGAGTCGAGGCCGCGTATATCTGTCCGTCATCCCCTTTGAAGAGGCTTATTTCCCGCGGGAGTGTGTTTGCGGAACGGAACTGCTTTGTCGGAACTTCGGCGGCATATTGCCAGTTGCTCATCCATCCGATAGCGACACGGCGGTCGTCGGGGGCGTCGCTCCAACTGACGATTGCGTAATTATCCTTGCCATAGTCGAGCCATTTTGTGAGGACATTGCCGTCGGCGTCGGTGTCGGGTGTGAAGGTCTTACCGTCGAAGTCGCCGATGAAATATTGGATGCCGCTGCCACCGAAAGGTCCGCCGGGGTTGATATTGCAGAAGAGCACCCACTTCTTCATATCGGTTCCCTCAACGGGCAATTCGAAGAGGTCGGGGCATTCCCAGACGCCGTCTTGAGCGCCGAGACCTTTGCCGAAAGCGCTCTGAAGAGTCCACTCCTTCATGTCGGGAGAGGTGAAGATGAGCATTTCGTGGTCGAGTGCATGGGCGAGGATAAGAGTCCATTGCTTAGTCTCGGGATTCCAGAACATATTGGGATCTCGGGCCTCGCTTTCGAGGGTGATGACTGGATTGCCGGGATAGATCTCGAATGTCTCGCCGTTGTCGTTGCTGTGCGCGAGGCTCTGGATCTGGCTTGCGCCGGCGGAAGTATACATCGTCACGACGGCGTCCTTGCCGAAGCCGGCGCTGTTCTCCTTGTCGATAGCCGAGCTGCCGCTGAAGACAGCGCCAAGACCGTTCGGCTCGATTGCGAGCGGATGATGCTCCCAATTCACGAGATCCTTGGAAGAAGAGTGGCCCCAGGTCATGTTCTGCCACTTCGAGCCATAAGGATTATATTGGTAATAGAGATGCCA
>CAYQQG010000232.1:0-1855 GCA_964419535.1 uncultured Sangeribacter sp.
ACCAGTGGAATCATCAACTTCAAATTCACAAGAACAATGATAAGAAAATTCATATCCGAGAAGTCATCATCTGAGCGAAGTTGTCGAATCCCATCACTTTGGCTTTCTCAGCGCGGAGAGCGATGATCTTTTCAATGACGGGAATGTTGTTGTATTCACCTTCCGAAGCAAGATTGATATATCCTTCATAGATAGCTTTTCTGAGATCGCGGCTATCGGCATATTGGAGAACCGGCAGACGGCTCGGCGCGTGAAGCGTGAACACATATCCGTCCAGGCCTCTGGAGGCCGCCTCTTCCTTAGCGACTGCTATTGAAGATTGGGGGAGACCGGCGATTGCGTCTTCACCGACATTGACGAAGAACTGATTGGTCGAAGCGAGAAGATTCTTATTGAACTGAATGAAGAGTTTCGACAGTTCGTCGTTGATCCGGATGAGTTCTTTTTTCTTGTCTTCGGGGAGCGCGGCGCCTTGTTCGGCAAACTGGCGGTAATATTTCTCAACGAGACGTTTCTGAACCGGGTCGAGACCTTGCTGGTCGCGGTGGTCATAGACATATTTGATTTTTTCAAACAGTTTGTCGTTGAGGTTGACGGCGTTGGCCGCTTGATTGAGCAAGGGGACAGCTTCGTCGGCGAGAGCCGCGAATTCCGGCGTTGAAAGGGCGTTGTCATATGTCCAGTAGACCGAAGCCACTCTTTCGAGAATTGGCGAGAGATCCTCAAGCGGAAGAATCACGTTGTCGAAATCAGGAACTGCACGATTCTTGATGATCGCCTGAATGTTCTCTTCCTGCTCCTTGATTCCGGCTTTGATCGCCGGAATGAAATCCGAAGTCTGGATTTCAGAATATGGCGGGATCTCGAATTGGGTGGAATAAGGCTTAAGGAACGGATTTTCATGTTCTTTTGCCTTCGCTTTTGCCTGACAGGTCGCGCCACCTCCAATTGCGATGGCCGCCGCAAGCGTAAATGCAAGTGTTCTCACGTTATTATTTGTTTATGGTTAGATTGTTTTATTCGGGTTATTGCTGCGCAAATTTAGCAATTTTCGTGATAAATCGCAAATCGGGACTCCATTTATTTGATTTTATCTGACGTTATTGGCTATGTTATGCACAAAATAAAATCGGGTCCGATAGTTGCCGGACCCGATTTTATTTATGATTTTTTATGGTTTAATCTTCAGTGTGAGCCTTGAGATCGGCGAAAGGACGGTTTCCGCCTTCGCGACGCGGACCTCTGTTTCCGCCTTCGCGTCTGGGACCTCTGTCGCCGCCTTCGCGACGCGGACCGCGGTTTCCGCCTTCACGGCGCGGACCTCTGTCGCCGCCTTCACGGCGGGGACGCGCTTCGCGCTCTACATATCCTTCAGGTTTCTCAGTGAGAACGCGCATTGAGAGACGGTATTTGCCGGTCTTCTTGTCGATTTCGATGAGTTTAACCTTCACCTTGTCTCCCTCCTTGATTCCGCTCTGCTCCATATTGTCGAGGCGGTTCCAGGAGATTTCGGAGATGTGGAGAAGTCCGTCGCGGCCGGGCATGAATTCCACGAAAGCGCCGAAGTCGAGGATCGAACGGACGGTGCCTTCATAGATCTCTCCCTCTTCGGGCTGAGCGACAATAGCCTTGATGCGTGCGAGAGCGGCGTCAATGCCTTCGCGATCCTTGGATGCGATCTCAACGCGGCCTACGCCGGTCTTTTCGTCCTCATCGATAGAGATGACAGTGCCGGTCTCTTCCTGGATAGCCTGAATGATCTTGCCTTGAGGACCGATGACGGCGCCAATTGTCTCTTTCGGAATTTCGATTGTCACCAGACGCGGAACGTGAGGCTTATAGTCTTCGCGGGCTT
>CAYQQG010000233.1:0-1836 GCA_964419535.1 uncultured Sangeribacter sp.
ATAATACTTATATTGAAAGGGATCTACGTGATCTACTAAGAATCAAGAATCTCCTCGAGTTTGACAAGTTCGTAAGATTGCTCGCTACCCGGGTCGGTTCGGAATTCAACGCCTCGTCCTTGGCACGTGAAGTAGGTGTCACTTCCAAGACAATTTCAGAGTGGTTCTCTATGTTGGCCACTTCCTATATCGCATTTCAACTGCCCCCATATTTCAATAACCTTGCCAAAAGGCTTACGAAAATGCCAAAGATCTATTTTTATGACACAGGACTACTGTGCTATCTCCTGAAGATTGCGAGTTATGAACAATTGGAGTCTCATCCCTTGAAAGGAGCAGTTTTCGAGAATATGGCTGTGTGCGAGTTGATTAAAAATCAATTCAATAATGATCTCGATGCAGATCTCTACTTCTATCGGGAACAATCGGGAAAGGAAGTTGATGCCGTATTGGTGACACCCGAGGGCCTTAACCTATATGAAATGAAAGCGGGGAAGATGCTGCGATCTGACTATAGAGAAAACATGAATGCCCTGAAAAGCTTTCTTCCCAATATCAATTCAACAAGTGTCATATATGACGGTGAGAGCTATCCTCCGATCTGCATCAACATTCGGGATATATGAATTCTCCCAATCAGTTTGGGACAGAATTTCAAAAGAAGCCCCCGATATCACTGCCGAGAGTTTCCATTCCTTTCATGAATATATTTGTTTTCAAAATCTGTCCTTTTCGGAATTTGCAGCGCCGCGGCCTTTGAATCGAGAGCGCGCCGCATTCAAGTTGTAGCGTATTGTCAGGGACAAATCGCGGGTATCGTAAATTTTATTGACACTCATGGCACTCAAAGCGTCGTACGAGATTACTTATTGACGGTAAGTGTTGATTTCATCATCCATCTCTGAGAGAGATCTTACATTTCCACCGGTGATATTATAGTCTTTACAATTACAAGATCATCTCCGGCAACTAAAAACCTGTGACAGGCGTTATTTAATTGACAACCCGTTTCAATAATTTTATTATGATGAAATGGGCTCTATATCTTTTTCTAAAGCACTATATCTTTTGCTAAACTTTAATACTATGGAAATACAGAATTTCATCAAGATTTATGAACACAGTTTTGCGGAGAATTGGGACCTTCCGGCTCTGACGGATTATGTCAGCGGAAAGACAGACACCTATGCGGATTTAGCACAGGAGATCGCACGCACTCATCTCTTTTTCCAATACATAGGATTGCGCCCCGGCGATAAGGTGGCGCTATGCGGCCGCGATTCTGTCAAATGGGTGAAAATATATATGGCCGCCGTCACTTACGGCGCCATCATCGTTCCTATTCTCTCGGATTTCAATCCGGTCGACGTCACCCATATCGTCAATCATTCCGAAGCAAAGATTTTCTTCGTTGCCCCCTCAATCTGGGAACATATAAATCCGGAGGCTCTGCTGACGGTCAGTGCTGTGCTTAACACTGACAAATATGAAGTCTTTTTTGAACGCGAGGGTACGGATGTCGACCGCGCAGCGCGGCTGATACGCCGCCGTTTCCGCCGCCGCTATCCGGACGGCTATGGTCCGGAAGATGTCCATTATGCTGACCGGGACAATTCTGAGGTTGCCGAAATCAATTATACGTCAGGAACAACCGGCTTCTCCAAAGGGGTCATGCTTACGGGCGAGAACCTCGCCGGAAACGTATGCTTCGGGATGCAGAGCCAGCTGCATTACCGCAATTCGCGCGCGTTAGCCTTCCTCCCGCTGGCCCACGCCTATGGATGCGCGTTCGACATGCTGACTCCTCTCGCCGTCGGCACCCATATCACCCTGCTC
>CAYQQG010000234.1:0-1812 GCA_964419535.1 uncultured Sangeribacter sp.
TTATAGATATAAATAACCTCAAAAATTCAGCCTCGAAATAAATCCATTTACTCTCAAGTGTATTCTGAAAATCAAATATAACAGGAATCGAATATATAAGTATCCAAATTCGAGATTTTATTCTCGGGAATAGCGAAAAATTTGGTCAGGTCGGAAAAAAGTATTAACTTTGCACCGGATATTTGACAACCGAAACAGAGTTACTGAATGACCCAGTCGAAACACATATCCCGTCATCTCGGCAACGGGCCTTTTCTCCGACGCGACAAGCGCCGGAATTCCATAGAGGGCGCATTGCGCACAGTGACTTTTGAAAAAATTAAGGAATGTTGGTAAATAATTGCGGCCGCGCGGGTTCAATCCGACGCGGCCTCAAAATTTTTATACACTCTGTCCGGGACCCCTTTATCTGAAATAAGAAGGTTAATAAAAGAGTATTAAAGATAAACTTACTGAATAAAAAATGAAAGTAGGAATAGTTATGGGTTCAGCCTCTGACCGTCCGGTCATGGATGGCGCCTCTAAGATCCTCTCTGAGTTCGGAATCGAACACGAAGTCAAGATTCTCTCCGCCCACCGCACCCCCGCCGCACTCGAGGCCTGGGTCAGCGAATTGCGCGAACGCGGTTTCGCCGCCGTCATCGCAGGAGCCGGAGGCGCCGCTCATCTTGCCGGCGTATGCGCTGCCTTCACAACTCTCCCCGTTATCGGGGTCCCGGTCAAAGGACGTTCGACCGAAGGTCTTGACTCTCTTCTTTCAATGGTGCAGATGCCCTCAGGAATTCCGGTTGCCTGCGTTGCTATAGACGGTTCAAAAAATGCGGCTTTGCTCGCAATTGAAATTATGGCCGTCACCAATCCCGAACTCAAAATTAAACTCGATAATTTCCGCGAAATGCAGGCCGCTATGGTCCTGGCGGCAAATGAAGCTGAAGCATAATTAGAAAAATGACAGACTCAAGAAACAGAATATTTGTTGAGAAGACCGAACCTTACCGGATTGAAGCCGAAAGTCTGAGAAACGAATTGAACAACAATCTCGGTCTCGACATACGCTCTCTGCGCCTGATCGCCGTTTATGATCTGTTCGGATTTTCGGACGATCTTCTTGAAAAAGCATCCTACCGGGTTTTTGGCGAACCGGCCACAGACCGTGTGGCTTACGCCCCGGAGTTCAACAAGGAATTTGAGAATCATCCCTATCTGGCAACTGAATTCCTGCCCGGTCAATTCGACCAAAGAGCCGCTTCCGCCGAAGAATGCGTGAAACTTCTCGAACCTTCAGCCGACGTGGAGATCCGGTCCGGGCGCCTTATGATTTTCGATGATAATGTCTCATCAGAAGATCTGAAGAAGATTGCCCATTATTGCATAAATCCTGTCGAATCGCGCGAAAAAGATCTTTCACGGCTCGCCCCGGCCGACAAAGCTACAGCTTCTCCTGTGGCCGTCCTTGAAGGTTTCAGGAAGATCACTCCCGAATCTGCTCCCGCTTTCTGCAAAGAGAAGGGGTTGGCGATGAACGCCGATGATCTCATGGAGGTCGTTGAATATTTCAACACTGAGAACCGTGACCCGAACGAAACGGAATTAAGAATCCTCGACACATATTGGAGCGACCATTGCCGCCACACGACTTTCACCACCAATCTTACGGATATACAGGTAGAAGATTCCATCATATCAGACGATATCAAGGACGCGATAGATGAATGGCACAAGATACGCAAGGAGCTCGGCCGCGAAAATAAAAGCCTTTGCCTTATGGATTTGGCCACTATCGGAGCTCGCTATCTACGCAAGCAAGGTCTT
>CAYQQG010000235.1:0-1807 GCA_964419535.1 uncultured Sangeribacter sp.
ATTTTGCATGTATCGCTCAGACCTCAAAGGGAGCTTCGTAAACTCAGATTATAACCTGTTTAACCCAACACAAAAATGAAAATCTACATCTCACTCCCAATTACCGGGCTCGACCCCGACAAGGTCCGCCAGAAAGCCGACCTGATCAAAGCTTCACTCTCACGGCAAGGTCACCGACCCGTCAGCCCCTTTGAAGTCACCGCCGGCAAGAACCCAACCTACGAAGACTACATCTGCTGCGACCTTCGAGCTATGCTCGACTGCGACGGAATCATCTTCTGTCAAGGCTGGGAACGATCCTGCGGATGCAACATCGAACACGACGTCGCCATGCGCTTCAAAGCCCACGGCCGAAAAGACTTCAAAATCATGTACGAATAGCGGATCTCTTCAGATCCTCCGCAGTTATACCGAAGCAAGATACAAACGCCCGGTATAAATTACATTCCGACATTATGAAGAGGGGAGACCTGACGGCTTCCCCTCATCGCTTTTTCTCGTTGTCATATTCAATCGTTGTCATGGACCATTGCCATGTAGTTCCAGATCTCCAAACCAAAAAGTTCAAAGATTTGGACGGCTCAAAGATTACGGGGGTTACTTTTTTATGAAGAAATCTGAGTCTTCTGATTCTTTCTCGGAGGTTTCGGACCGCGAGGATCCTTACAGTCCTTTCTCTCACACTTGATTGTTTCAAGAAAGTCTGCGCGTCTGCGTTCCTCATCGCGCTCTTCCGTCAGCCGGATAACATCATTTTTTGTCTCATTGAGTATTTCATTCACCCGGTTTGTTTCCTGCTCGGATGCACTTAATTTGTCTGCAAGTTCGTGACGTCGGTCAATATGCTTGTCTATGTCCGAATTGAGCTTTGAAAGACGTGAAGACAGATTGTTATTCACATCCATGAGATTGTCGATTGTTTTCTGTTGGTGGTCTATCTGGACCAGAAGACGGTCAACCTCATTTTTCCGCGCCTCAATCTTTGCCTTCTCGACATCCACCTCTGCCTTTTCAGCTTCAACTTCCTGTTGTTTGGCCTCCGCTTCCTTCTGCTTCGCTTCCGCTTCTTTTGTGCGCTTTGTCTGCTGATAGTAAGCGATTGAGCCGATTAATCCCAAAAAGGATGTTCCGCTGAAAACCCATGTCAATATTTGATAAACTGTATCCATCTCACTTCTTAAATTTTTTGATTAACCATATTACGATAAAACACACTACTATCCCTAACCCCCCCATTGCTATACCTCCTAAATCCATTTTGGCCTGTTGCCATTTCGTCAGTTGCTTCTCCACCGGATAAGGCACCGGTATCGAATCTGACTTAACCGACAAAAGTTGAGTCCGCAAATCGCTGATAACGCTATCCTGATGAGAAACTTTCTGCTCGAGCTCCTTCTCGCGATTGGAAGCGACATATACAAACTTCGTCTGAATATGTTTTGTTGTGTCGCCCCTCTCATTCAGCACTACGGTTTCCTTAGTCCGGTCCACAACCGAATCCGACTTAACCTCCCGCTCCCTGCGAGCCTCAAAGAGCTTTGCAATGCGGTTATATAGCCCCGTTGTGTCCGCTTCCCGATATTCAGTCCGCACACTCTCAACGGGCACATAAACCCTCTTAGAGCAACCCGACAAAATCAATATCAGCATAAGAGCCAATATAAATCCGCTCAGGATCTCTAAAGATTTTACAGTCCATTCCTTGTTCATAATCCAAAAAATTTAAAATAAATCCTTCTATAAATGTCCGGCCCGCGCGAAGCCGTTCCTAACGCCTCACTTTCTCCGCGTCCTCTTTCCCTAACCA
>CAYQQG010000236.1:0-773 GCA_964419535.1 uncultured Sangeribacter sp.
GACTTCAACAAAAATGATCCGGTCTCCTTTCTGCGTTATTATGTCTATCTCCCCCTTCCCGGCACCGGCCTTGCCGGACAAAGGCCTCCAATCCTTTTCACGGATCGGGTACCCTTTTTCCAAAAGCATACGGCAGACCAAAGCCTCGGCATATTCTCCCCAGGCTTCGGCGAACCGCTTCCGCTCTTTCAGTTCTTCGGCCGTCAGCCTCCGGTTGGGCGAAGATCCGTCCTCGTTGCACGAAAATTCAGGATCACTATACTCATCCGATAAAGAATAGCCGTAGACCTTCTCAGACCCGGGCATTCCCGGAGGATTATTCAATGCCCGTTCTATATCTTCAAGATATTCCGGCGGACACAGCGTTGTCCATTCTCTCCTTGACGGCATTTGAAAAATTATGCTTAAGAGCCTATTGCTTCACTCGATGACAAAAATTTTGCCCGAAATTTAGTTTTCAGAACGCCTTGAACGACATGTCGAGCCCCTTGACGCTGTGAGTCAAAGCGCCGACGGAGATGAAATCGACACCAGCCTCGCCATATTCGCGGAGGTTGTCGATCGTTATGCCGCCCGAGGATTCTGTCTCATATTTTCCGTCAACAAGTTTGACAGCCTCTTTCGTCAGTTCCGGCGTGAAGTTATCGAACATGATGCGGTCAACGCCACCATGTGCCATAACCCTCTTGATGTCATCAAGGGAACGGACCTCAACCTCAATCTTTAGGTCTTTGCCATGCTCCTTGCAATAATCATTCGCTCTCTGAATGGCC
>CAYQQG010000236.1:783-1749 GCA_964419535.1 uncultured Sangeribacter sp.
TCTCGATACCCCCGGCGAAATCGATGTGGTTGTCCTTGATGAGAATCATGTCATAAAGACCTATGCGGTGGTTCTTTCCTCCGCCGCAGGCGACAGCTTCTTTTTCAAGCATACGCATTCCGGGTGTCGTCTTGCGTGTGTCCAGAACTTTTGTATGCAGTCCTTCGAGCTCCTTCTGATATCGAGCGGTCATCGTGGCCACGCCGCTCATCCTCTGCATTATATTCAGCATTGTGCGCTCGGCGATAAGGAGCGAACGGACCGGTCCCTCGGCCGTGAAAGCGATGTCCCCCGGCTTCACATGCGCGCCGTCCTTTATCATGACTGTCATCTTAATCGAAGGATCTACTTTATGAAGCACTTTTTCAGCAACCTCTACACCACTCAATACGCCTTCTTCCTTGATCACAAGGCGGCTGCGACCCATGGCATCTGTCGGAATTGTAGATAGAGTCGTGTGGTCACCGTCACCTAAATCTTCAGCAAAAGCGAGATCAAGAAGTTGCTCAATAAGTTCATCTTTTGTCTTCATATTCGGATTTAATATATTAAATTTGCAAAAATAATCGGTTTTCAACTCACTTTCGGCTGCATATATCAGTTTGAAAAGTTATCAAAAAGCTGAAACCGGAATAATTACGCGAATTTAATAAAAAATAAGCATTTGTTCAAATTTTGAAGAGTTACTTATGGATATCCAACTGATAACAATCGGCAAAACCAATATCAAATACATCAAAGAAGGTATTGAGGAATATTGCAAACGTCTTCGGCGTTATGTGAGCTACAGTCTCGTTGAATTGCCGGACGCCAAGCGCTCGGGGAAGATATCCGAAGATGAACAGAAGGAAGCCGAGGGGGAAATCTTACTCAAGCAATTCAGTGATTCGGACACGGTCGTACTGCTTGACGAACGTGGCCGACAATACACATCGCGCGAATTTGCAGGATTCTTAGAAAAACAAA
>CAYQQG010000237.1:0-1746 GCA_964419535.1 uncultured Sangeribacter sp.
GATATAAAGCCATTTGTCCATCATGTCCGAAGTTTCGGAATCAATGACAAATTCTTCATTGAATCCGTTCCCGACAGAGGCTTTGGCGTATGCCTCGGTGATATTTTCGAGTGTCACGGATTTAGAGCCGTGAGTCGAGCGGATCCAGTTGGCGTTCGGAAGGTTGATGCCGATTGCAGTGGCCGGGAATGCATCGCCGCCGAGGAAGCAGGCCGTGATAACCTTTGCCGACACGCCCTTCACCTCCGGTTTGCGATAATCGGGATTAATGGGAGAGTGGTTCTCAAACCATTGAGCGTTTGACGATATAGCTTCAGTGCGTGCGGAAGCTTCTTGGTTGCGGAAGTTGACGTATGATTCCCATGAACCTGTCATTCCCAGCGGGTCATTATAAGATTCGATGAAGCCATTGACGAAATCCACGTCTGATTTCGTGTCTTCAGCCCAAAGAATAGAATATTCGTCAAATAGACGGAGATCTCCGGTGATATAGAAGTCTATGAGCTTAGTGATATACGCACGCTGAGCGTCATTTTCCGCTACGCCTTTAGCCATATCGAGCCAATAGATGATCTTGGCGATTGCCCGGCCGTAAAGGCCGTCAAGATGATATACCTCTTCCTGAATCTTGCCGTCTTTCTTGACTACTTTTGAGTTAAGACCGTATGACACGGGGGTCGCGTCGTCAGGATTTTTAAGTGCGTTGAAATAGGCTTCTACTTCAGCCTGAGTGACACCTTCGCCATAAAGATTTCCAGCGGATTCGGCCACGACATCTTTCGTTCCGTCTTGAGAGACCTTCTTTGCGACGAATGTCGGATCGAAAATTACTTTGTCAAGCAGTGCCTGAAAATCTTCGCGAGTTTCACCGGCATTCAGTTTCAGGCTATCAGCGGGAATTTTTGCAAATTCAGCGTCAAAGAATGCTTGAGAAAAGCCCGGCGTAAACTTGTCGTTCGAATAGTGATGATAAATGCCGTTGCCGAACCAAACCTGTTTCATATAGGTGTCAAAAGCCTTGAAGTCGGCTGAATTCTTATCGCCGTCATAATTGACGTAGATGTATTCGAGAACGGGACGAAGTCTAAGGTTATATGCACCGTTTTGGTCCCAGATGATGTCACGACCGGCTTGAGCGGCCTGAGTCAGATAATAGATCATTTTTTTCTGATTCAGCGACAGGGAGTTGAAATCCGGCACTTCATAGCGCAAAACTTCAATGTCGGCAAAATTATCGACATGATAATCGAAATTCTTATTCTCGGTTGCATACACCTGGAGTGAAAGCATGGATCCGAGAGCAAGAGTCGGAAGGATTTTATTCATGATAATATTATGTTTTTGATTTATTTAAGGTCTTTGGTAATTTTGAGAGGGTCTTAGAGTCTTTAAGGTCTTTAAGGTCTTTAAGCTCGTTAGGGTCTTTAAGCTCGTTAGGGTCTTTAAGGTCGTTAGGGATCCTTTAGGATTTTATTCGACGTAGAGGATCAGGCCCTTGAGATATTCTCCTTCGGGGTGGGAGATGTCGAATGGATGATCGGCTGGTTGAGTGAGCTGATGAAGCACTCTGACCTTTCGTCCGGATTTGGCGGCCGCCGAGAAAACGGCGAGCCGGAAGGCCTCGCGAGTAACGACCTGATAACAGGAGAAAGTGAAGAGGATTCCACCCGGACGAATCTTTTCAAAGGCCTTCGTGTTTAGTTTCCGATAGCCTATAAGGCCGTTTTTCAGTGCGCTGCGGTGTTT
>CAYQQG010000238.1:0-1744 GCA_964419535.1 uncultured Sangeribacter sp.
ATTTTTCAATTTGCTGTCGTCTCAAGTCTTTGTTTGGATTTTTTTTATTAATTTTGCATTCTGAACGCGAAATGATGATTCATTCGGATTCAGACTTTTCTTCGATCAGGCTATTCCAATCCGCTCTGTATCTCTTTTTCCGTTTATAGACCCCAGAAATGCTAAGGTATATGCAGCGGGGCCTTGATTTATTTACTGACGATATCTTACAGACGATGCAAACGATTCGAAATGCGCGGCTCATCCTTGAGGATGGCACGGTTTTTAACGGTAAATCGTTTGGCTATCCCGGCGCGACAAGCGGTGAAGTCGTTTTCAACACGGCGATGACCGGCTATCCGGAGAGCCTGACGGACCCTTCATATGAAGGACAGATCTTGGTGACCACCTATCCTATTCTCGGCAATTATGGCGTTCCGCCGCGCCGTCAGAAGGATGATGTCAGCCAGTATTATGAGTCTGACCACATTCATCCGCGTGCCATTATTGCTCAGGATTACAGTTGGCAGCATTCGCATTGGCAGGCTGACCGCTCATTGGCCGAATGGCTTGAAGAGGAACATATTCCCGGAATTTATGATATCGACACGAGGGCTCTTACGAAACTTCTGCGCGAAAAAGGCTCGATGCTGGGCAAGATAGTCGTGGATGGTGCGGAGGAGCCTGATTTTTATGATCCCAACAAGGAGAATCTTGTGGCGAAAGTCTCTTGCAAGGAGGTTGAAATCCATGGCAACGGGCCGAAGAAGGTTGTGCTCGTTGACTGTGGCGTGAAACACAATATCATCCGCTGTCTGACGCGCCGAGGTCTGCAAGTGATCCGCGTTCCTTGGGATTATGATTTCAACACGATCGACTGTGACGGTATTTTCATTTCTAACGGACCGGGCAATCCGGACCTGGTCGACAAGACGGTCGATCATCTCCGCGAGGCGCTGAAGGGTGATAAGCCTATATGCGGAATCTGCATGGGCAATCAGTTGCTTTCCCGCGCCGCCGGAGCGAAGACTTTCAAACTCAAATACGGTCACCGCAGCCATAACCAGCCTGTGCGTCAGTCCGGAACGAACCGCTGTTTCGTGACTTCACAGAATCATGGCTTCGCTGTCGACGACAAGACGCTTCCGTCGGATTGGGAACCGCTTTTCGTCAATATGAACGACTTCACCAACGAAGGGATCCGCCATAAGAACAAACCTTTCTTCTCAGCTCAGTTCCACCCCGAAGCCTCTTCAGGTCCGAAGGACACGGAATTCCTATTTGACGATTTTGTAGCACTCCTTTGACCCTCATCTCCAATATCACCTATAATGACTGCATCTGAAAAAATTAGATATACAGAATCCGGCTGCGAAAACAGAGCCGGTTCGTGCAACATCCCTTCATTTCTTGCCGCACGCGAGGAAAATCCTAATCTTGACCGTTCAATCCGCAAAGTCCTTCTTTTAGGTTCCGGCGCGTTGAAGATCGGCGAGGCCGGAGAATTCGACTACTCCGGTTCACAGGCCTTGAAAGCGATGAAGGAGGAGGGGATTGCGACTGTTCTTATCAATCCGAATATCGCCACTGTGCAGACTTCCGAAGGGTTTGCTGACAAAATATATTTCCTCCCTGTGACGCCCGAATTCGTTGAGCGAGTGATCGAAAAGGAACGTCCGGACGGTATTCTGCTCGCTTTCGGTGGCCAGACGGCCCTGAATTGCGGAGTGAGACTATACGAAACCGGCGTATTGGAAAAATATGG
>CAYQQG010000239.1:0-1732 GCA_964419535.1 uncultured Sangeribacter sp.
GCCGTCGGCGCCGCCGATGATAGCGATACATCCGGCTGAGAGGGGATCGAAGCCAACGAGCAATGAGAGCATGTATGCTCCGAAAATGCCGAACTGAGCGCAAGCGCCGATCACCATGAGTTTCGGATTGGCAAGGAGTGCGGAGAAGTCTGTCATGGCGCCGATTCCGAGGAAGATCAGCGGGGGATACCAGCCTTTCTGGACGCCGTTGAAAAGGATGTTAAGGACGGAACCCTCTTCATAGATGCCGATTTCCATGCCGGGCTGGAAAGGTATGTTTCCAAGAAGCATGCCGAAACCGATCGGCACGAGCAAAAGGGGCTCGAAATTCTTCTTGATTGCAAGCCAGACGAAGAAGCATCCGACAGCCAACATAATGATATTTCCCCATTCGCAGTTTGCGAAGCCGGTGAAATTCCAGAATGTCTGCAGAGAGTCTTCCAGAAATTTTGAGAATGAACTAAGCAGTAACATTTTTTTTGAGTTAAGTCAGTATAATCAAATAATACCCGGAGACAGAGATCAGCCGATGATCATGATGTCAGTGCCTTCGAGAATTGCGTCGCCAACTCCCACAAGGATTTTCTTGACGACACCGGAAGTGGAGCAGTGGATGTCATTTTCCATCTTCATAGCTTCGAGAACACACACTGTGTCGCCGGCGTTTACGCTCTGGCCTTCGCTGACGTTGAAGCTCATGATTGTTCCCGGGAGAGGAGACTTGACGGGAGTGCCGTCGCCTGTAGCTGCGGGAGCCGGTTTGGAGATGACTTTTTCGCCGGTTGAAGTGCGCGGCGCTGCGGCCGGTGCTTTGGGTTTCGAAACGGGAGCGATCTTGGTTGCGGGAGCCTTATCGAGTTCAACGTCGTAAGGAGTGCCGTTGACTTCAACATGCACTTTGTTGTCTTCAACATCGCCCACGACCACATTGAATTTGGTGCCGTTGATCTTATACTTGTATTCTTTCATTTTTTATATTATATAAGGTGTCGGAGAGATTGTTATTTTACGTTTTTGCTTGCAGGGAGCGGACGTCCGGGGTTCTTTGAGAGTTCCGGTTCCTGACGGATGTTATAGATCTTTGAGTTCCAGGGAGAGTATGCGCGGCGCATTCTGCGGATTGTGAGAATATAATCCTCGACGTCGTGCTGGTCGTTGAAGTGTTCGGCCAAAGCCGCGGAGATAGCGGCAATTACTTCACCTGAATCGACTGCTTCATGATCATCGTCAACTTCATCAGCTGTTTTTCCGTGAGCCTCCAATTTTTTCTTTGAGAGGAGTTTTGCGGAAATTTGGCCGAAGATGTTGAAGAAAATGCTGAGAATGATCAGCGCGCCGAGCACGATCACCATAGCGATGATAGTGATTGCGCCGCCCCATGAGTCATTCTCCTTTACGTTCTGAGCTTTCTCCGCCTGGGTCATCTTTTTTGCGATTGCGCTCTCTTCGACGGTGTTGACTTCGCCGGAGTTGACATCATCGCTCTCAATCATTTGCTGACCCTCCGGAAGCTGAGCCACGACTTCATCGCCGTTCCCCTCTTCGGGCGTTGCGACATCGGTCATGGGAGCCGGATTTTCAGTCTCCTGCGCAATCACGGCTGCCGGTGTTCCGGCGACCATGATTACGAGAGAAGCTGCGAAAAATAATTTTTTCAACATTGTTAGTTCTTTTATATTACAAAGGAATGTTGCCGTGCTTTTTGGGAGGATTGGAAACCTTCTTGGTGGCG
>CAYQQG010000240.1:0-1723 GCA_964419535.1 uncultured Sangeribacter sp.
ACCGGCGGAATCCGGGGCGGAAAAGTGCAAATGGAAAAATTCGTACCCCGTACGTTCAACATGGGTTTCTCGCGCGAGGTTTGGGAAAAGGTCGGCGGCTTCCGAGAGATGTTCAGCGAAGACATCGACATGTCGACACGAATCCGTCAGGCCGGCTATGCGCCCGAACTATTCCGCGAGGTCAAAGTCTATCATAAACGCCGGGGAAACCTGAAGAAATTCTGGCGTCAGGTCCACGTCTTCGGAATGTCGCGCATCACGCTCCAATTGCTCTACCCGGGCTCGATGAAGCTCGTCCACTGGCTTCCCGCGGTCTTCACCGTCGGATCGGCGTTGCTCGTCCTTCTGGCAATCTTTCTCTCTCCGCTTTGGCTCATCCCCTTAGGGATCTACCTGCTTGCGCTTTGGATTTCTGCCATAATCGAAACCCGCAGTCTGAAAATCGGCTCAATGGCCGTCGCAGCCTCGCTCGTTCAGCTTCTTGGTTACGGAACCGGTTTCATACGCGCCTACGTCTGGAAAATACTCCTTCGCCACGGCCGCGACGAAGCTCAGGAAATCGCAATGAGGAAAGGCAAATAATCTATTTTCTTTATCTTTCAATCCTCACTCGACGCTCAACACTCCACTCACACAGAACTCAAACCATGTCCGAGACTCCGGCCAAAATGATAAGGGATGTCAATCCCGAAGAGCGCCCGCGCGAAAAAGCGGCGCGCCATGGATTCAGCGTGCTCACGAATGCCGAACTGTTGGCACTGATTCTGCGGACCGGCACAATTTCCAAACCCATAACTCAAATCTGTTCCGACCTGTTTGAATCCTGCAACGGGTCGTTCCTCAACCTCATGCGCAAGCAAGAAGCTGAACTCAGACAGACAGACGGGATCGGACCGGTCAAGGCGCAACAGATATTGGCGATAATGGAGCTTGTCAAACGCTTCTCAAACGAATCCATGTCTGCCCGGCCAAATGTCATTCGCCATTCCGGAGATCTTTACGACCTTCTCCGCTATGAAATCGGGAATAAGACTCAGGAAGAGATATGGCTCCTTACGCTCTCGCAAAGCAACAGCATAATCGGACGCCATGCCCTGACAAAGGGAAGTTCCGTCGCCAGCGTTTTCGATGTTAAACTCGCCCTCAAAAAAGCAATACTTGACGAAGCCCGCAGCATAGTTCTTGCACACAATCATCCATCCGGCAACCTTCGGCCCTCGCCTCAGGACGACGCGATCACACGTTCGATGAAAAACGCCGCCGCGACAATGGACCTCAGAATGATCGACCATATTATAGTCACCAACGCGGGATTTTATTCATACGCCGACCAGGGACGGCTCTAACTGAAAGGGGGCCAAGAATATATAGGGAAAAAACACTCAAAATTCATTTCATCTCCAAATATACAACCCAAAATTTCACAAAAACAGACAAATATTTGTGTAATTGGGGAAAAAGTCGTAACTTTGCGCCCGGTTTGCAATCTCTGGTGAGGTGAGGCCGAAGAGTGGTCTCTTAAAAGAAACTCTGCCATATTGCACGCTAACCCAAAAAACTTCAATAAAAAATGGATCTGATCAAGATTGTGGAGGAAGCATTCGCAACTCCCAAAAAAGAATTTGATGAATTCCAGCCCGGCGACACAATCACAGTCGCTTATCGAATCAAGGAGGGTAACAAGGAGCGTATTCAGCAGTATCGCGGCGTTGTGATCCGCATC
>CAYQQG010000241.1:0-1690 GCA_964419535.1 uncultured Sangeribacter sp.
ACATGGCACGCCATGTCCCTACATATCCAATAATTCTTTATTTTGACACATCCTCTTTTTACAAAAATATCCTCACGACATTACTATATAAATTTGCAAAGTAGGGAAAGTTAGATTATATTTGTAGAAATATTTTTAAGAAACCGAAATTGCCGGTGAGGCTTAGAACCCTGTGAATATTAAATTTTTCTCATAAGCGTTTAAGATCCGGGCCGGCAGATTCAAATTTTATAAGAATTAGAAATGAAATTCAACAGGATATTGCTTAAACTCTCCGGAGAATCGTTGATGGGGGAACAAGGATACGGAATTGACAGCAAACGTCTGGCAAGCTATGCCGAACAGATAAAGAAAGCGGTCGAAAGCGGCGTTCAGGTTGCGATCGTCATCGGCGGCGGAAATATTTTCCGAGGATTGAGCGGAGCGTCAAAAGGTTTCGATCGCGTGAAAGGCGACCAGATGGGCATGCTCGCTACGGTCATCAATTCCCTGGCGCTCAGCAGTGCGCTCGAAGCGATCGGACAGCCGGCCGGAGTCCTGACCGCAATCGGAATGTTCCCGATCGGCGAGCCCTACTCAAAATGGAAAGCTATCGAGATGCTCAAGAACGGGAAAGTGGCGATCATCAGCGGCGGAACCGGCAATCCTTATTTCACAACCGACACCGGCTCGGCATTGCGCGCAATCGAGACTGAAGCCGACGTCATGCTCAAGGGAACACGTGTCGACGGCATATATACGGCCGACCCGGAGAAAGACCCGGCAGCTGAAAAATTCGACACCATCTCATACGATGAAATTCTCAGCCGGAACCTTAAGGTCATGGATCTCACTGCGACGGCGCTATGCAAAGAGAACGCAATGCCGATCTATGTCTTCAATATGGACAAAGAGGGGAATCTTCAGAAGATGCTTGAAGGAGAGAACGTCGGAACCTACGTTCATCCCTGAAACGAAACCTTCCGCAATCGGCCCGAAACCTTCCGCACATGCCCAAAATTTAAGGCCCGCGCAAAGCCATTCCATTCAAAAACGAAGCTTTTGTGAACCAATCCTGCGCGTGCGAAGCCATCCCGCTCAAAAGCGAAGCTTTTGAATCCTTATCATTTGATTATCTCAAAAAAACTCTATATGGAACTAAAAGAAATTCTTCAGAATGCCGAAGACTCCATGCAGCTCGCAGTGGAGTATCTTGACGAAACACTCTCTCATATCCGTGCCGGCAAGGCTTCCGCCAAATTGCTTGACGGGATCCGCGTTGACTATTACGGCTCGCAGGCACCGATCTCTAACGTCGCCAATGTCAGCGTGCCCGACGCCCGCACAATCGCCATCACCCCTTGGGAGAAATCAATGTTCAAGGAGATTGAGAAGGCAATCATCAACTCAGATCTCGGAATTATGCCCGAAAACAACGGCGAGGTTATCCGCTTAGGTATCCCCCCGCTGACTGAGGAACGCCGTAAAGCTCTCGTCAAGCAATGCAAGGCCGAGGCCGAAAACGCAAAGGTATCTGTCCGCAACGCACGCCGCGACACGATCGACATCCTCAAGAAAGAGGTGAAAAACAACGGAATGCCCGAGGACGTTCAGAAAGACGGCGAAGCCGCAGTCCAAAAGCTCCACGATAAATATATCAAGAAAATCGACGATACCTTCGGCGAAAAAGAGAAAGAGATCCTAACTGTCT
>CAYQQG010000242.1:0-1682 GCA_964419535.1 uncultured Sangeribacter sp.
TACGTCCCGAACGTAGCACGCTACCAACTGCGCTACACCCCGATTCCGTTTTGCGAGTGCAAAATTACGAAATCTTTTTGGATTGCGCAAGTGTTTGGCTATTTTTCTTGATTTTTTATACCTATATTTTTGTTTCTATCACCGAGAGGTGGAATTTATCGGACGTTGAAGGCCTTTTTTATATCATCAACGGCGTCGAGTTTTTCCCAAGTGAAGAGCTCAACTTCGCGCTCGAGCGGTTCTTTCTCATAGCGGGAATGGAAGGTTTTATTCACTGTTTTCGGCTCGCGTCCGAAATGGCCGTAGGCCGCCGTTTCGAGATAGATAGGATTGCGAAGTTTCAGACGCTCCTCAATCGCCTTTGGCCGCATGTCGAAAATTTCGCTGATGCGCGATGCGATCTGGGCGTCCGTAAGATCAACCTTGGCCGTGCCGAATGTATTGACGAAGATGCTGACGGGTTCGGCCTTTCCGATCGCATAGGCTACCTGAACGAGCACTTCGCGCGCGATTCCGGCCGCAACGAGATTCTTGGCGATATGACGGCAGGCGTAGGCTGCCGAACGGTCAACTTTCGAGGGATCCTTGCCTGAGAACGCACCGCCTCCGTGGGCTCCGCGGCCGCCGTATGTGTCGACGATGATCTTGCGGCCCGTCAGACCGGTGTCGCCGTGGGGGCCTCCGATGACAAACTTGCCGGTCGGATTGACATGAAGGATAAGATCATCGTCAAAGAGATTCCGGATCTCTTCCGGCAATGATTCTTTCACGCGCGGAAGGAGAACGTCGCGGACGTCACGATAGATGATATCATGCATCTCCTTGTCCGCACGGTCCTGCGCTTCCTTGGAATCGTCGAGGGGCGGGACGAATTCGTCGTGTTGTGTTGAGATGACGATCGTGTGGATTCTGACCGGTTTGCCGTCTTCTCCATATTCAACCGTCACCTGGCTTTTCGCGTCCGGACGAAGATATGTCGACAATTTCCCTTTGCGATAATAATTCATCGATTTCGCGTCGCGGCGTATATTGGCCAATTCGACGAGTAGCCGATGAGATAGGTCCAGCGTGAGAGGCATATAAGAGTCGGTCTCGTCGACAGCATAACCGAACATCATTCCTTGGTCTCCGGCCCCTTGCTGTTCGGCTTCTTCACGGGAAACGCCACGGTTGATGTCCGCGCTCTGTTCATGGATCGCGGAGAGGAGGCCGAGAGAATCGGCGTCAAATCTGTATGCTCCGCGGTTATATCCGATGCGGTTTATGACATCGCGTGTCGCTCCCGGAATATCGACGTATGCTTCCGATGTGACTTCACCGGCCACGATTACCTGGCCTGTGGTGCAAAGTGTCTCAATGGCAACATGACTTTGGGGATCGCGGGCAAGAAATTCATCAAGAAGCGCGTCTGAAATCTGGTCGGACACCTTGTCCGGGTGTCCCTCCGAAACGGATTCGGATGTGAATAAATAATTCATTTGCAATTAATTTTTTTAGCATTTTTTTGGGAGGTTGCAAGCAGGCAAATTTGTCCTCCGCGTATATAAAGGGAAATACAAATGCAAGCTGTTGAGCCTGCATTTGTATATTATTTCTGTTGAAGTGTTGAATCTCAAGAATTTTTCTTCGAAGGCCCGTAGGAGGTATATCCGTGATATCCGCGATAGTCCTTATAGTTCTTG
>CAYQQG010000243.1:0-1665 GCA_964419535.1 uncultured Sangeribacter sp.
TGAATTTCTGGCGTGAGTTGAGGTTGATGAGCTTATTCTTATATTGTGAGAGGTTGATCGAACCGTTCCATGAGAAGTCACCATATTGGGGGCTGGTATATCCTATTGTCACTTCCCAACCGGTGTTCTTCATGTCGCCCGTATTGAGCCAGATAGCCGCGTTCTCACCTGCAACGTCGAGTGCCGGCGGAATTGTGAGCATGTCTTTTGTCTTCTTGATATAGAAGTCGGCATTGAGGTTGAGGGCACCGTTGAAGAAGACGAAGTCAACACCGATATTGTTCTGATAAGTGGTTTCCCATTTGAGTTTGGGGTTGCCGGTGCTTGCGAGAGTGATGCCGGCAGTTGTCAGAGAGTTTGTTCCGCTCAGGTCGTAGGCGCCGTTGCCGGTGTTGAAGATATAAGTGGAATAAGCGGGATAGAGCGACGGGATGTTGGCGTTACCGTTCTGACCCCAAGAATAGCGGATCTTCAAATCATTAAGGATATTGTTCTTCGGGAAGAATTCCTCCATTGTCGGACGCCAAGCCAAAGAGAATGCCGGGAAGACGCCTGCGCGATAACCTTTTGCGAAACGTGAGTTTTCGTCACGGCGGATAGTGAATGATGCCAAATATCGGTCAGCATAGTTATAGTCGGCTTTGCCGAACAGCGAGAAGACAGCCCATTGAGTCATGCCGCCGCCATTATTGCGTGTGCCTGTGCCGGCGCCGATCTGCATGAAGTCTGCGTCCTCGAATGCATATCCTTCGCGTGATGCGGAAAGGTCACGGAATGTATAGCCGATTGCCTCTGTGCCGAGAAGCACGTTGAGATGATGCTTTTCGCCGAATGTTCTGTGATAGTTGGCTGTATTTGTCCAGGTCCAGGTGTCACCCTGACCGTAAACGCTCTCCATGCTGTTTACGTCACCGGGATTCACTGAGCGGCCGAGAGTCTGGTTGAAATACTGGCTGTGCTCGATGCCGATGTTGGATTTCAATGTGAGTCCGTCGATAGGCTTGATTTCGAGATAAGCGTTGCCGAGGATACGCCATGAAGCGAGGTTGTTGTCGCGGGAGTTGGCGATGAGCTGAACGGGGTTTGCAAGGTCAGAGCCGATGAGGCCGAGGGGAAGGGTCCAGTCGCCGTTAAGACCGCGGACGGGGAGCGCCGGGTGCTGGCTCATGGCCGTGAAAGGAATACCACGGTCGCCGGCAACGTCCATACCGCGGTTTTTCCAGCGGGCGACGAGGAGGTTCTCACCGACGGTGATATATTTATTGAAGTCATAGCGTGAATTGACACGGGCTGAATAGCGCTCGTAGAATGTGTCGTTGATGTTACCGTTCTGGTTGATATAGTTGAGTGACATCAGGACTGAGCCTTTCTCTGAGTTGTTGGAGATAGAGGCTGTGAGGTTGTTGGTCCATGCAGTGCGATAGACTTCGTCCTGCCAGTCTGTGTTAGTGGTCGGGTAGTTGGGATTGCCGGCTACGAATTCCTGAAGCACGGGAGCAACGCCTGAGCCGTAGAGCACGTGTGAGGGCTGGATATTTGAGTTTGAAGAAGCGGTCCAATAAGCGCGGCCCCATTCTTCGGCGTTGAGCATCTTATAGCGCTTGGCGATTGTCTGGGCGCTCACAGCGTAATTGATGTTGATGGCCATGCGGTCGCCTTTGCCTT
>CAYQQG010000244.1:0-1606 GCA_964419535.1 uncultured Sangeribacter sp.
AACGGCTCGCCTTCCGACATCAATCGCGTATAGCGCCGGTAGAAAACCTCGTTAATGGAAGCGAAATCATCCGGACCCTCAACGGTCTTTATGTTAAAATGGCGATAGTCACGCTTGGCCGGCATGCCGTCACGGAAGACGACGCAACTGGCAACGGGGTTCGTTCCCTGGATATTCGAGTTGTCGAAACATTCAATATGCCGCGGTTCGACACTGAGGCGGAAATCGGCTTTCATCTGCTGCATCAGGCGGTCCGTGCCGCGCTCGGGGTCGAGAGCGGCGATCTGCTTCTCCTTGTCCGCCATATATTGAGACGCGTTCTTCATTCCGACATCGAGGATCTTCTTCTTGTCGCCTCGCTTGGGGATGACAAAGTTCACGCCCTCGAATTCGACATCAGGCTCGAAAGGCACTATCACCTCCTCGAAATTACGGTCGAAACGCCGTCCGATCTCGCTTATGGCCATCGAAAGAATCTCCTCCTTCCGCTCGGCGAGCCTCCGTCGGAATTCGAGATTCAGGCTCTGGACCACAGCCCCGCGATGAAGGTGCATGAAACAGACGTATGCCGTGTCCACATTTTCGACATATGCGAACATGTCGACATCACCCTCCTCCGTGCGGGCGATCACGGATTTGGCATTATATTTTGTGACCGCCTCATATTTCTCTTTCACGACCTGCGCCTCCTCGAATTTCCATTCTTCGCTGAGGCGCTGCATCTCCTCCTTGAGATGCCTCTCCAGAACAAGGGTTTCTCCGGAAAGGATCTGCTTGACTTTTGAGATCATCGCCCCATATTCTTCCTGACTGACGAATCCGCGGCATGGACCGCCGCATTTCTTGATATGATAGTCCAGACATAGCCTGAATTTGTTTCGCACGATGCTGCTCTCGTCGATATAATGGCGGCAAGAACGGATCGGATAGAGATCGCGGATCAGCTGAAGCACCACTTTAGCCGACTGCGTATTTGAATAAGGCCCGTAATATTTACCGGTCTCCCCTTTCGTGCGTGTCATGAAGACACGGGGATAAGGCTCCTTGGTGACAACGATCCACGGATAGGACTTGTCATCCTTCAGTAAGACGTTATACCGGGGCTGGTATTCCTTGATCATCGCGTTCTCAAGGTGGAGGGCGTCCTCTTCCGATGCGACGACGATGAATCGCATGTCGACGATGTTGCGCACAAGAAGATTTGTGCGCACGGAATCGTGAGTGCGGTTAAAATAGGAGGACACACGGCGCTTGAGCCGCTTGGCTTTGCCGACATAAATGACATTGCCGCGGCGGTCAAGATACATATATACACCCGGGGAATCCGGCAAGTTTAAAATCTTATTGCGCAGGGATTCTCCGGGACGGTTGTGACGAAGGTCGTCAGCCGTACGGTCGGGGGTGATCTCGAGTGCGAAACCTCCCTCTTCATCTATTGTCCTCCCGAAGCCGGCGAGAATCCCATCTATATCGTTTGCATTCATCATTTGAAGTAAATTCGATTGAATTTTAGACCCCGTCCCACAAAAAATGTTAAATTCAGGGCGGTGGATTTTCGAGGGAATTTTGTCTATCTCGCAGGGAGCAATGCGAGCATTGTGACCGG
>CAYQQG010000245.1:0-1573 GCA_964419535.1 uncultured Sangeribacter sp.
GTTCGACGAGGTCGAGCGAAACCAAAGTGTTATCTTTTATCTGAAGCATATTTTTTACTTATTTTTATTCTTAATCTTAACCGCTATCCGGAAATTCCGATATGAGATTACAGTAAAGTTATGGATTAGCGACTATGATGTTCGAGCCGATCAGACGGTCCGCGCGCGAACCGGGTGTCCGCAGCCAGACATAGACGTCATATTCATTCAGGGTCTCGAAATGATTCCCTTCGATTCGGGTTGAGTCGGAGATTTTCTTGCCGGATCGCGGGACCACCACATACTGATAGTTATAAGAACCTTGTTTCAAAGGCACGGAGAGGGAATATAAGCCTTCGTCTTTGAGATATTTCATTCGGTTGAGATCCGTGAAACCGCGCCCGAAGAGCTCCCCTTCGACATAGACGTCAGAGTCCGGAAACTCATCGGCCTCCAAGGAAAAATGGGTCAAAATATAATCGGCCCCTAAGTCCGGGTCCGTCGAATTATACTCATCGATCTTGAATCGTCCGCGTTGAGTGCTGTCGAACATATATTGGCCTTCCGTGCGGGGAAGATCCCTTTTTAATATGGCATGATAGAGCGGATCCTCATAATAGGTCGATTCGACCCCCATTCCGGGATAATTGTTGCGGACAGTCTCGAAACGGCGATATTCGTTGCCACCGTCGAATATAAGGTCCGGATTGTGGTCATAGATAAAGGAATTGCGCTCCATTCGTGACGGAGCCCTCAATATGCGTGAAGTTTCGGGGCGTGAGTTCTGAAGCACCTCGACGAATATGTCGGCATAGGGATTGTAGTTCGTGTTTCCGATCGGGGTGAGGACAAGGGAGAGCTGCTGAAGTCCGGAATTGAAACTGCGGTCTGTGCGTCCGTCGGCGTGTCCGCTGATTGCCATTCCGGACTCAGCGGCGCGGAAGCGGAATTGGAGAAGGGTCGTGTCGGGATCGTCCGCATCATATACCTGAAGAAGATAATTGCCCGAAACGAGAGGACGCAAACCTTCAGTCGGAAGTGTAAACTTATAGTTTACATAATGGATGAATGTGTTTGACGAATAGCCGAAGTCTTCGATGTCGGCTTGATTAAAACCGTCGGCAAATTCCGTTTCAGCGAGCATCGAGGGTTTCCAATCCGCATTGCAATGGACCAGACGCGCGCGAAGATAGGAACGGTCCTCGGTGATTTCGTCGAAAGAGAAGACGAGACGGTCGGCGGGTTCTGTCATCCGGAGTACGGGGTCGCGCATCAGCTCATTGTTGAGGGTGACGGTGAGCGTGCGAAACTTCGGATCGAAAGCTCGGGTAGAGGTGTCGTTAAAAGTTGCTGACACCGGCAATGCGGAAAGAAAGATGAGCAGCAGGGAGAAGAGTTTATTCATTACCATTCGATAGGTGTCTGGCCGTGATTCTGCAGCCAATTATTAGCTTGAGAGAAATGATGACGGCCGAAGAAGCCGCGATGAGCAGAGAGGGGAGAGGGATGAGGAGCGGTGAGGATGAGGTGGCGCGACGGGTCGATCAGGGATTGCTTGGAGATTGCATCCGAACCCCAAAGCAGGAAGACCAAG
>CAYQQG010000246.1:0-1570 GCA_964419535.1 uncultured Sangeribacter sp.
AGGCTTTTTATTCTAACCTAAAGACGATGGACCCCTATATCGAGCTGGCGATGCTAACCGGCGTTGCCCGATTCTCGAAGGTCTCCATATTCTCAGACCTCAACAATCTGCGAGACATCTCGTTCACCGAGCAATTCAGCTCAATTTGCGGAATCACTTCCGAAGAACTTGATGATTATTTTAAAGTTGGAATCAAGGAATTAGCAGAAAACGAGGATATGACATTTGATGAAGCTCGCCATGCACTGCGACAAAGCTATGACGGTTACCATTTCTTTAAGAAATCGCCCGACATATATAATCCTTTCAGCCTCATAAATGCATTCGCAAATAAATCAATAAAATCATATTGGTTCGACAGCGGGACACCAACTTTTCTGGTCAAACTCCTTGAAAAAGATTTCTTTCTTTTCCGCGAGATAGCACCCTCTTTCATTGACGCCGACAAACTCGAAGCCGCGGGATTGCTAAACCCGGACCCTCTACCAGCGTTTTATCAAACCGGATATCTTACGATCAAGGATTTCGACCGCGATCTGAACACATACAAACTCGATTATCCGAACAAAGAGGTCAAGAAGGGCTTTTTAAACTATCTGATGGAATCTTACATCCCCAAGTTCACTTCCACAAGCGGATTCACTGTCGCTGATTTCGTGATTGCAGTCCGCAAAGGTGACGCTGAAGATTTCATGAAGCGGCTCGAAAGTCTGATCGCCTCTGTGCCTTACAGTGATAAAGGATCGGCGGAGGCTCACTTCCAGAACGCCGTCTATCTGCTGTTCACGCTCATGGGATTCTTCACGCAAATGGAGATGCGGACATCGGACGGCCGCATCGACCTGAAAGTTGAGACCGACCGCTATATTTTCATATTCGAATTCAAGGTTGACAGCACATCCCGTGCCGCTTTGGAGCAGATCGAAAATAAGAAATACTGGCTTGGCGATTCCGTCTCCGGCAAAAATATAATCCTCATCGGCGCCAGTTTCGACATCGCGACCCGACGGCTCGATCCCCCGGCAATCAAAGCACTTTAAGACCCCGTTTCACAAAATTTTGTTGAAAGGGGGCTAACTCAGAGTTCGGAAGCCTTTAGCTTCTCGGCGTTCTCGGCCACGATCAGGCGGTCGATACATTCTTGAATGTCTCCGTCCATAAAGGCTGAAAGATTATAGACCGTATAGTTGATCCTGTGATCCGTTATTCGGCCTTGCGGATAATTATATGTGCGGATCTTAGCTGACCGGTCGCCGGTGCTGACCATTGTCTTGCGCTTGGAGGCGATATCGTCAAGATATTTTTGATGCTCTTTGTCATAAATGAAGGTACGCAGGCGCGACAAAGCCCGTTCTTTGTTCTTGGGTTGGTCTCGCGTTTCGGTGCATTCGATCAGAATTTCCTCCACAACCCCCGTATTCGGATTCTTCCAGTTATAACGAAGTCTGACACCCGATTCCACCTTATTTACATTCTGGCCCCCGGCTCCTCCCGAACGGAAGGTGTCCCACTTGATTTCTCCTTCATGGATTTCCACATCAAATTCTTCGGCTTCAGGGAGCACAGCCAC
>CAYQQG010000247.1:0-1548 GCA_964419535.1 uncultured Sangeribacter sp.
ATCGACAAGATGATCTATGTGGTAGGCAACGAACAGAACTATCACTTCCAGGTGCTGAGCCTTCTTCTTGACAAACTCGGGTTCAAATGGGGAAAATCACTGACCCATTTCTCATACGGAATGGTGGAACTTCCGGAAGGGAAGATGAAATCGCGCGAAGGGACCGTTGTCGATGCCGACGACCTTATGGACACTATGATTGCCAACGCACGCGAGGCCGCGGCTTCACGTTTTGACGGAATGACCGAGGAGGAAGCGTCAGAGATTGCCAGAATGGTCGGCCTCGGCGCCCTGAAATATTTCCTTCTTAAGGTCGACCCGAAAAAGAATATGCTCTTCAATCCTAAGGAGTCGATCGATTTCAACGGCAATACAGGTCCGTTCCTTCAATATACCTATGCCCGTATCCGAAGTGTGTGCCGCAAAGCGGCCGAAGAACTCGGTTCCTGCTCATACGCCGGTGCGGTTCCGAACGAAAAGGAACAGGTGCTGATCCAGAAAGTTGCCGATTTCCCGTCGGTAGTAGCCGAAGCCGGGCGCAGCTATTCACCGGCCCTTATCGCCAACTATTGCTATGACCTGGCCAAGGAATACAATCAGTTCTATCACGATTACTCAATTCTCAAAGAGGATGACGCCGCGACACGTTGTCTGAGACTCAACCTCTCGCAACTGGTTGCCCGCACACTTCGTGCCGGTGTCGGCCTGCTCGGAATGGAGATGCCCGAAAGAATGTAAAGACACAACAAATTCTCATTGCCGGCCGTTAATATATTGAATTCGTCAATAAATATTTCACCTTTGACAAACCTTTTTATCAAAGATTAATCAAAAGGAAATGATTAACTTATGAAAAAGATTAATCCAAGGAGAAAAATTTGTGTCCAAGTGATAGATTTCTTATAAAATAGACTCTATAAATAAGCGAAGACGATTTTATATTATTGACAAATATTTGTTCGGCTAACAAATTTTCAGAAACTTAAAAATAGAAATAAGATATGGATTATAGAACCCCTCAAACCCCTCCCCCTTATTATGGCGGAGGCTATGACCGCAACGCACTGACCACTCAGGTCAATACCGTGATGCGTAAAGTTTATGTGCGCATGTTCATCGGTCTGTTGATTTCAGCCTTCTGCGCACTAGGTGTCGCATCTTCCACGGCCGCATTCACATTCTTTTTCGGCAATCAGATTGTGTTCTGGGGCATGCTTATCGCCATGTTTGTCATGGCATGGGTGATTCCCGCGCGCGCTATGAAGATGAGTCAAGGCACTGTGCTATTCCTTTTCTGTCTCTTCTCGGCCTTGATGGGAACTTGGTTAGCGCCGATTTTCATCGCCTACAAGCTTGGCACAATTGTCTATACCCTCTTCATCACTGCCGGAACTTTCGGTGCGATGTCCGTCTATGGTTATTTCACCAAATCAGACCTCTCGAAGATGGGCTCATACCTGATGATGGGACTCTTTGGACTCATTATCCTGATGATTGTCAACATCTTTGCCCACAGCACTACGATTGAATGGATCGTCTCGATCGCCG